>CALEIY010000081.1 GCA_937898665.1 Candidatus Bathyarchaeota archaeon | reverse complement strand
TCCTCAATCCAGATTCTGGCGAGGAAGTAGGCTGAGATGAAGGGGAGGAGAGTGATGATCAGTGGATAGTAGGGGGGCCTAGGGAGGAGCAGTGATAGAACCCCATATAGAGCGCAGAGGAGGACGAAGATGAGGTATAGCCGCATCGTCCACCTCCTCCACCTCTCCCTAAACTCTAACCCCCTCATAATAGATTGATCAAGGGGAGGATTCCCCAGAGCTGTCTCGTTTAGGTAGGCTCCCACCAACTCATCCTCTGGAAGGAGGTTGACGGGGGATCCATCAAAGATCCATCGACGCCTCCTGGAGAGGGAGGAGGTGAGGGCCTGTAGAGCCATTAAGGTGAATGCTGAGAGGAGGGAGTATATCCACCATGGCCTCCTCCAGGGGGCTGATTTAATCATCATATTGTAAAGCCATTTATCCTATTTGACCATGAAGGATCAGGTTGGTTAAGGTAGGCCTCAGGAGATGTAGGACGATTCTAAGCCCAAGCCGTATAGGGGGTGTGGATTACGCCGTCAACCCCTATATAGGCTGTGAGCATGGCTGTGTCTACTGCTACGCGCGTTTCATGTCCCGCCTGGGCCATAAAGGGGAGGAGTGGGGGAGCTTCGTCGACGTGAAGGTCAACGCCCCACAGAGGCTGAGGGCTGAGGCGAGGGGGAGGAAGCCTGGGAGGGTTCTACTCTCCAGCGTCACAGACCCCTACCAGCCTCTGGAGAGGCGATTCAAGTTGACTAGGAGCCTCCTCAGGATACTCTTAGAGTATGGCTATCCCATCGTGGTTCAGACGAAGTCGACGCTGGTTCTCAGGGACATCGACCTCCTAACCCGCTTCGAAGAGTGTGAAGTCGGATTCACCATCACCACCATCGATGAGAGGGTTAGACGGGTCTTCGAGCCGAGGTCGTCGCCGGTTCCTCAACGAATCAAGGCCCTTGGGGAGCTCCATGATGTCGGCCTATCCACCTACGCCTTCATCGGCCCCCTCCTCCCCCACCTCAGCGAGAGGGGTCTACCGGAACTCCTTGACGCCCTATCCGATCGGGTTGACCTCATCATCTTCGATAGACTCAATATAAGGTATGGAAATCTCCAACCCATCCTCAGGGCCTTGAGGGTGAACTATCCCAAATTAGTCGACTCCTTTCTGGAGGCCCTCTCCCCCACCTCGGGGTATTATAGGCGGATTAAGTCCTGGGCTGTGGAGCTATGCCGTGAGAGGGGTCTACCCTACGACTTCTGCTATTGAGCCACCCTCCTCTCCAAGACCTCGATGTCATGGCCGTCTGGGTCTTTGAAGAAGACTATCCTTGTTCCATCCGGCAGCGTAACCCTCCTCAGCTCCAGGCCTAGGCCCTCAAGCCGTGAGACAAGCTCATCGAATTCGTCGACGTAGACGGCGAAGTGGCTCCACCTCCCAGGTGGAGCTCCCTCAGGTGAGCCTGGCCTCTGAACAAGCTCTAGATATGTGCCGTTGAGGTCGAGGAAGGCTATCTCAACCTCGCCAACCCTCATCCGCTTATGGATTTTAAGCCCTAGGGTCTGCCGATAGAAGTCTACAGCCTTCTCAAGGTTGGAGACATGTAGGCCTACATGGTCTATGGAGGCCCTCATCCCACCTCTCCCCACGTTGACTGACAGCCACTGTCAGTCCTTCTTCTCCATCTCCTCTTCGAGGGCTGCCCTCGCAGCTGCGAGTCTGGCCACCGGTATCCTGTAGGGTGAGCAGCTGACGTAGTCGAGGCCGATGCTGTGGAGGAAGTAGATGCTCTTGGGTTCTCCTCCGTGTTCTCCGCAGATGCCTATCTTCAGCCTTGGATTCGCTTTTCGACCCTTCTCGACGCCTATCCTGAGGAGCTGCCCCACCCCCTCTATGTCTAGGGTGTAGAAGGGGTCTTCGTCGAGTATACCCTTGTCGAGGTAGACCGGCAGGAAGGTTCCCTGGGCGTCATCTCTGCTTAGGCCCATCGTTGTCTGCGTCAGGTCGTTGGTTCCGAAGCTGACGAAGTCTACGACCCTCGCGATCTTATCCAACGTCAACGCCGCCCTGGGTATCTCTATCATCGTCCCATATCGATAGGGAATTCTGAACCCATACTTCTCAGCCACCTCCCTATTCGCCTTCTCTATGATGGGCTTGATGTACTCCAGCTCCCTATGGGTCATGGTCAAGGGTATCATGATCTCAGGTCTCGGGTCATATCCCTCCATCTTCAGCTCCGACGCCGCCTCGAAGATGGCTCTGGCCTGCATCTCATATATCTCGGGGTAGAGGATGCCCAGTCGACAGGCCCTCAACCCGATCATGGGGTTGGCTTCGCTGATCTTCCTCACCTTCTCCAGAAGCCTCCTCTCCTCCTCCAACCGCTCAGGGGGCGCCCCACCCTTCTCCAGCTCATATATCCTGGCGAGTATCTCGCTCTCGCTTGGCATGAACTCGTGGAGCGGCGGATCCAGCAGCCTGATCTGAACTGGAAGCCCATCCATGACTTTGAGTATCCGCTTGAAGTCCTCCTTCTGCATCGGCAGAAGCTTCTCCAGCACCCTCCTCCTCTCCTCTGGGGTGTCAGCCATTATCATCTGCCTGACGAGGGCTACCCTCTCCACGCCGAGGAACATCCTCTCAGTTCTGGCGAGGCCGATGCCCTCAGCTCCGTTCTCCCTCGCCTTCAAGGCGTCTCTCTCATCGTTGGCGTTGGCCCAGACGCCGAGGCGCCTATACTTATCAGCCCAGCTTAGCAGAGTCTCCAACTCGCCTCCGATCTTAGGCTCAACGAGGGGCACCTCACCTAGGATGACTTCACCCGTCAATCCGTCGATGGTGATGATCTCCCCCTTCTTCACCACGACATCTCCGGCTCTGAAGAACTCCCGTTCCAGGTCGATGTCTATGGCCTCGCAGCCTACGACGGCTGGCTTCCCTATGCCCCTGGCGACGATGGCCGCATGGCTGGTCATCCCACCCCTGCTGGTCAGTATGCCCTCGGAGGCCACCATTCCGCCGATGTCCTCGGGGGTCGTCTCAGGCCTCACGAGGATGACCCTCTCACCCTTAGCCCTCCAATCCTCAGCCTCCTTGGGGTCGAAGACCACCCTACCGACTGCTGCTCCAGGCGAAGCCGGTAGACCCTTGGCGATAACAGTCTTCTCAGCCTCTGGGTCGACGGTCTTATGCAGCAGGAGCTCCACCTGCTTTGGGTCAACCCTCATTATGGCCTCCTTCTCAGTTATGAGGCCCTCCCTAACCATATCCACAGCTATCTTTATGGCCGCCCTCGCAGTCCTCTTACCCGTTCGGGTCTGCAGTATGTATAGGGTGCCCCTCTCTATGGTGAACTCGACGTCCTGCATATCCCTATAGTGGCGCTCAAGCTTCTCAGCCACCTCCTCCAGCTCCCTGTAAAGCTCCGGCTTCACCTCCTTCAGGTCCTCTATTGAGAGTGGAGTCCTTATGCCGGCGACGACGTCCTCCCCCTGGGCGTTGAAGAGAACCTCGCCGTATAGCCCCTTCTCCCCGTTGGAGGGGTTTCTGGTGAACATGACTCCGCTCCCAGAGTCCCACCCCATGTTTCCGAAGACCATCATCTGTATGTTGCAGGCCGTCCCCATGTCATCGGGTATGCCCTCAATCTCCCTATACTTCACGGCCCTCGGATTGTTCCAGGAGTTGAAGACGGCTGCTATGGCCAGCCTCAGCTGTTCATAGGGGTCTTGGGGGAAGGGCTTACCCGTCAACTCCTCATAGAGCCTCTTCTGCCTCTCCACCACCCTTTTAAGGCCCTCGATACTCAGCTCCGGATCCTCCTTCACCCCCTCACGCCGCTTCTCCTCCTCAAAGATCTCCTCGAACTTATGTCTGTCAAGATGCATGACGACGTCGGAGAACATGGTGATGAAACGCCTATAGGCGTCATATGCGAATCGGGGGTCTCCCGTCAGCTTGGCTAGGCCCTCGACGACCTCGTCGTTCATGCCGAGGTTGAGCACCGTATCCATCATCCCAGGCATTGAGATGGGGGCGCCGCTTCTGACGGAGACAAGCAGCGGATTCTCAGGGTCTCCGAAGCGTTTGCCGGTCTTCTCCTCCAATCGCTTCAGGTGCTCCAGAACCTCCTCCCATAGGCCGTCGGGGAATCTCCCTCCGGCCTTGAAGAACTCTATGCAGGTTTGGGTGGTGATGGTGAATCCCGGCGGAACCCTGAGGCCTAGCTTCGTCATCTCGGCGAGGCCTGCCCCCTTCCCGCCGAGGAGGGCCTTCATCTCCTTTCCGCCCTCCTCGAAGTCGTAGACCCTCTTCACCCTCTACACCTCTTACAGCTTTCAATCTCCCCCGCGCAGTTGATAAATCTACCCTCACCACTTGATGGTGAAGGATTCGAATTCTCCTCTTGGCTTCTCCCATATGACCTCTAAATCCTCAACTCTGGCGAGGGGTGGGCCGCGTCTACACCACTCTATTAGGCTTAGAAGCTTCTCCCTCTCCCCCTCCGCGACGATCTCAACCCTCCCATCGGGGAGGTTCCTCACCCATCCGGTTATTCCCAGCTCCAGGGCCTTCCTCCTCGTGTTGCTGCGGTAGAAGACCCCCTGAACTCGACCTGAGACGTAGATGTGAACCCTGGCAAGGGTCATGGCTTCACCCCTCTACACCATATTTCGCGGCTATATAGCAGCTCCCCTCACGGGAGACCATGCAGGGGCCGACGGGTGTCTCGGGGGTGCAGGCCCTCTGGAAGAGGGGGCATTCCCAGGGATAGATTAACGCCCTCAACACCTCTCCGCATCGGCATCCCTCCGGCATCTCATAGCTCTCCGACGCCTCAAGCTCGAAGCGTTTTGAGGCGTCATACTCCTCAAACTCCTCCCTCAGGGCCAGCCCAGAACGCCTTATGACTCCGATGCCCCTCCAAGCTGTGTCGACAACCTTGAAGACCTCATACATCAGCCTCTGAGCCCTCACGTTTCCCTCATATCTCACAGCCCTGCTATACTCGTTCTCGATCTCGCCTCTGCCCTCGGCGATCTGCTTGAGGATCATGGCCACGGCGATGAGGACGTCGAGGGGTTCAAAGCCTGCGATGACCTGTGGCACCTTGAAGCGCCTCTCGATCTCCCCGTAGCCCCTGACGCCGATGATGGTGCTGACATGCCCTGGGTTTATGAAGCCATCTATCGGGGCTTCACCCAGCTCCAGGAGGTGGAGCATGGCGGGGGGGATCAGCAGATGGGCGACATAGACGGAGAAGTTCTCCGGAGGCTCCGCCAGAAGCTCGGCGGCGGTTGTGGGGGCTGTGGTCTCGAAGCCCACGGCGAAGTGAACCACCTCCCTATCGGTCTTCTCAGCGATCCTGACGGCGTCGTGGATGCCGTATACAACCCTAACATCGGCTCCCCTCGCCCTCGCCTCCGCCAGCGAACCCCTAGGCGATGGAACCCTAACCATGTCTCCGAAGGTTGTGAGGATGACTCCCCGCTCCTCGGCGAGGGTGATGGCGTTCTCTATATGCCCCGGGGAGACGGTGCAGACGGGGCATCCAGGCCCCATCCTCACCTCCACATTCCTAGGCAGTAGGCTTCTCAGGCCGAATCTGGTTATGGTGTCCTCATGGGTTCCGCAGACATGGACGATTCTGTAGGTTCTATCCCCCGAGAGCTTCTCTATTAGGCTGCATATCTCTCGGGCTTTATCCCCGTCTCTGAAGGATTTTAGGAGGGGGAGCATCACGATAGTGGAGGCTCGTCTTCTATTAAGTTTAGAGGATAAAACCCTCTGATATCAGCCCTAAGCCTAGGAGCTTATTCCCTCCTCCTTCGGATCACTCGCTTAATTATTCCGGCTGGTAGATTTATCCTCGGAACCCTCTCCATATAATCCCTATAGGCATCACCGAACTTCTCTATGTTCTCCCTCTCCTCCATCATCATGGCTAGGGAGAGTAGACCAATCAGCATCAAACCCATGACTAAACTGATCCAGTGCTGGGTCATGAGGATGAGGGCGGAGATTATCAAAATATGGCCCAGGAATTCGGGGTGGCGAACGAGGGCATACGGGCCACTTTCAACGAAAACCTTTCCCTCCCCACCACCTCTCATATCCCCTCCCCTACGGGATTGACTCGACCATAGAAGGAATAGAGCTCCAAAGATCAAGAGCGCCCATCCAGAATATAGTGGTAGTCTTAAATTAGCTGAGTTGTAATGGAGGATGCAGAAAAGAATCAATAAACAATACAACACAACATATATAAAATGTCCAATCAGATGAATGATCCCTTTTCTCATAATTCATGATCCCGTCTCCCCCGTCCACATCCTCCATTAAAAGGCTTGTGATAGGTTTCAACATTTAGTTAATTTGAACAATTCAGGAAAGATTTAAAAATCGCCTTTTAGTCGCCCATTTTTGGGAGGTGCCTATTTTGTCGGCGATGACGGGCGTCCCAGTGTTGATTCTCAAGGAGGGGACGAGGAGGGAGCGTGGCAGGGAGGCTCAGAGGAATAACATCGCCGCAGCCGTCATCATAGCTGAGGCCCTGAAGTCTTCCCTCGGCCCTAAGGGTATGGATAAGATGCTCGTCGACAGCTTCGGTGATGTCACCATAACCAGCGATGGGAGGACGATCCTCGATGAGATGGATGTCCAGCATCCGGCTGCGAAGATGATGGTTGAGGTCGCAAAGGCTCAGGATCAGGAGGTCGGAGACGGAACCACGTCGGCTGTCGTCATCGCCGGAGAGCTCCTGAAGAGGGCTAGGGAGCTTATGGATAAGCAGGTTCACCCGACGGTCATCATCGACGGCTATCGGAAGGCGGAGGAGGTGGCGCTGAAGAAGCTGGAGGAGATCGCCATCGAGGTCGACCCGACGGATAGGGAGTATCTACGAAAGGTGGCGATGACCTCCATGGCCAGCAAATTGGTCTCAGCAAATAAGGAGCATCTCGCCGACATCGTCGTCGACGCCGTCCTCCACGTCGCCAGGAAGATTGGAGACCGATACAAGGTCGACCTCGACGACATAATGGTGGAGAAGAAGCCTGGTGAGTCCCTGATGGATACGAGGCTCATAGAGGGCGTCGTCATCGATAAGGAGGTCATCCATCCACGGATGCCCAAACGGGTTGAGGATGCCAGGATAGCGCTCATAAGGCGCGCCTTCGAGGTTAAGAAGACGGAGTTCGATGCGAAGCTCCATATAGAGACGCCTGAGCAGATGGAGGCCTTCATCAAGGAGGAGGAGAATCTCCTCAGGGAGATGGTTGAGCGCCTCAAGGAGGTTGGAGCCAACGTCCTCTTCTGCCAGAAGGGCATCGACGACGTGGCGGCCCACTTCCTCGCCAGATATGGCATCATGGCTGTGAAGCAGGTTAAGTCCTCAGACATGGAGAAGCTGGCCAAGGCGACTGAAGGCCGCATCGTCACCAACCTCGAAGACCTGACCTCCGAGGACTTGGGGTGGGCTAAGGTTGTGGAGGAGCGGAAGATCGGTGAGGATAAGATGGTCTTCGTCGAGGGATGCCGCAATCCGAAGGCTGTAGCCGTCTTCATCCGAGGCGGCTCAGAGCGGATCGTCGATGAGGCTGAGAGGTCGATTCACGACGCCCTATCTGTGGTGAAGGATGTCGTCGAGGAGCCTAAGATCGTCGCCGGCGGCGGTGCCCCCGAGATCGAGATCGCTAGAGCTGTTAGGGAGGCAGCCGTCGGGCTGCCTGGTAGGGAGCAGATGGCCTTTGAACGGTTTGCGGAGGCCTTTGAGGTCATCCCCTCAACGCTGGCTGAGAATGCTGGTCTAGACCCCATCGATGTGCTCAGCGAGATCAAGGCTAGACATGAGAAGGGTGAGATATGGACGGGTGTCAACGTCCTTGAGAGCCGCGTCGACGACATGGAGAAGCTGGAGGTCTTTGAGCCGCTTTCGGTGAAGAAGCAGATAGTGAAATCGGCGACGGAGGCTGCGGCGATGATACTGAAGATCGACGACGTCATAGCGGCTGAACGGATGAAGCCTCCTAAGAAGAAGGAGGGGGAGGAGGAGAAACCCGAGTGGAAGCCCCCAGAGCTATAAGGAGGTGAGGTGTGATGGCTTATCTCGCAACCGGTCAACCCATCCTTATCCTGAAGGAGGGAACCCAGAGGAGCCGTGGCAGGGAGGCGAGGCGTAGGAACATAGCCGTAGCCGTGGTGGTGGCCGAGGCCCTGAAGACGGCTCTCGGCCCACGGGGTATGGATAAGATGCTCGTCGACAGCCTCGGAGACATAACGGTGACTAATGACGGCGCCAAGGTGCTGGAGGAGATGGAGCTTGAACACCCAATAGGGAAGATGATCAAGGAGGCAGCCAAGACCCAGGAGGATATGGTGGGCGACGGGACGACGACGGCAACTATCCTCACCGGAGAGCTGCTACGAAAGGCTCAGGAGCTCCTCGACGATGATATCCACCCGACGATCATCGTCAGCGGCTACAGGAAGGCGGCTGAGAAGGCTCTGGAGTTCATCAACGAGATCGCCATGGAGGTCGACCCAGAGGATAGGGAGCTCCTGAAGAAGGTGGCCCTAACATCGATGAGCAGTAAGGCCCTCGGAGATGCGGCTGAGCATTTGGCTGAGATCGCCATCGACGCCGTTAAGCAGATCGTTGAGAAGAGGGGTGAACGGAACTACGTCGATAAGGATAACATCCAGATAGTGAAGAAGGAGGGGCGCAGCCTCAGGGAGACTGAGCTGATCAGGGGCGTCGTCCTAGAGAAGGAGGTAGTCCACCCAGCGATGCCGAAGAGGGTTGAGGACGCTAGGATAGCGCTTGTTAACGCCCCCATGGAGATAGAGAAAACTGAGTTCGACGCCCAGATTAGGATTAGGAGTCCCGAGGCCATCAAGGCCTTCCTAGACCAGGAGACCGAGATGCTTAGGAAGATGGTTATGAAGGTGAAGGAGGCTGGGGCAAACGTCCTCTTCTGCCAGAAGGGGATCGACGACATAGCCCAGTATCTCCTGGCGAAGGAGGGCATATTGGCTGTCAGGAGGGTGAAGGAGAGCGACATGGAGAAGCTAGCCCGAGCGACGGGAGCCGAAGTCATAACCAGCTTCGAAGACCTCAGACCAGAAGACCTAGGCTGGGCTAAGGTTGTGGAGGAGCGGAAGATCGGTGAGGATAAGATGGTCTTCGTCGAAGGATGCAAAGACCCCAAGTCGGTCGCCGTCCTCATCAGGGGAGGCCTAGAGAGGGTTGTAGACGAGGCTGAGAGGGCGATGGACGACGCCATCTCCGTCGTCGCAGACGTGATCCAGAAGCCAAAAGTGGTTCCAGGAGGCGGCGCCGTCGAGGTGGAGCTGGCGAGGAGGCTGAAGAGCTACGCCGTCAAGGTCGGAGGCCGAGAGCAGTTGGCCATCGAAGCCTTCGCCGACGCCCTAGAAGTCATACCCAAAACCCTAGCCGAAAACGCGGGGCATGATGTCATCGATACAATGGTCGCTCTGAGAGCGGCACATGAGAAGGAGAATGGCTTCAAGATGGGTATCGACATCTACACGGGGGAGATCGTCGACATGGTTGAGAAGGGCGTCCTCGACCCAGCATGGGTGAAGGAACAAGCCATAAAGACCGCAACCGAGTTGGCGTCGATGGTGCTACGGATCGACGATGTGATCGCAGCCGTCAGGGAGAAGGAGGAGGAAGAGGAGAAAGGCCCAGAAGAAAAAGAAGAGGAAGAGGAACTCTAAATTTTTGATTTTATTATGGATTCCTTTATAGAGAAATGCGGTAGCGCTCTTTGAGCTCCTGCTTCTTTCCTTCGTTCCATCCTGTTACGTCTGTGTAGTATCCCGTTATCCTGCTCCACCATCTGATCTCTCTGCTTCCACAGTTGGGGCATGAATCCAAGAGGCCGACGGAGGTGGTTCCGCAGCGGCTGCAGACGGTGAGGTCTTTTGTGTAGGTGAAGTACCCGATCTGGCTCTGGGTGGCGATGCGCTTCGTCACCTTGTATAATGCCTCTGGATCTGAGGAGGCCTCGCCGAGCCAGATGTGGAAGATGTTTCCGCCGCTGAGGATTGGGAAGAACTTGTGCTCTATCTCGATCTTCTCCCCCAGCGGTATCTTGGCTCCGACGTATGTGTGGGTTCCGTTGCTATAGTAGATGGGGAGATCCCTCTCACCTTTCCTCGCCATCGACTTCGCCAGCTCCAAGTCCCCCTTAATGACCTGCTTCGCATACCGCCTATACTTCGGCGAAAGCAGATCGGCGACGGCGAAGGTCTGAGCCGTGCTCTCAGCCGGAGTCCTGGCCAGCACCAACTTCAGACCCGTCTTCATCTCCAATCCACGTCGATACTTCTCCATATCCAGCAGCAGCTTCAACGCCAGCCTCACAGAGTCCCTGCTCTCATGGAGCTGCTTACCCGTGAAGAACTGAACCATCTCGTTGACGCCGACGACGCCGATGACATAGACCAGCTCACTGAAATCCACAGCCGGCGGAGCCCTCCTACCCGTCCTCGGGTCACGAGGCCTCTGGGTGGCGAAGGGGATGAGGTTGTTCTCTATCGCCCTCTCCATCCAACGCTTCTTAACCTTGAAGACCTCGACGGCGAGCCTCATATTCTCCTTCGCCGCCTCCAGCAGCCTGTCATACTCGCCCCTCGCCCTGTAGGCCAGCCTCGGCATGTTTATGCTGACAACCTGCCATCCGCCGAGGCTGAAGTGCATCCCATCCTCGAAGTAGAGCTTCTCCTTAAACGCTGGATCAGACTCGGGGGTGGCGGCGAACTGGTAGGCGCAGCACTGGTAGCAGCTGACCCCCTTCCCATATCCCCTATAGGCTGGGAGCATGTTGTCGAAGTAGGGTATGCCATACTTCGAGACGGTCTTGTGAACCAGAAGCCATAGGTCGTCGTATTCGGGTTTGAAGAACTCTGGGCTGATGTAATGCTCATTCTTCGGGAAGTTGAAGGGCTTACCCCAATAGTCACCCTCATAGGCAACCTCTGCGATGGCCCTGAAGAAGGTTTGAACCTCCTCCTCATAGTCACCATAGACATCCGGCCCGATCCTGCCTCGGGCGACGATGGGGACATTCTCCCAGATCTTTGGGACTCCCATCGGAAGCTGTATGTTGCTGAAGACAAGTTGGCCGCCCCTGGTGACATAGGTCTGCGTCAACTCATAGAACATCATCTGGGCCAGCTGCTTAACCTCCTCATACTTCAAACCCCTCATATAGGGGGCGAGGAAGAGGGTGTAATACATGAAGCCCTGGCCGCCGCTGAAATTCGTCTGACCAGCGGCCAAAACCTTAACGCTGTGGAGCACAGCCACCTCAGGATGCTTAGCCGGCCCAGCGACGCTGCTCCTGAAGCCCGTCCCATCGGGCAGCAGCCCATAATAGAAGAAGTAGCGTAGATCCCAGTCCTGGCAGAAGGGCCTGGTGCCGAAATACTCCAACGTGTGGATGTGGATGTCCCCCTGATGATGGGCTGTCGCCAGATGAGGGGGCAGCAGCAGCAGATACTCCTCCTTACTCAGCCTGTCAGCCTTCTTCTTATGAACCGTCTCGGGGTTAGGCTGGAGATTGGCGTTCTCCCTCGCCTCCCACCCCTGACCCATATCGATCTGATAGGCGTCGTAGACTGGAGCTCCAACCCTCGTCAGGACTTTCCTATATATCTCGAACTCCGGAACCTCCTCAGACCATTCGAGGAGGACGTTGTTCACCACCTCCCTGATGAGGGGGCCGCTTACGAAGCGGGGTCTCATCTTCTTGATCCGCCGCTCCACCTCATCCGCTATCTTCTCAGCATAGCTCCCATTAAGGGGTTCAAGGCCGAAGATGATCTCAGCCAGCTGGGTCTCCCTCTGAAGCTGTTCCACAATCCGCTCCTTCTTCCAGGGAACCAGATAGCCATCCGTCGTCCTAACCATCGGCATTCCACGATAAGTCCTGGCAGACTTGTAGAACTGCTCCAGAACCGTCTGCTTCTCAGGAAGAGACCTACCCCTCCTCAAGGCCTAAAACCTCCCTAAGCTCATCCTCCCTCAAAACCTCCTCCTCAAACAACTCCTCGGAGGAGGCAACCCTAGAGCCAACCTCCAAAATCGGCGGATTCCCAAAGACATCCCTCATAATCAACTCCACCTGAACATCGGTGTCAAAGGGAACCTCCTCAAACTCAACACCCAACTCCCTCAACCTAACCTTCAACTTCTCACAGAGGGGGCAATGAGGGAGGGTGTAAACCCTTACTCTCTCAGTCATCCATAGCCCACCGTCCCTTGCATGCAAATTTGTTTACATGCATAACTGCAATAAAATTAGTAGGCGAACTTCTAAAATAAGCATTTTCTCCTTTCATTTCTTATCATCTTCCCTAACTTCATGACAGGAAATTTTTTAAGCAGAATTCTCTCAACTCCACTTAGGAATGAGGCTGCACCCATGCATGCATGCAAATTTGCGAGAATGTGAGGTGAATCGTGATGGTTGGAACTGATAATCCTCATGCCGTTTTAAAAGAAGTGATTAGCCTACTTAAAAAGGAATCGATTGCATCTATAACTGATATTGAGAGGGCTATTGGTGTCGGCAGAAATTGGTTATCTGGGTTCCTGGCTGCATTGTATGCCTTGGATTTGCTTAAGTGTAAGGGTACTAGGACGCATAAACTCTTTATGATAGGTGATTATGATAAGATTAAGGAATATCTTGGAGAGATTTAGATTGTCTCAGATTTTTGTTATGGAGGTGGATGTTTGACCGTCATCATCTGTCTTGTGGGCAACTATCTCCGGAGGCCCTTCGACGGCGTTCGATATTGGAGTCGACGTATGGGGATAACGAGGCTTTACCTTCTATATAGCGATGTGGAGGCGGAGGATGAGACTGCTGTCTTCTCCTATATGTCGAGGAGGAATGCAGAGGATTTGAGGAGGAGGCTGGAGATCCTCGACCCGATAATGGTCGGCTACGACCCGATGGATCATAAGGATGTGTTTAAGAAGCTCTATGGCATCGTCTCTAAGGCTAGGAGTGAGGGGGAGGAGGTTCTCATCGACATCACCTCAGCCACAAACGTCGCCCAGGGAGTCGCCCTGACCGTCGCCCTCATGTTCAGGAATACGAGGGTCTACACGGTTCCATCGAGGAGGCCAGCCTGGTATGTTCAGGGGAGGATCGGCGAGAGGGAGTTTGAGGAGTGGTTTGAAAGGGCCAGAAACCAGCCGAGCCTTGAACCAATAGAGATAAGGCTGCCAGGCTACAGGCTTGAGCCGAGGACGAAGTATGAGGAGCGTGAATGGGAGATGGAGAAGAGGCTGCTCGTCCTCCTGAGGGAGCATGGGGGCCGAGCGGGATCCATCAGCGAGGTCATCCGATGGTTCGGATACGATGAGGCGACGTCGACGCTGAGGAACCGTTTCAGCCGCATCGTTCAGAGGCTTGAGCTTAAGGGACTCATAGAGAGTGAGAAGGGGGCGAAGATGAAGGCCATCAAGCTGACGGACTTCGGAGACATACTCGCCGAGGCCCTCGCCGAGGGGGAGTTCGAGGCATAGGAGCGGAACCATTTAATCCTCCAGAGCCAACTCTATTGGGATGCTGCTACAGGTCACCCTAACACCCGCTGAGGGGAAGCGGCTGATAGGGAAGGCCATAGCCAAGATGGAAATCGTCCAGAGGGCCATGAAGGAGGGCATCATAGCCATAGCCACCAGCACGACAACTGGCTACGTCCTAGAGGAGCTCCTCGGCGTCGAGGTCGATAAGGGGATGTTCACAGCAGGCGTCGTCACAGCCAGGGGATGCTGCGTCACCGACCCTAAAGGCCGAGGCCGCTACCACGTCATCGACCACGGCGAAGTGAAGACGATGGGACTCGACGAGTTGATCAGCGTCCTAGAACAGATGGGTCCGGAGGACGTCTTCATCAAGGGGGCGAACGCCATCGACCCCTACGGGGCTGCGGCCATCTTCCTCGGCTCCCCCAAGGGTGGAACCATAGGAGCCGCCATAGGATACCTCACGGCTAAGGGGGTGAGATTCATCATCGCCGCGGGACTTGAAAAGCTGGTTCCCTACCCCCTGGAGGATGTGGCGGCGAGAACGGGTATAGGCCGAGTGGACATCTCCCTGGGCATGCCCGTAGGCCTAATGGTCGTCCACGGCGAGGTCGTCACCGAGATAGAGGCCTTCAGGCTGCTGACCGGCGTAGAGGCGACACCCATAGGGGGCGGCGGCATAGACGGCGGTGAGGGCTCCAAGACCTTCATCATCGAGGGGGATGAGAGGGCTGTGAAGGAGACCTATGAGCTGCTATTGGAGATCAAGGGTGAGCCCCCGCTGAGGACGAGGACGATGAGCTGCAGCGAATGCTGGGCCAAATGTAAGTATAAGGAGTTGGAGGGTTAGCTCCAACTTTTTATGGCCTCAACCCCATTCATATCGGGTATGGTTGTCACCCCTCCCTGGGAGATTGAGCGCACCGTCCACATCAAAGCCGTAGAGGAGACGGACCCCGAATTTGGATGCCCACCCGACAGGAGGCCGCTGAGGGATCACATCCGTTTCGGCATCATAAATCTCGACAAGCCTCCTGGGCCGACGAGCCATGAGGTTGTCACCTGGGTTAAACGGATGATGGGTCTGGACAAGGCTGGCCACGGTGGAACCCTCGACCCGAAGGTGACGGGAGTCCTCCCCATAGCGCTGGAGGACGCAACAAAGGTGGTTCAAGCCCTGCTCTCAGCGGG
>CALEIY010000080.1 GCA_937898665.1 Candidatus Bathyarchaeota archaeon | reverse complement strand
GCCCAGAACAGAAGGTGGGTTACGGCCGGCACACCGACCGCCTAAGTTGGGTTAGCTTTATATTTCTCGGTTTTATGTTTCTTATCGATGGGTGGAAGGTATTTCTTTGAGAGGGTTTTGAGGCTTGATCCTGATTGGAGGAGTTCTGAGTTTGAGAGTGTTCGTAGGTGGATTTTGAGGTTGGGGAGGAGGGGTTCTGTCTCTACTCTTAGGACGTATTTTAAGCTTTTGGCTTGGTTTGTTGAGTATGCTGGGATGTCTCCCGATGATTTTTTGAGGCTTCCTAGGGAGAGGATGGAGGAGTTGATTCAGGGTTTCTGTGATAGGTATTCGGAGTTGGGTAGGAAGGCTATGGCTTCGAATGCCATGAAGGCTATCAGGAGTTTTCTTAGAGCTAATAAGGTGAGGGTTGAGGAGCTTGAGCTTGATGATAGCTATAGGTGGATGAAGAGGCCTGAGTATGTGCCTACGAAGGAGGAGGTCTATAGGATGGCCTCCGTCGCCGGCCTGAAGTGGAGGGCGATCATCCTCTGCCTCTTCCAGTCTGGGTTGAGGAACAGCGCCCTCAGAGCCCTCACCTACGGCATGCTTAAAGACCAGATCGAGAGTGATGTCATACCCATAAGGGTTCACATAACCGAGGAGCTTAGGAAGATCATACCAGACGCCTGTAAGGAGGGGGTTGAGTACTGGACATTCTTCGGCCGAGAGGCCTCAGAGGCTCTAAGACAATACATCGCCTACAGGAAGGAGGTTCAGGGGGGAATAGAGGATGATGAGCTCCTATTCCCATCGGACTCAAGGCAGATACCTAGGGAGCTGAGGGGTAAGGTTCCAATGGATAAGTGGAGCCTGACGAAGCAGCTGAAGAGGATAGCGAGGAAGGCTGGAATAAAAGATTGGAGACATATAAGGGCTCACAGCCTCAGAAAGACCTTCAGAGCCGTCTTAGATGCGGGATACATAGATGGAGGACAGATGGCGGAGGATGACAAGGAGTATCTCATGGGGCATAAGCTCCCAGGGGCGAAGGCGCCATACCACAACGCCAACGTCGACGTGTTGGCGCAGAGGTATATGAGGCTAGACTGGTCTCCAGGGGGGAGGGCGATGTCGAGGCAGCAGATATTGGAGGCCCTAAAGGCCTTCGCCAAGACGCTGGGAGTGGAGGATCTAGAGATAAAGATAGCGAGGATGAGGGAGAGCGATCCAAACATAGATGATGTTGAGGCGATAGGCATGATCGTGAAGTCGGAGCTGGGCATAGAGAAGATGAGGCTGGAGGCCCAAAAGAGGAGGAACAACGACCCTAAGAAGATCATCGACGAAGGGGAGCTTGAACACTACCTAGCCGAGGGATGGGATGTCCAGACGGTTCTCCCCAGCGGGAGAATCCTCATAAGGAGAAGCACCTAAAAGGTGGTGAGGGATGACTCCCAAGTTCAGATGCCCTGACAGCGTCTACTGGTATCTGCAGCGGAGGAGGAACCACCTTATCTCCCTGAAGGTTCACCATAGAATGCTGGAGAGGGAGGCCGAGGAAGCTAGGGAGATGGGCTGGTTAGAGGAGGCAAAGAGGCTGATGGAGGAGGCAAGGAAATACCTAAAGCTTGTCAGAGAGCTGGAAGATGAGATAGCTGAACTAGAATCAAAATGCTTCGTAGGAGAAGAATCAACATCCCAAAACATATTAAAATCCAGATCAGGCTAAAGGAGCCTGCTAAGGATCTCGACGAGCCATTCCTTCTCCCCATATATCTCGGCCTCCCGAGACTTAATCAAGGTGTTTATGAGAGAGATGAGAGGTTTGACCACTCGAGAGGTGATGAGGTGATCTACAACCTCATGCCTCAGAGCCTTTAGAGCCCTCTCGGGTTCTTCTTCATAGATGTAGATGGCGTCGTCTTTAACCT
>CALEIY010000079.1 GCA_937898665.1 Candidatus Bathyarchaeota archaeon | reverse complement strand
ATTTTTGAGGATAAGGGATAATGAGGTGGATCGATGTAAGATGGATGAGGGGATCGCCATCCCAAAGGTGAGGGTGAGCATAACGCTCCCAAAGGAGTGCGTGGAGTGGCTGGATGAGAAGGTTCGCAGGCGTATATACGCAAATAGGAGCCACGCCATAGAGGTTCTCATCCTCAGGGAGATGGAGAGGGAGAAGAGCTGAAGGGTTCACGGCTCAATCCTCCTGATGCTTATCACGTCGCCTCTCAGCAATACCAGGCCGGAGGCCTTCGGCTCCATCCTCCCTCGGGGGAGTGGGCTGACACTCCTATCCCAGAGGATGAATAGGGCCTCCGGAGTCTCCCCTATCAGCCACCCCACCGTCTCCCTAACTACAGGCTTCACATCCCTGGCGTTCAGATCCCTGAATAGTAGGTGATCCCGATATCTGACCAGGACTAGAGGCGGTGATCCACACAAACCGGTTAACGTTTCTCGGGAAACCTTCACCCCTACACCTGAATCGGTTAACTTTACACGTGTCATGTCAACCGTTTTGGGTTGAGGGGTGAAGGTGTCCTGGGACACCTCTACTCCTTCGATGGCTTTGAAGCCCTCTTGGGTGAGGGTGATGTATTGGGTTTTACTCCACTCCTCCACCCAGAGGATCCTGCCTTTCGAGCTCCGTAGGGGTCTGAGGGCTTTTATTAGTCCTCGCTCCCTCAGCCTCTTCAGGCTTCTGCTTAGGCTTGATGGGGAGGGCTTGAAGCCTAACAGCCCCAGCCGTCGGCGCAGCTCACTAATGCGTATCGGCTCCCTGCAGCCTTCTAGGCAGCGTAGTATCGCCCTCTGCAGCCTACTTAACCTCTTAGTCGGCTCTCTGTGATCTAGGATCTGGGCCCTCTCCACCCAGGAGTGAGCTCTTCCCTGCATCGCCCCCATCTCCTATGCAACTATAGCTCCTCCTTCAATCTCCTCCGCTTCTTGCCCTCCGCCCCGCTCAAGTCCTTGATGGTTGATGCGATAAGGCTACTAGGATCGAGATCTTCGAGAATTAGTTTTCGCACATATTCGGGGATGCTGACTCCATCTGCGACCTTCACCATCTCACGGATATCAGCGCCGATATACGCCCAGACTAGAACCTTATCCCTTTCTTCTACGCCCATCTCTATCTTAAGGTGGACAAAAGATTTTTATAAAGGATACTAAATTAGTATCTCGATACCATGAGAGGACGACCATATGCAGGGCATTATCCTTTTAACCGGTCTCATCCTAGAAAGGGAGAAATCTTTGCCATTCTTTCAGAGCTTGGGGGAAAGGCGAGGTGGAGCCACCTTCTAAAGCGAGCTAGAGAGCGGAGAATGGGGCCGACAACCTTGAAACGCCTTCTCGACGAGATGGAGGAAGAGGGAGTCATCAAAGTGGAGGCTCGGAGGGGCAAAAGAGGGCCTGAAGTGTGGTATATTCTCACACCTACTAGAGAAGAGGCAATAAAAAAGCTCATGAAAAAACCAGTAGGTCGACGTGTGCTCAAATTGATCGAAGTTCTTAACTCCAATAGAGGTGATCCAGAAGCTATACGAAAAATCCTACGAGAAAATCTTCCTCACCTCCTTGCCTCCTACCTCGCTGAACACTTTATCATACTCATGAGAACTCTAGAGGATCCTGAGACAGAGATAAGACCTTATTTTTATCTATATGAAAACTGGCTATCTTGGGAAGCTTCGGCTCTCATCTTCCTCTTCCTTAAATTTAAGGAAGAAATCGAAGAATTAAAAGCAGAACTTTACAGCCTAATGATTCAAGAGTTTCAGAAATATCCATGTGCCTGTCGGTTAATTGAGTTTATTCCTAGGGTACGGGTGGTAGACTCCTCTAAAACCCTCCAACCTTAGTTACTTAGGGCGAAAAAGCTTCCTCGCCCGTAGGCTCAGCCAGTTAGATGGAAATCTGAGGCAACATACGCTACTTCGATGAGTATGCTCCTGAGGTGGGCATTAGAGACGCTACCTCTTCTTGGGATATAGCTCCTCTTCGATGAGGATTTAAGGTTTAGTGGGTAATTGACGTATGTGGAGGATCCTAGGTATCATGCTCGATCGTCGGCTTCGTCAGCTTGGGCCTACTCCTCCACGGTGTCTTATGGGCTGAGGAGATGGAAGGGGTAATGAGGGCCTACGTGAGATGTTGCTGGTATTTCCCATCCTCAACCCTTCATCTCTCATGGCTATTTGGAGGTTACATTCCTGCTGAGATGTTGAAGATAAGCAGCATCCGTATGATGGGATCATAGCTGTCTCCGATGTTCTCCAGCCTCCTAAGCCTCTCCTTTGTGCTGGGCCTCACCTTGATGGTCAGCGAAGACTTCTCCAACCCTCCACCCAATAGAGATGGGTGTCCCTGGGACACCAGGTATACCTGGTATACCAGCAGTCTAAACCTGAGTCATAGGTTTGCTGATTATCTTAACTTTAGGCCTGCTCAGTTAATGATTGTATAAGTTTATATAATTTAACAGCCACTTTATAGGAGATGGCCTCCCGGGTGCTTCATGAGCCTAGGCTTGATACGATTCTGATGGTTGAGAAGGCCCTATTAGATGCTGAGGACTATCCCACCAGGACCGAACTATGGAGGAGGCTTCCAAGAAGAATCCAATATCAGACCTTCAAGCGCATATTGGACTACCTAGAGGCTACGGGCCGCATCGTCTACGATGGCCGCAGAATAATCTACACCGGAGTAGCAAATCCAAAACTCCTAACCCTAATAGAGACCGCAAAGAGAATACGCTAGGAGTCCCTATAGCCGAATAAGCGTTCATAATCCCCATGACTTAGCAACATCAAGATAACTGGGCATACACCGACCCCCTCAAAGTATAAGAGGGTATATAGAGCCCTATAGCCCTCAGGAAGCCTATACCTATAGAGGTTAGTCACCCCATAACGCTCCTTCAGGGCTCGGGGTATAAGCCTCTTAGGTATAGCATCACCCGCAAACATGTTATCCCTCAACACATCCGCCATCTCATCAATCCACCGCCTAAACCTAGGTTCCCTCTCAAGCATCTCTGAAAGCTCCCTAGAGACATAAACCGCAGGTGAGGGCCTCCTAGACATCTAAAATTCCTTAAAAGGCTCATGAAACAGATAAACACTAGGCACTGTCTCTTATACACATCTGACGCTGCCGACGAATTAGACGGTGTAGATCTCGGTGGTCGCCGTATCATTA
>CALEIY010000078.1 GCA_937898665.1 Candidatus Bathyarchaeota archaeon | reverse complement strand
GAGAGGGCTGAGGATGTTAAGCCGGCCCTAGAAGAGGCTTTAAGGCAGAATCTCTCCGGCGTTCCAGCCGTCCTGGATTTCATAGTTGATCCCTGGGACTTCCCCGACGGCTTCAAGGAGTTCCACAGCGACATCTGGCCTGATTTCAAGCCCTGAGTATCGGGCAGGTCATGTAGCGTATCCTCCACTTCCCAGCTTCCGCCCCTAATCCGGATGAGCTCCACACTCCTCATAGTGGATGGGAGGTCTCTGGCCGCATGTTGAGGTGCTCCATGATCCATGATGTCTTGTCTCTCCTCCTCAGCATGGGCATTAGTTTTGTAGCAATCTATTTAGGTTCTCGATCTCCCCCTATATGGGTTGCCTAAGAGGATCGCTCGATGGGTGAGGAGGCCCAGGAATCTCTGGGTTAGGGAGCTTTTGTCCTCCGATCCAAGCTTCGGCCTCGACCTCGATTATACGGCTGAGGAGCTGAGGTTGAGGTCTCGCCCAGGGAGTCTCTGCGCCGTCTGTAAAGGTTCTAAGCTCCTCTGCGGCAGAGCACGATGCCCGATCCTCGCCCGTCTGTCTTCTTATCTCCGTATATGGCGTCGGGTTTCAGGCCTCTCCATAGAGGGTTCCTCTCCGCCCAGCGTCTTCGTAGGCCGATTCGGCTATCCCTATGTCAGTGTCGGCCCCATGGCGGCCCCCATTAGGGGGGATACATCGATACTTGATTTCCCTGAGCGCTGGTTTGGGAAGAGCATCGACGAGATCATCGAGTATAGATCCCAGCTTCTGAGGGGAACCTATAGGGTTGATGTCCGCAGGCCCTACAAGGCTGGCCGGCTGCTGGAGATGACGCGGGAGCTATCCCTCTCGGCTGACTACGTCGAGGCGGAGCTGAGGCTGAGGAAGAGGCCGCGAGGCAGCTTTCTCCTAGATGGCGACGTCCAGCCCATGGGTCCCTCAGCACCCCTGGAAAGTCTGGAGATGGGGAGTCTGAAGTGGGATAGATGGATGGAGAGGGCCTACTACGACACAGACCTAAGGGCTTCTGAAGCCGTCCTAAACCTCTATGAGCGGGGGACACCCATAACCCGTATTCAGAGGGCCTTCAGCATGGGATGCTTCGGCGTAGGCCGACGTCGGAGACTAGTGCCGACGAGGTG
>CALEIY010000077.1 GCA_937898665.1 Candidatus Bathyarchaeota archaeon | reverse complement strand
GTAACCGAGTTCACCTACGGCGACGATGTTAAGAAGAAGATGAAGAAGATGGGCGTCAAACCCCTAGAGCGGGTGGAGCTCCCAATCCAAGATCGGAGGGGTATAAGGGAGGGCCTATTGATCTTCGGCGAAGGCGTAAAAGCCGCCCTGGAGGCAGCCGTCATCGCGGCTGGAGAGGGCTTGAAGGGGGAGAAGGTGATCGCGGTAGCCGGCGAGGGGGGAGGCATCAACACTGCCCTAGTGGTCAGGGCCGCTGAACCCGATGAGATGGTGAGTCCGGATCCCGAGAGGAGATTGAAGGTTCTAGAGGTCTTAGCCCTCCCCTCCTCGAAGTAGGTCTAGGTGGATTCCATGTCGATGCGGATCAGGTTCAGGTCTCCCAGCATAGGATCGGTGGAGGCGGAGATGATAGAGGAGAATCCCAAGACGGCTGAGGCGGTCTGGGATGCGCTTCCAATCGAGGGCGTAGCCGAGCGCTGGGGCGATGAAGTCTACTTCTCCACCCCCATCGAATTGGGAGAGGAGAATGCGAGGGAGCGGGTTGAGGTGGGTGAAATCGCCTATTGGCCTCCTGGGAGGGCCATCTGCATCTTCTTCGGCCCCACACCGGTTAGCAGAGGCGGGGAGATTAGGGCTGCCAGCCCCGTCAACGTCTTCGCCAGGATCCTAGGCGATGCAACCATCTTTCGTAGAGTGAGGATGGGGGAGAGAATTCTCGTGGAGAGGGCTTAAGGCCCTTCAGATTTCTCAAGCCCTGCCCTAGGAGGATTCTCCTCTCCGCCTTCTATGTCTTCCTCTCCATCGCAGGGGCTATCCAGACCTACGCCTTCATCGATGAGACACCTGGATTGGAGAGGCCTCCCTCTATGATCAGCTTAGGGGATTCGAGTTCTGGTTTCCCTGGATGTTGTTCACCTTACCAATACATCTACCCATTTCTCTGAGTCGAGGGGTCGTGAGGTATTTCCCAAGCCTTGGAGCCGTTAAGATACCTTTTGGAAGCATCGTATACTCCTATGTCGCGGCTTCCTGGCTCGTCTATCTCCTCTACGCCATCTCCATCCTGGTCTCTATAAGGCGTTGGGGGAAAGCCTCTCCTCCACGAGCTGAATCTTCTTTGAAAGCCCTAGGTAGAGGCTTCGGATGGTCTTCAGACTCGTCGAAAGGGCGATGGCTGGGCCATGCTCCTTAGACCAGAAATCTAGGGTTATCGGCCCTCTAAACTCCGGCTGTGGATGCTCAGGCGTCTCCTCTAGGAGATAGGAGAGAAATCTACGCATCTCCTCCTCATCG
The DNA here is from genome assembly GCA_937898665.1 of Candidatus Bathyarchaeota archaeon. Taxonomy (GTDB): domain Archaea; phylum Thermoproteota; class Bathyarchaeia; order TCS64; family B23; genus B23. Next base: position 13,898 of record CALEIY010000077.1, on the reverse strand, counting down.
ATGATGCCTCTCCTGGCGCAGCGGGCATAGATGGATGGGAATAACATGTGGAGGGAGAAGATGCCTGGAGTGCCGAGCAGCGTATAGCGCTCCGGCCTCTCGAAGGCCTCAGCGTAGAGCCTCCTTAAAGCTCTCCAATACTCGATGAGGAGGTCGGCGATCTCCCTTATGGAGAGGCCCTCGAAGACCCGTTCCCTCAATATGGGGGCGATAGACCTTATGAGGGGTCTATCATGGATGATATGCTCCTCACGACGCTCCTCCCCAATACGCCTTATACGCCCCTTCCAGGGTGAACGCTCGGAGGAGTTTAATTGGTCGACGACCTCAGCCGCCAACGCTAGGCGGACGCCTCTGCCACCCTCAAGCTCATAGAGCCAATCCACACCCCGCTTCAGGAGCATACGCTGTAGATGCCGATAGGCGAGATCGGTTGGAACGCTGCGTTGACGGCGGTTGACGATGTAGAAGAGGAGCAGCTCCTCGAAGCGGTCTGGAAGCCTCATGATGGAGACGATTAGAGGATAGTTCTCATATTCCGGATTCCGCTCGATCGCCCTCCTCAAGGCCTCAACCCTATGTTGACCATCTATAACCCAGAGAGGCTCACCATCATCGATGTGGAGCTCCCCGAGGGTTAAGGGGCCTGAAGACCACTCCTCCCTGAAGGCTAATTCACCTCGGATATTCAGCAGGATCGAGGTGGGGAAACATCCAAGCTCTCTCAATAGATATCTGAGGGCTGACCCCCTCCTCCAGCCTAGCCTCCTCTCGTCAGGCGGCCTCTGATAACCCCCTGGGTTTTGAGGAGTCCAACGATCGATGGAGCATCTCTCAACCAGAAGCCCCGCTGGGAGGGCCGTGACATATATAGTGAAGCTCCTACCACCACCCCATTGCTTCACGGCGAAGGCCTTGAGGCGCATATTGTGATCTCCTCCCTCGATGTGTGGAAAAGCCTACCTTCGACATCGTTTAATAGGCCGCTGGAAATCTACCCCTTCGATGGCTAGGCTCCTGAGCCTCCTGAGGCTTATGAGGCCTGTAAACGCGGTGATGATGGGGTTCGCCGTCCTCGTCGGGGCGGCCTTAGCCGGAGGCCTAAACTCCGCCTCATGGAGGGGGCTGCTCCTCGGCTTTGCCACCGGCTTCCTGATGACGGCGGCCGCCATGGCCCTCAACGACTACTGTGACAGGGAGATAGACGCCGTCAATCAGCCTGATAGGCCGATCCCCAGCGGCGAGGTGAAGCCCTGGGAGGCCTTAGCCCTGATGACTCTGCTCAGCCTGCTGGGACTGCTGCTGGCCTGGATGACGAATCTGGGCTGCCTACTCCTCGCTGCCTTCTCCTGGATCGTGATGGCCTCCTACTCGACCGTGGGGAAGGCGACGGGGCTGCCAGGCAATCTGATGGTTAGCACCTGTGTCTCCATCCCCTTCCTCTACGGCGCCCTCGCCTCCGACGTCGGCCTCCCCATGAGAACACTGCTCTTCGCCTCTATGGCCTTCCTCTCCAACACCGGTCGAGAGGTGGCTAAGGGTATAGCAGACGTTGAGGGGGATCGTAGACGTGGTGTTAGAACCATCGCCGTCTCAAGGGGTTCTAGAGCTGCAGCCCTAGTCTCAGCGCTCTTCCTAATATCAGCCCTCCTCCTCTCCCCCCTCCCCATACTATGGGGCATCGTCTCCATCTGGTATCTTCCACCGGTTCTCGCAACGGATTTGATGCTTCTCTACTCCTCCATCAGCCTCGTCAGGAGGCCGACGCGGGAGAACAGTCTTAGGGTTAAAAGAGTCATCCTCGCCGCCATGGCCCTAGGCCTATTAGGATTCTTGTTAGGCGCTCTCCTACCTGGAGGCTAGGGCTATGCGCTCCTGCTCCAGTTTCTTCCTTATAGCGTAGTTGTTTGTGTCGTTGTTCGCTGCGCCGATGAGTTGATCGGCTAAGGCCTCGGCGAGGGTCTTCCGACTTCTGAAGGCCTCAAGCCTGGTTCCCTGGGATATGAATCTCAAGGCGAGGTCTACGCGTCTCTGCGGAGAGATATCAACCGCCACCCTGTAGACGACTCCTCCATAGCTGATGCGGGTCGTATCCTCATTTGGAGCCGCATTCTCTATGGCTCTCACCAACACCTCTATCGGATTTCGACCCGTTTTGAGATGTATGATCTTGAAAGCCTTCCTCACGGCGTTTATGATACGGGTCTTCTCCCCTCCACTGCTTCCAGGGTGCATTAGGCTGTTGACTAGGCGCTCCACGATATTGAGCTCCGACTTCTTAAATCTCTTAGCCTCGTGGCGCCCTCCGGAATGTGGGAGGTAGATGGGGTCTAGATTGATGTAGCGCTGTAACCCGAGGTCTCTGACGGTTACCTCCTCGAAGCTCCACTCCCCGAAGAGCTTAGGCTTGTCCATCCCAGATGTCAGAGAGGGGAATTGTCCACCTAGATAAAAGGGTTCCGCCCTAAACCTTATAATCGACATCCTCGTGGTCTTTTAGACCAAATGAATGGAAGGCTGCCTCGGGAGTATATCTTCCTCTGCGCCGTCGCCTTCCTCACCATCCTTAGTGGGAGCGTGATAAACCCCCTCCTCTCCATCTTCGCTAAGAGGATTGGAGCCGTAGGCGTCACCATCGGCCTCGTAGTCTCCGCCTATTGGACGGCGAGGATATTCATGGAGATACCCAGCGGCCTCCTCTCCTCAAAGCTCGGATACTTCAAGCCCATGGCGACGGGACTCGCGCTGACCATTCTGGGCAACATCCTATGCCACTTCGTCCGCAACCCCTATCAGCTCATGGCTGGCAGAGCCATGATAGGGCTGGGAGCTCCGCTCTTCTACGCTGTGGCGATGACCTTCGTCGTCGACCTCTTCACCGCCGAGCGCCGTGGAAGCGCGATGGGATTCTTCCAGGGAGTTGAGTTCATCGGAACCATTCTAGGCTCATCGATAAGCGGATACGTCGTATCCCTCCTAGGGTTTAGAGGAACCTTCCTCCTCTCCTCCCTCATAGGCGGCGCGGCACTTCTCCTCCTCTTCATCTCTGGGATTAGGCATAGGAGACGGATGGAGGAGGCGAGGCACATACCCCTCTCAGCGATATTGGAGATTCTGGCGAATAGGAACATCATTGTGGCCTCGAGCTCCATCTTCGCCGAGTATATGATGAGCACAGGGGTTCTCTACACGATCTTCCCTATATATATGAACGAGAGGATGGGTCTTCCCCTCACTCTCATAGGCATCATATTGTCGGTGAGGTCACTCGGCTTCGTCTCAGCGATGTTCACTATGGGCCCCATATCGGATAGGATTGGGCGTAGGCCTGTCCTCCTCTTCGGCCTCGCGGCCACCGGAGTTCTCATAGTGCTGTTGAGATATGCCTATCACCCCATCCTCATAGCCGCCACGATATTCCTCATAGGCCTATCGACGGGGGCTATTTGGATCGTCTCCCCTGTCATCGCCTCCGAGTCCGTTAGGGGGGAACTCCGAGGCGCCGCCATAGGAACCTATAGAACCTTCTTCGACCTCGGCTCCATCGTTGGTCCTATAATAATGTCGACGCTTAGCGAGGAGTTTGATATGGCTCTCTGCTTCTATATAGCCTCAGCCTTCCTATTGGTGAACATCCCGCTAGCCCTGGTGATGAGGGAGATGAAGGCTACCTCATCGGCTTCTTAGCCTTACCTAGGACGAGGAGCTTTAAGGGGACGCCGTTTACCTTCGTCACCTTATATCGGACGCCTGGAATGTCGCCCATAGATCTCGCCCTCGGCCCTCCGATGCCCTCTATGATAACCTCGTCATGCTCCTCAACGTAGTTGAGGGCGCCATCCCCTGGGAGGAAGGCGGTGACGATCTTGCCATTCTTGATGAGCTGAACCTTCACACACTTCCTGATGGCAGAGTTGGGCTGCCTCGACTCTACGCCGACCTTCTGGAGGACTATGCCCCGAGCCATGGGGGCGCCCTCGAGGGGATCAGCCTTCTTATACATCTTCTTCCGGAGACGCCTGACATAGTCTCGACTCTTCAATCGCATCTTCTTCCGGATCTTCACCAGCTTTCTCGCTGCGAACATCCCGTTAGGCATCTTCCCCAATAGGGCGTTGAGCACCCCCTTTAAAACCTTACGTAGCCGAGGGGTGAACCCAGGAAACTTTTTATGTCTCATTCTATCCTCACTGTGTAGGAGGTTTAGGGAATGAGTGAGAAGCCACATCTCAACCTCATAGTCATCGGCCACGTAGATCATGGGAAGAGCACAACGATAGGCCACCTCTTCTACCTAACTGGAGCCGTAGATGAGAAGACCATTAAGAAGTATGAGGAGGAGGCCAAGGCGCTGGGGAAGGAGTCCTTCAAGTATGCCTGGATACTCGACAGGCTCAAGGAGGAGAGGGAGCGTGGACTGACCATCGACCTCGCCTTCTACAAGTTCGAGACGCCGAAATACTTCTTCACCATCATCGACGCCCCTGGACACAGGGACTTCGTGAAGAACATGGTGACAGGAGCCAGCCAGGCTGATGGAGCCATCCTCTTCGTCTCAGCCAAGAGGGGAGAATACGAGGCCGGCATGACCCCTGGGGGGCAGACCCGTGAACATGCCTTCCTAGCTAAGACCCTCGGCGTCGATCAGATGGTTGTCTGCATCAACAAGATGGATGACCCAACCGTGAACTGGAGTCAGCAGAGATACGAAGAGGTTAAGGACGGCGTCGCGAGGCTGCTGAAGATGGTGGGCTACAACGTCAACAAGATACACTTCATCCCCGTCTCAGGGTGGACCGGCGACAACCTCGTGGAGAAGAGTAAGAACATGCCATGGTACGATGGCCCAACGCTCATCGAGGCCCTAGACGAGTTCGAGGTTCCACCTAAGCCCATCGACAAGCCGCTGAGAATACCGATCCAGGATGTCTACTCCATCAGGGGCGTTGGAACAGTCCCCGTGGGCAGGGTTGAGACAGGCGTCCTAGAGGTCGGTAAGAAGGTCATCTTCATGCCGGGCGGCCTACAGGGCGAGGTTAAGAGCATCGAAACCCACCACACCAGGATTCCCAAGGCTGAGCCAGGCGACAACATAGGCTTCAACGTCAAGGGCATCGCGAGGGATCAGCTGAGGCGTGGAATGGTGGCCGGCTATCCGGACAACCCGCCGACGGTGGCTAAGGCCTTCAAGGGGAGGATCTTCGTCATCCACCACCCAACAGCCATCGCCCAGGGATACACGCCGGTTCTCCACATCCACACGGCTCAGATTCCAGTGAGGTTCGCGGAGCTCATCTCGAAGCTTGACCCAAGAACAGGTCAGGTCATCGAGGAGAATCCAAGCTACCTGAAGACTGGCGACGCAGCCGTGGTCCGCTTCGAGCCTCTAAAGCCGGTGGCGATGGAGGTATACAGGGAGTTCCCGCAGCTGGGCCGCTTCGCCATCAGGGATATGGGAACCACCATAGCGGCTGGCATAGTGCTGGAGATCGAGAGTTAGGAAGATTTAAATTCCGTGGAGTCCTCCGAGGGGTGGCGGGATGGTTAGACGGGCGAGGATTAAACTGACGAGCACCGATACGAAGAAACTGGAGATGGTATGCCAGGAGATAAAAGAGATCGCCAGGAGGATGGGTGTCAAGATGGTGGGACCCATCCCGCTGCCCACGAAGAGGCTGGTAGTCCCCGTCAGGAGAACTCCCTGCGGCGATGGCAGCAATACCTGGGATAAGTATGAGATGAGGATTCATAAGAGGCTGATAGAGATCGACGCCAGGGAGCGCGTGATGAGGAATATAATGCGCATCAGGGTGCCGAGTGAAGTCTATATTGAGATGGAGATTAGATAAATGAATCTAGTTTTTAGCTTATTATGATGGTTTCTAAGCCGAAATAGCGCTTGGCAAGGAAGCGTACCTTCTTAATGTTTCTCCCATTCTTTCCTATTGCTATACCCTTATCCTTCTCCTCAACCCTGACCATGGCAATCTTGCTGCCGTCAACCCTCTCAACAAGCTTTATATCCTTCACCCTAGCCGGCTTGAGGGCGCTCTTAATGAACTTTATCGGATCCTCGATGTATTCGTAGATGTCCACTTTTTTATTCGTCAGTTTTTTAAACTTCTTGATCTTCTCACCCCTCCTCCCCACGGCTAGTCCTACCTCACCCTTCTTCACCGCAAAGATTATTGAGCCCTCCTCCTCGTCGATGATGCAGTCGAGCACTGTGGCACCTGTCATCCTCTCTAGGAGGGACATGTATCGAAGCTCATTCTCCGTGATCTTTATGTTCCTAAGCATCTCCCCTCTTCACCAGATTCAAGATCTTTGAGTCGCCAGGTTCATTTATAACAATTGCTGATACTGGGAAGGGCTTGCCGCATAGGGTTCCCAGGTCTACGCTATCCTTTCTATGCCTCAAAACTGGGACGCCGGCGAGCTTGGCATATTCCTCTATCTGCTCCCTGTAATGCTCTGGGCAGTTGCTGGAGAGGATTATTAGTTTAGCCCTTCCCCGTAGGAGCTCCTTGATGGCGCTCTTGGAGCCTAGGTGGAACTTACCCGTCTTCAGGGCCATCCTCAACTCGTGGTCTAGGCTGCTCATCGCCTTCGACCTCCAACTGTCATGAAGAGTTCAACGCTTCCGGTTCCGAGGGGCATAGACTGTCCAACGATGATGTTCTCCACCACACCCCTCAGCGGGTCGATTTCACCCTTTACAGCGGCGTCGACGAGGTGTTGAACCGTCAGCTCGAAGGCAGCCCTGGCTAGGACGCTGCTCTTCGCACCGCTTACTCCATGACGGCCTATCTGCTGAACCTCGCCGGTGCTGGTCATGATGTCCGCTACGAGCATCACATGCCTCACATCGACGTCGAGACCCTGCTCGTCTAGCACTCCCTTCGCCTCCCTTATAAGGGCGTTCCTCGCAGCCTCTATGCCCAGAACCTTCGCGATCTCGTGGATGTCGTTGGTCGTCGTCCTCGTCGGGTCGACGCCCTCGACGTTGAGAGCCATCTCCAGGTTTGATCCATCAGTCTTTATAACCCACTCGCCGTTCTCGAAGACCGTGAGAACCCTCTTTATCCCAGGTATGCCCTTAATGCCGATCTCCGTGAGCTCCTCTATCACCTTCTCCGGATCCTCATCTCGAACCTTCGATAATGGCAGTAGATAGACGTATTCCTCCTCCCTCTCCAGCTTTGGCACCGCCTCCTCCACATCTTCCCGGCTGACCCCCAGGCTTCTCATCCTCTCAGGGTTCAATACAACTCTTATGGCGTCCCTCCTGATGTCGAGGCCTATGAAGTCTAGGATGTCCCCAAGCGTTGTATAAGTCAGCCTCTGGGCTACCTCTCTCGCCTTCTCGGCGTCGTGGCGATGCTCCTCATCGAGGTAGATGGTCATCGTCGGCGTCGACGGCGTCCTCCTGGCGTCCACCAGCTCTATCAGCCTCGGCAGCCCGAGGGTGACGTTCAGCTCGGCGACGCCTGCGTAGTGGAAGGTTCTCAGGGTCATCTGGGTTCCAGGCTCCCCGATGGACTGAGCTGCGACGGTGCCAACGGCCTCTCCAGGCTCTACGAGGCTGAACTCATAGCTGCGGACAACCCCCTCGATGACTCTCTCGACACCACTCTCCGTCAGACCGGCAGCGGGGAGAAGTCTTCGAAGCTCCTCGACGATGCTTAGAGGCAGCTTATCCTCCACCTTCCCGATGCGCTCCTCGATGAACTCGGGGGATGCCGGCTCACCCCCCTCCTCGCCGAGCTTCACCCGCTCGATGAGCTGCTCCACGTTGACCGCCTTCCCGTGATCACTCTTCGCCGGGTCGACGCCGTCTTCACCATATCTGAACTGGATGATGTTGCCCATCGAGTCCCTCACGGTGCCATCGTATTCGACTCTTAGATGTTCGAGGGCGTTTATGAGGCGGCGCTGCATATATCCGCTCTGCTGGGTTCTCACGGCGGTGTCGACTAGGCCCTCGCGGCCTCCCATGGCGTGGAAGAAGAACTCAAGGGGGTTGAGGCCGTCTCTGTAGCAGCTGTAGATGAAGCCCCTGGCAGCGGGGTTGGGATCGTTCTCCTTGAAGTGGGGCAGCGTCCTGTTGAGGTAGCCCCTCGTGATTCGCTTGCCTCTGATCGACTGCTGCCCGACGGAGCCCATCATCTGCCCTATATTCAGGCTGCTTCCCCTCGCCCCTGTGCGGGTCATGATGACTCCTGCGTTGTCCAGCTTCAATCTAGCCTCCACAAGCTCTCCAGCCTTATCTCTCGCTTTAGCCAGCTCATTCATTATCTCGAATTCGAGGGTCTCCTCCAGGGTGCGCCCTGGAAGCCTCTTCATCCTTCCAGCCTTATAGTCCTCTATGAGGCGATTGACGTTCTCCTCCATCTCCCTCAGGACGGCCTTTATCTTCTCCCTCTCCTCCTCGCTGATCTCCAGCTCATCGAGGGCGTAGGTGAAGCCCCTTATGGAGAGGAAGGTGTTGATGAGCTTACATATGGAGTTGAGGAAGTCATGTGCCACATCGGTTCCATAATCCTTCACAATGCGGTGGAATATCGTCTCAGCCTTCTCAGCTCCTATGCTATTCTTATCGATGACTCCCATCTTCAGCTTCCCACGCTGAATCACGACGTAGGCGTCATAGGGACACTTCTCCTTCAGGCATTCGGGGCAGTGGCGGCAGATGCTCGCCCTCGTGACGAAGTTGAAGTCCTCTGGGAGGAAGAGGCTGAAGATATCCTTCCCAGACCATAGGGGTTCAGGCTCCTTAATCGTCGGCTCAGGTATGGGGCCGTCATACCCCGTTGCGGCCAGCAGCTTTCCAACCTCATCGGCTGTCAGCATCGTCTCCTTCCTGGTCAACAGATAGGCTCCGGTGATGAAGTCCTTAGTGGCTCCGATGATGGGAGCTCCATATCTCGGTGAGAGGATCTGATCCTGAACCTGCATCAATAGTCGGGCCTCCGTCTGGGCCTCCTTGCTCTGAGGGACGTGGAGATTCATCTCATCTCCGTCGAAGTCCGCGTTATAGGGCGGACATACGGCGAGGTGAAGCCTGAAGGTCTTATAGGGCAGCACCTTCACCCTATGAGCCATGATGCTCATTCTGTGAAGACTGGGCTGACGATTGAAGAGGACTATGTCGCCATCTCTAAGGTGGCGCTCGACGATGAAGCCCGGCTCAAGGGTCTCAGCCAGCTTCTCCCGATCTGCGACGAACTCAAGTCTGATACGCTTGCCGTCAGGCCTGATGATGTATAGGGCACCTGGATACTTGTCGGGGCCGTTGATGACGAGCTGCCTCATCTCCTCCAGGTTTCTCTCCGTCACCGGCTCTGGAACCGTCAGCCTCATGGCTATGTAGAAGGGGACTCCCACCTCATTTATGTCGAGGTTTGGGTCGGGTGATATGACTGTTCGAGCGGAGTAGTCGACTCGTTTCCCGGAGAGGTTACCCCTGAAGCGGCCCTCCTTCCCCTTCAACCTCTGAGCCAGGCTCTTAAGGGTTCTCCCCGATCTATGTCGGGCGGGGGGGATCCCCGAGACCTCGTTGTTGAAGTAGGTGGTGACGTGATACTGCAGCAGCTCGGCGAGATCCTCGATGATGAGGGTTGGGGCGCCGGCCTCGATGTTCTCCTTAAGACGCTGATTGATGCGTATTATGTCTACGAGCTTATGCGTTAGATCATCCTCGGCTCTGATCCCTGATTCGAGGATTATGCTCGGCCTCACATCGACGGGTGGAACGGGGAGAACCTGTAGGATCATCCATTCAGGCCTGGCGACCTCGGGGTCGAATCCAAGAAGCCTTAGATCATCATCTGGTATACGCTCAAACCACTCTCGGATCATGCTGGGCTTAAGCCTCGGCTCCCTCTCCTCCCCCTCCTCAGCCTCCTCCTTCACCTCGTAGAAGGAGGTGGGCTTCACAAACTTGATCTCGAATTGGGGCATGCCGCAGTGGGGGCATCGCTTATTCTTCTTTTTCGCCTTCGCCTTCCTAAAGATCTCCTCATAGGTGTCATCTCTCACCTCGCCGAAGAGTCTGCGATCCTCCTCCATCCTCTCCCGCATCTCCTCGATCTCCTTATCCGACAGCAGTATCCTGCCGCAGCTTCTACAGGTGGCGGAGAGCAGCCGATAGATATGCCTCGCAAACTCGACGTGGATAACAGGCTCAGCCAGCTCTATATGGCCGAAGTGGCCGGGACAGTTGGCGGCGATGTTTCCGCAGGTTCGGCATCGCTGACGAGGCTCCAGGGTGCCGAGGCGTCCATCCATGAGGCCTCCAGCGATGGGGGCTCCATCCTCGTCATAGGTGTCTGAGGTCTGGATCTCGACGACGCTCATACGACGTATCTCATCTGGGGAGAGGATGCCAAACTTGATGGAGTCTATCATCTTCGACATTTTTCTACACCTCCCCACTCAGCTTCAACGTCGGCGATATACAGAGGCTCTGGAGCTCCTGTAGCAGCAGCTTAAATGCGTAGCTGACCGTCACAGGCTCTACGAGGCCCTTCTCGCCGCAGAGGGGGCAGATATAGCGTCGAAGCCTCATATCATAGTAGGCCAACTTGCCGCAGCGCTCACAGACATATATCGTATAGGCGTCGGACTCCTCTAGAAGCCGATCCTTCAACAGCATCGCGGCTCCATGCCCTATTAGGCAGTCTCGCTCCATCTCGCCGAATCTGAGGCCTCCACCCCTCGCTCTGCCCTCGGTGGGCTGACGGGTGAGCATCTGAACCTGTCCCCTCGCCCTGGCGTGGATCTTGTCCAGCACCATGTGATGGAGCTTCTGATAGTAGACGACGCCTATGAATATCTCGGCCTCAAACATCTTCCCAGTGACGCCGTCGTACATCAGCTCTCTCCCACTGGATTTGAAGCCCAGCCGCCTCAGAGCCTCCATGAGATTGTCAACCTTCTCATTGCTGAAGGGTGTGCCGTCGACGAATTCGCCTCGGAGGGCTGCCACCTTTCCGGCTATGGACTCTATGAATTGGCCGACGGTCATCCTCGACGGGAAGGCGTGAGGGTTTATGATGATGTCGGGCACTATGCCATGGACGCTGAAGGGCATATCCTCCTGCGGCATCACCATCCCTATGACGCCCTTCTGACCATGTCTTGAGACGAACTTGTCACCCAGCTCTGGAACCCTATGGCTTCGAACCTTCACCTTCACGAGATGTGAACCCTCTATATCCTTGGTGACAAAGACTGTGTCGACAACCCCCTCCTCCGTCGGCCTCACCCCTATGGAGGTGTCCCTGAGCTGAGGCCCCTTAACCTCAAAGCCCCTATACTCCTCCAGGAACCTCGGCGGGCTAACTCGGCCTATGAGTATGTCTCCGCCCTTGACGACCGCCTCTGCGGCGACGATTCCATCTTCCTCCAATAGCCTATAGGCCTGGGCGCCGTGGTAGCCCCTGATCCCGGGTTCAGGTATGGTCAGCCGATCCTTGGCTCCGCCGAGATACTGCTTACACTCAGCCTTATAGATGCGGTAGAAGCTTGAATGGCCGAGGCCACGCTCTATGCTGGACTTATTGAAGATGATGGCGTCCTCCATGTTGTAGCCAGTTGAGCTTAGGACGGCGACTATGAAATTCTGACCTGCAGGCCGCTCATTATAGCCTAGAATCTCCATCGGCTTGGTGTAGACCAGAGGCCTCTGCGGATAATGCAGTATATGCGCCCTCGTATCAGTTCTCTCCCGATAGTTGAGGGCGTAGAAGCCTGGAGCCTGCTTGGCCATCGCGGCCTCATAGGTGTTCCTCGGAGACTGATTATGCTCGGCGTAGGGTATTAGGGCGGCTGTGACGCCGAGAATGGTGTAGGGGCATATCTCCATATGGGTATGCTCGGGGGTGACATCCCGCTCTGAGAGGGCGATATAGGCGTTCTCCTCCTCCTCGGCGTCGAGATACTCGATGATCCCCTCTCTTATTAGGTCTCTCCAAGTCCATCTCCCGGTCTCTATGTTCCTGACATGCCTCTTCCTGAGGAGGGGTCTACCATCCTTGACTATGATGAGGGGCCTCCTGATACGCCCCTCATCGCAGTTAACATAGATCTCATTATGCTCCTTGTAGTATGCGATGTTCACCTCATCGCTTATCTCCCCTCGGCGTCGACGCTCCCTAACCTCCTCCACAAGCTTCTCAGGGGAGGATGTGTAGCCTAGTAGGGTGCCGTCGACGAAGACCTTCGCCCCCCTCCTCGCCTCCCTGTCAGCCATTTCTAGGGGGACGACGCCGAGGTAGATGAGCAGCCTCTTAACACCCTCAGGTGAGATGCCCCTGGAGACCGTCGCCATCAGGGCGAGGTTCTTCACAAGTCCACAGTTAGCCCCCTCAGGCGTCTCGTTGGGGCATAGCCTACCCCAATGAGTTGAGTGGAGGTCTCTCGCCTCGAAGTTGGGCTGACTGCGGCTCAGCGGCGACTGTATACGTCTGAGATGGCTGATGGTTGACAGCGTATTGGTTCTGTCTAGGAGCTGCGTCATGCCGACTCGGCCACGCCTCCAGTTGCCCGTTGCAAGCGCATGCTGTAGACGGCTGGTGATTATGCCAGGCCTGACAGCTGCTGACAGTATGATGCCCTTACGCCTGCTGCTCATCCTCCTAAGCTGGTATCTCATATCCCTGTATAGGCTCCAGAAGGCGCTTCTGAAGAGCTCCGCCAGAAGGGGGCCTGCCAGCTTGATGCGCTTATTCTTCAAGTGATCCTTATCATCCTCCTTACGTCTTCCCAGCTTCAACTCGATGAGTCTACAGGCCATCTCGGCGAGGTAGTAGGCCTTCTTTATTCGATCCCTCGGCTCACGGCCGAGGTGAGGGAGGAGATTTCGGTCGAGAACTGCCTCAGCCCTCTTGATCCTGAACTCCCTCACCTGGCCGTAGGCAACTCTATTACCTATGTATAGAACGGCATCCTCAACGCTCTGGACTGATGCGGCCTTCCTGAAGGAGGGTTCAAGCTCGTTGATGACATCCTCGTCGAGGGAAACCATCTCGGCGATCTCCCTATCCGTCTCGACGCCCAGCGCCCTCATCAATACGACGAAGGGAATGGCCTCTGGAACTCCTGGTATCGAGACCTCTATCTCTCCCTTGGATTTGATGACCATCTCTATCCTTGCCCTGAAGCCTACGGTTGTGGAGAAGACCTTAGCCCTATAGACGGGCTTGGAGCCCCTCTCATCGATCTCAACGAGGATCCGGTTTGGAGCCAGATCCTCTAGGGCGACGATCACCCTCTCCGAGCCGTTGATGATGAAGTAGCCGCCGACCTCATCTGGATCCTCGCCGATCCTGATGAGCTCATCCCTCGAGAGCTTTGAGAGGACGCAGAGATCAGATTTAACCATGACGGGGAGCTCCCCGATGTGAACCCTCTCGAAGATCTCCCTAACGCCGTCGCTGAGGACTATATCGAGGTATAGGGGGGCGGAGTAGGTGAGATTTCGAATTCTCGCCTCCTTCGGGTAGACCTCCCTCTCAGTTCCATCGACCTCCGTGATCTTGGGTCTGCCAACCTCTATGGTCTCGAAGCGAACCTCATAGGTCTTCCCTGGAACCTCTATAGTCATGCCGCCGATCTCGTCGATGATCTTCTGGAGCGTATGCTTCACGAATTCGTTATAGCTCTCAAGGTGCTGTCTTACGAGGCCCTCCTCCCTGAAGAAGGCCTTCATAACCTCCCAATAATCCCTATCAGTTAGAGTGACCCCCTCCAATCTCATCCCTCCCATCGAATAGAGGATTAAGCATGGGCCTCTCGCTCACCCTCACTAGCTCCGGTTCCCCCCAGCACATGACTAAAAGCCGTCTTAACCCCCAAAGGCTATAGTGTAGGTCGAACACCCGTTAATAAATGTT
>CALEIY010000076.1 GCA_937898665.1 Candidatus Bathyarchaeota archaeon | reverse complement strand
CCTTAATCCTTCTCAGCTTCTCCTCCGTCTCCTCATCCCTCCAGCCTCTGAGGCGATGGATCCGAAGACGCCGCCGCCGACGAGGCAGATGATGGCCCATAGGCTGCCGTGGAAGGAGCCCTCGAAGAGCAGTTGATAGATGTATTCGAGGATGTAGGCTATGAGGGCTGTGGCAACCCCTGGGGTGAAGGACTCCCCAACCCTTCTGAGGGCTACGAGATATCCGCCCACAATTCCTCCCACCGTGTGAATCACTATGAATGGGATGAGTAGCCAGCTCCATCGATCGATGAGACCTCCCCATCCGAGGCCTGGAGCTCCAAGGGAGAAGGCTATAACCTGAAGCATGAGAATGTTGATGCCGAGGGCTATGACTCCCCCCGCGAGATACTCCCTCATCCTCTTAGCCGACTCCCTCAAGTCATATCCCTCCTCTCATAGGGGTTAAAAAAGGGGATGGATGGAGGGGCTTTTATCTCTATAGGCCTCCTCTCATATGAGGAGAGTTGGCTGAGGGGATTTCTAAGCCAAGTCTCAACGACTACATGGCTGGTGCGATGCTCGCAAACGGCTTCATATGGATCTGGAGCATGATGATGGGACATATACCACTGCTATACAGGGCCCCAATAATCATCCTGGCGAATGCCTCCTATCTGATATATCTCGTGGCGGGCTTCACATCCTCCTACCTCGTCTGCCTTAGGGCTGAGAGGAGGCATCTTATAGTTGGGCTTAAGACGGCGCTCCTCTCATGGCTCCTCTCCATACTCTTCATGCTCTCCTTCTCCCCAAAGCCCGACTGGGGCTTCTCCACCGCCCTCCTCATATGCCTGATCATGGGAAGCGTCGCGGGGGCATACTTAGCATTAAAGAGGAGAATCAGGAGGAGAAGGAGCAGACATCCGTCTGAGGGTTAACGCCAATAGACCTCCGATGAATCCACCTATTAGAGTGGCTATTAAGGCCTCGAGATGCCCTGGGAATGCCCTCTCAAAGATGAGGTGATAGATATACTCGATGACATATGCGATCAGGGCAGTCATCAATCCAGCCTTGATAAGTCCCTCATCCCTCCCCCTCGATACGGGGAATCCACCTAATACCCCTCCAATTAAATGTGACGAATGAAAGCAATGTATGCTACACCTATATCATGCGATTTAACATGATTAAATTCCATTGACCCATAATATAGTCCGAGGAATTGAGATGTTATGACAGCTATAACAAATATCATTCACGGTTCTGAAGAATTTAGGGGATCGTCGTCACCGCCTTCGCCCTGGGAGTTGGAGCCGTCAACCTATTCGGAGTTCATGGGAAGCGTATAGCTGAGAGGGGGGAGCTATGGCCCTTAAGGGGATGGCTCCTATTCATGCTGATAGTATTCGTCGTAGTCGGCCTATCGACTGGGAAGTTCGATGCAAGCTGGCAGTATAAGTGGATATACAACGCCATAATGCTCCCCCTCGGCGCAACAATGTATTCATCCATATGCTTCTACATGGCTATGGGAGCCTACAAGGTCTTAAGGATAAGAAACATCGACTCATTATTCCTATTCCTAACAGCCATCTTCGTCGTCTTCGGAAACACCCCCCGATGTTCCCAGCCGCCTTCCCAGGATTCTTCTACACCAGGGAGTGGATATTCAAGACGATTATAAGCGGAGCCTATAGGGGCATAAGGATCGGAGTCGGCATAGGCGCAGTAGTTCTCGGCATCAGAACCATCCTGGGATTGGAGAGGGGGATATTTGGGAAGGCGTAGAGATGTCCACATGGGAGAAGTTGGCGGCTCTCCCAAGGGAGATAGTCCTGACGATCGTTCTGATAGCGATGATAGTTCCAGCTATCAGACCCTTCAGGCTGCCAATAATGGTTGGGAAGATGTCTAAGGACTGGTATAACACCGTCGACTCCCTACCAGATAGTCCTCTTCGACATAGGATTCAGCTCAGGGGGCTATCCAACCCTCGGCCCATGCGCCGTCGCAACCCTCCACAGATGTTCGAAAAGCATCTGAAGATAATCATCATGGCGACGCAGCTGGAGGGATCGATGATGTATCCACTGATCATGGAGAAGGTGAAGCCTGAGAAGAACTATGGAGCAGAGTATGGGAAGGACTACGTATTCCTCGGATACATAGCCGGCGCGCAGACAGCTATGGCAGCCGTCCTCGGCGACATACATACAGCCGTGAAGGAGGATTACTATGGAACACCCATAGATCAGATACCATTGCTGAAGGAGGTTAAGGGCCCTGAGAGCTATGACCTCGTAGCATATCTGACTACGGATGGCGGCATCGCTGAGGGATGGGTCTACCAGGCCTATAGCAGGTATAAACTTACCGTCGTAGGCGGCTTCCTAAGCATGATGACCCCATCCCTAAAGCCATACTATGATGCGGGGGCCCTCAAGGGGATTCTCGACGGCATTAAGGGCGCAGCCGACATGGAGTATATGACTCACCACCCAGGAGACGCCCTGAGGGCGACGGACATCTTAAGCGCAACTCAGACCATCGTCCTCATCTTCATCGCCATCGGGAACATCTCCTACTGGGGCGCCAGATTATCTAAGAAGGAAGGTGAGAGTTGATGGTTTCAACGGATGTTGGCGTCTGGATCGCAGCTTTCTTCACCATAGTCGCAACAAGCTACGCCTTCAGAGATAACATATTCTTCAGATTTGCGGAGTATACCTTCATAGGGGCTGCGGCCGGCCACGCCATAGTGATGGGCGTTAAGAATATCATCCTCTATGGATGGACGCATATAGCGGGTGGGGAGCCGAGCTACTGGATTCCGATAATCCTTGGAATCCTCATTTACACGAGATATCACCCCCAATACTGCTGGATATACCGATATCCAATCGCCTTCCTCGTCGGGATAGGAGTCGGCATATCTATTAGGGGGGCAATCCACGCAGACTTCATCAAGCAGATCGCAGCTACGGCTAAGCCCCTAATAGCGACGACTCCCCTCGGAACCCTCAACAACATAATAATCTTCGTTGGGACGATCACGGCTCTAACGCACTTCATCTTCACATACGAGGGGATACATAGAGGAGCTGCAGGCTGGATTCCGAGGATAGGGAGATGGATGATGCTCGCAGCCTTCGGAGGAGCCTTCGGAAACACGATAATGACGAAGTTCTCGATGTATCAGGGGAGAATCATATTCCTATTGAGGGATTGGCTGGGCATCATCCATTAATTAACAAAGGGCCAACCCCTTTTTCTACTTCGGTTAACTTTATAACACATCGTTGGGGAGGTGATTCTGGAAGAGTTGTTCTGGTGGGATAAACTGGAGATAACCCCCGAGGAGGAGGAGAGAGTTATCAGAAAGGTGGCCAGCGTCATCCATAAATATGGGATGGACGCCGCCGCGATACTATTCCTCGAGAGTTTCAAACCCCTCGTATATGTTGGAGGGGAACTTGGAAAGTTCTTCATCTCCCCCTTCCTACCAGCCCTTGGAGAGGAGATCAGCATAAGCGGGGAGAAGTTCTTCAGAATATTCGAGAAGAGGGAGAATATAGAGCGTCTAATAACGATTCTTGAGGAGATGTCGAGAGAGGAGGAGTTTAAAACCAAGGAGATCAGAGAGATCGAGGAGACCAAGGAGACTGAAGCATCTGAACACGAGGGAAAAAAGAGGGGTTGGAGGCGTCTAATCCCCTTCCTCTAAGCCTCCACAATCCCTATAGACTCATCGAGGATTCTAAGGGCCTCATCAAGCTGCTCCCTCGTTACGACCAGAGGTGGAGCAACCCTGAGAACACCTGTCCCATAGGATCCCATCCTGATGATGTATAGACCCCTCTTGAAGGCCTCGGCGCATATCCTGTCGGCGGCCTCGACATCAGGCCTCTTAGAGGCTTTATCCCCAACTATTTCAACGCCTATGAGAAGGCCCTTACCCCTCACATCTCCGATCGAGCTATGCCTCTCCATCATATCCCTAAGCCTATTCATCAGGTAGGCTCCAAGTCTCTCAGCCCTCTCGATGAGATCCTCCTCCATCACCTCGATGTTAGCCAGGGCGGCTGCACATCCCAGAGGAAAACACCGAAGGTGTGACCACACCTGAAGTACTCCCCATCCTACCACTCATGGAGCTCCGCCCTCGCGACTACGGCGCTGAGGGGGACGCCTCCTCCAAGGGCCTTACCTAAGATGATTATGTCAGGCTCAACGCCCCAATGCTCACAGGCGAACCAGCGGCCCGTTCTACCGAAGCCCGTCTGAACCTCCTCCGCGACGAGGAGGATGCCATACCTCTCACAGAGCTCCTTTAGGCCCTGAAGATAGCCATCGGGGGGAACGATCCATCCAGCATCTCCAGCTATCGGCTCGATGAAGACAGCCGCCACCTCATCCGGTGGGAGATAACTCTTGAAGGCGTAGTCCTCTATGTAATGGAGACATCTGAGGTCGCAGTCTGGATGCTCTAAGCCGAAGGGGCATCGATAACAGTTTGGATATGGCATATGATAGACTCCAGGGAGATTTGGGCCGAACCCCCTGATCATCCACGTCTTATAGGAGCTTAGGCTGAGGGCTCCATAGGTCATGCCATGGAAGGCTCCTGCGAAGGCGATAACATAGGGCCTACCCGTAGCCCACCTCGCCAGCTTCAGGGCGCAGTCATTCGCCGCCGAGCCGGTTAAGGCGTAGTAAACCCTCTTCTCAAATCTCCCGGGGGTTATCCTCGCCAGCTCCCTATCCAGCTTATGCCTCTCCTCAACCCAGCCATGGGTCACCCTATCCATCTGGCGGCGTAGGGC
>CALEIY010000075.1 GCA_937898665.1 Candidatus Bathyarchaeota archaeon | reverse complement strand
TGCCCCCAAGTCTTCGAACTTAGCCCAGAAGACGGCCTATCAACCATAAGAGCCGAGTATAGAGGCGCCTCCCAAGCCGAGGGCGAAGTCCCAGACGACCTGGAGAGCTGTGTGAGGGATGCGGCAGACCTCTGCCCCGTAAACATAATCCACGTGAAGGTGGATTAGGTTCCCACTATCCTCTCCCTGATATTTTAAGGCCTAATATCCTCAGTCGCTCGAAGTGGTTCCTCGTGATCTCTCAACTCCTCAGCTTGAACTCTTCCCTAAATCTCCTCATCGACTCCTCTATCTCATTTATCTCCCTCTCCGAGAGGAGTTTTCTCATCCTCTCGAAGGCTCTACGCTCTCCATCCTCCTTTCCATGTGGAGATGAAAGGGTCATCGCCTTCTCCACCTCTCCAGAGCCATCTTCAGCTCCGAGTGTTCCTCGGCATACTCCCTAAGCGATATGCCTTTCATCGCTGCCTCTATCGCCTGCCTCATGGCTTTGGCTCCTGCCTCTGTTCCATCTGGATGGCCGTGGACTCCCCCTCCAGCTTGGATGATGACGTCGACGCCGAATATCTTCAAGAGCTCGGGAACTAGGGCTGGGTGGAGACCTCCTGAGGCGACGGGCATGGCGGGCTTTATGCCGGTCATCGGCATCTTTAGGGCCTCGATGTTCTCCAGCACTCTTTCCTTGGGTTCGGCCATCTTTCCTACAGCTGTCCCTACGTGGAGTTGGTCTATGCCGGCGATGCGGGCGAGCTTTGCTATGACCCTCATCGACACTCCATGGCGCTCTGGCCTGGTGAAGGCCGCATGTCCGGCTCTATGTCCGTGGAGGGCGAGTTTGAAGCCGGCCTCCCTCAAGGTCTGGAGGGCTGCGAATCCGGCGGTGAGGATGTCTATCATAACGTATCTGCCTCCATGATCCTCGACGTATTCGGCTCTTCGGAGCATCTCCCCCGTCTCGGCTGTTACGTTCACTAGGTAGGCCTTCCGCTCTCCGGTCTCCTCCTCTGCTCGGTCTCTCATCTCAAGGGTCTCGATGACCCTGTCCTCGAAGGGGTTGAACCTCTGATCTGCGAGGTTTTCATCGTCCTTCACTATGTCGCATCCACCCCTCCAGGCTAGGTAGGCGACCATGGCGTGGTCTCTGGTTTTGAGGCCGAGCTTAGGCTTGATGATGGTTCCCAGGAGGGGTCGATCCCTTATGCCCAGCAGCTCTCTCACGCCCTCTATTCCATATCTCGGCCCTGGATAGCTTCTCAACAGCTCCTCTGGGAGTTCGATGTCTAGGAGCCTCAGCTTTGAGATGGCTGACATGCCGAAGATGTTTCCCGCGACGCTGCTCAATAGGTTTGGGAGGTTTCCAGGCTCGAAGAGTTCTATGGGGTAGGCCACTGAGACCCTATGCCCCTTGATCTCGTAGACCCTCGCCCTCAGCTCTATCATGTAGGGCTTCATGGTTCGGAGCTCCGTCCAGGTTCCTATGCTGCTCTCAGCCGCCACCGCCCCAGCCGCCTCCCTCAGTGGTAGGTCTCCAGGTTCGAGGTGGAAGTGGCAGATGACATCTGTCTCCTTGGGTTTGTAGTTGAGGTCTAGGAAGTCGAGGTATCGCATAGATGCCTTATGGGTTTGGATGGCATTAACCTTTTACCCAGCCCAAGGGGTATTCTCCACGTCTCTCTGAGGTGTGGTGTTTGAGGTTTAGTGTTAGGCTCCTTGAGATAGAGGCTGGTGGAAACCTCATCGTCGTCATGGGTAGTCGAGATGCAGAGCGTCTGGGCGTCGTCTCCTCCGATAGGCTGCGTATAGAGGCTGAGGATAGGGAGGCCGTGGCCATACTCAATATCGCCGAGGAGTTTCCCAGCGGTGTCCTAGGCGTCTACAGGGAGGTGGCTGAGAGACTCAGCCTCAGCGACGGCGACGTCGTCGAGGTGGAGCCTGCTGAGAGGCCTGAATCCCTCAGCTATGTGAGGAGGAAGATCATGGGGGAGAAGCTCTCCCCAGGGGAGATAGAGCAGATCGTCGAGGATGTCGTCGAGAGACATCTCAGCGACGTGGAGGTGGCAGCCTTCGTCACGGCCTTAGAGATATATGGCCTCAGCATGGAGGAGGCTGAGGCCCTGAGCCTGGCGATGGTTAAAACCGGTAGAACCCTAGACTTCGGCGGGGGGCCGATATTGGATAAGCATAGCATCGGCGGCGTCCCCGGCGATAAGACGACGCTCATCGTCGTTCCAATCATCGCCGCCGCGGGTTATCGCATCCCCAAGACCTCCTCCAGGGCTATAACGTCTCCGGCGGGGACAGCTGATAGGATGGAGGTCTTGGCCCCCGTCGCCTTGAAGGCTGATGAGATCGTAGAGGTTGTCAACAAGGTTGGTGGATGCATCGTCTGGGGAGGTGCCTTAGACCTCGCTCCGGCTGATGATCTCTTCATCAGGGTTGAGTATCCCCTCGCCATAGACCCCCTACTACTGCCCTCGATTATGAGTAAGAAGCGGGCTGTAGGCTCGACCCATGTCGTCGTCGACATACCGACAGGAAGGGGCGCCAAGGTTAAGACGATAGGGCAGGCCCACGCCCTGGCCATGGATTTCATAGAGCTGGGAGGCCGCCTCGGAATAGAGGTTGAATGCGCCATAACCGAGGGGGAGCAGCCCATCGGCTACGCCATAGGCCCCATATTGGAGGCGAGGGAGGCCCTCGAAGCCCTTGGGGGTCGAGGCCCCGAAGACCTGGTGGATAAGGCGACAACCCTCGCAGGGATACTCCTCGAGATGGTGGGGGAAACCAATGGGAAAGAGATGGCCCTGGAGCTCCTCCGCTCTGGGAGGGCCTTGGAGAAGATGAGGGAGATAATCGAGGCCCAGGGTGGAGACCCAGAGGTGGAGCCTGAAGACTTGGAGCCTAGTCGAAGATGGGCCGACCTAGAGGCGGAGGAGGAGGGGAGAGTCCTCTGGATCAACAACCATCACATCGCGGAGATAGCCAGAATAGCGGGGACGCCAAGCGATAAGGGGGCGGGCATAATGCTACGGGTGAAGCTGGGAGACCACGTTAAACGGGGAGAACCCCTGATGAGGATCTACGCCGAGAGTTCGAAGCGGCTGGAGGAGGCCCTGGAGCTGGCTGAGGAGCTACAACCCATAGGCGTCGGCGGAAGAAGAGGAGAAAGGATGCTGATAGCCAAGGTGAAGGGCCTAAAGCCCCATAGGAGGCGCTTCATCCTCGAACGGTGATCAGCCGCATGGAATCTCCTTAACCAGGATTCTCCTCTTCCTACCCGCTTCCCGCTTCTCCTCCTTAGCCCTCTCCAGTCGCACTATGGCTGCGGCCTCGCCCCCATCTCCTGGGCAGTCATGCCTCCAGGGGAATCGATGCTCAGAGCAGTAGTAGCCCCCACACCTATGACACCTGTAGGGCATATAGACCTCCTCTAGGCAGTAGTGGCAGAAGGAGGGTGTTGGGCCTACAACCTCCACGTAGCTGGGGTCGAAGGGGCGGTGCTCCACCTGAGCATATAGCTCCGCGGCCAGTCTCCTAACAACCCTCTCACATATCTCCCTTGGAATCGAGGCGTCCGGCAACAGCAGTTGAAGCCGATCATCGATCCTCCTGATGAAGACATCCACAAGCCATCCATCCTCCCTAATCCTGCCATGCCACCCCCCTCCACCGATCCTCCTGAAGCCTAGGCCTCTGAGGAAGCCCTCCAGCATCGCCAGGGAGGCGACGGATAGGAGGATCGTGAAGACTAGCCCCGACATCATCATCGCCTCTTGAGGGCTGACCGATAAAGATTTCTCAAACCCTGAGGGGGTTTAGCACGCCCTCTATTCGCTCCATGCCCCCCATATACTTCCGGAGGGGCTTCGGCACCAGCACTGAGCCATCCTCCTGCTGATACTGCTCGACGATGGCGAGCATCGTCCTGCTCGTCGCCAGGGCGGTGTTATTCAATGTATGAACATAGCCCGCTGGCGGTTGACCTGGCTTGAGTCTATACCTGATATTCAGCCTCCTGGCCTGGTAGTCGGTGCAGTTGCTGTTGCTCCCGCTCTCCCTGTATACGCCGTCGGCCATCCATACCTCGATGTCATACTTCTTCGCCGCCATTGTCCCTATGTCCCCTGTGCAGACGTTCACCACCCTATAATGGAGGCCCAGCTTCTGGTAGAGCTCCTCGCTGTTCCTCTGGAGCTCCTCATGGAGCTCCCAGCTCTGCTCTGGGAGGCAGAAGATGAACTGCTCCACCTTGTTGAATTGATGCATCCTGAAGAGGCCTTTCGTATATTTGCCATGTGTCCCGATCTCACGGCGGAAGCAGGGGCTGACGCCGACGATCTTTATGGGGAGATCCTCAGCGTTGAGGACTTCATTCATGAACATCGCAGCTATGGGGTGTTCAGCCGTGGCTATGAGGTATAGGTCTTCCCCCTCCACCTTATACATAACCTTCTCAAAGTCCTCGAGGGATGTCGCCCCCTCGTAGGGTTCCCGCCTCAGCATGAAGGGTGGCTCGATGAGCGTGTAACCCTTCTTCAGGAGCTCCTCTATGGCGAACATCATGATGGCGTAGTCCAGCAGCACCAGCTCATTGCGGAGGTAGCAGAAGCCGGCTCCGGCGACCTTCGCTCCACGCTCGAAGTCTATGAGGCCGAGATCCCTCAGCACCTCCAAGTGGCTTCGGGGTTTGAAGCTGAATTTTGGGGGTTCACCCCAGCGTCGAATCTCGACGTTGTCACGCTCATCCTCCCCGTCGGGGACGGATTCATGGAGGAGATTCGGCAGCCTCATCAATATGTAGCGCTCCTCCTCCCACAGCCTCCTACGCTCCTCCTCAGCCTCCTTGATTAGCTCCGGCAGCCTCTTCGCCTCCTCCCTCAGCTTCGAGACGTCTCGACCCTCCCTCAACAGCCTCGCGATCTCGGCGCTGATCTCATTTCGCCTCCTCCTCAGCTCGTTAACCCTCGTCGTCAGCTTCCTCCACTGCTCATCGACCTCCAGCAGCCTGTCGAAGAGTTTGAGTATCTCAGGGTCTCTACGCCTCTCGAGGTTGCGTCTGACGAGGGTGGGGTTCTCCCTGATGAGCCTTATGTCCAGCAAATCCCCTAACCCTCCAATAATGCGAGGCCCCTATAATATAGGGGTTGCGAGTGAGCGGCTATATCACGAAGCGTATACCCTGCCTCGCCCTACGCTTCGCTAGGCCCTTCCGCATTCCCTCCTCCGTCACCTTTATGTCATACTCTATGAACTCCTCCACCATCTTCGTGATGGTCTTAGCCATCTCCTCCAGCTCCTCACGGCTGAAGGTGGACATGATCTCCGGGCTGTTTATCCACTGCATCCACCCCGCAAGGCTCTGACCCAGGGCTCCGAAGGCGAAGCGCATCACCCTCACCAGGTCGAGGCGATCCATGTTGGGCGTCGACATCAACTTCCTCAACTGCTTAAGGGTGTTCTGACTCCGCTCAATCCAGCTCTGATTCATAACCACCAAGTATAATGGGGTCTCACCGACTCTTAAAGTTGTGGAGGGTTTAGAACAATAGTTATGGTCGCAGAGATCAGCAGGAGACTCCTAAGGGAGATGAGGCTGGAGTTCGCCTTCGGGGTTGAGGAGACTCTCCTCATAAGGGATTAGAAGGGGTCGAATCAACCCCTTATTGATTTCTTGATGGCTGATAGGAGCTTCATGCAGAGGTTGTGAATCTCCCCTGCAGCCTCCAGGGCTCTCTCGGCTTCACCTCTGCTTATGGCCTCCTCTGGCGTTAGCAGGGCCTTTTCCCCTCCGTAGAAGGCGATCTCCCTCTTCGCCGCCAGCGTCGCGGAGGTCTCAGCCATGAACTCCAGTCGTTCCCTGAACCAATCTGGGAATCTGTCGGCGTGATCCATCAGGACGCCTGATACGTCGTGAACCTTTGGATACTCTATCCCCACCAGCCTTAGAGCCGCCTTCAGGCTTAGTTCTACGCATTCCTGGCTCAGCCTCAAGGCGTAGGGGTGGTTCCCAGCCCTCAAGGCGTCTCCGGCGTATCTCAGCCTGAAGGAGGCCTGCCTCAGGTAGGCCTCAGCCATCTCCACCAGCTTCATATCTCCACGGCCTCCAGCGGCCTGTAATCTGGCTTCAAATCCCAATACCACCCCTTCTCGCTCCTCAGCCTCCTGGCGCCCATCCTTTGGAGCCTCTCCCTCAGCCTCTCCATCAGGCGTTGAAAGAAGCCCTCCTCGTCATAGAGGATTATGGCGTCCTCCAGCATATCTAGGAAGATGGGTGGGAGTCTTTTGGCCTCATCCCTCCTAAGCGGGTATGGGGAGATGGTGGTGTGATATCCGAATTCCCTCAGGAGTCTCAGCTCCTCCTCCGTCTCCCCCCTCATCTCCCTCAATAGCTTCTCCATCCTCTCCCCGATGCTCCCCTTGAGGTCGTCGGAGACGATTAGGAGATCGAGGTCACTCGTCTTGGAGGCCTCCCCCCTCGCCACCGAGCCGTAGAGGATGAGGGAGGTCAGCTCTAAGGCCCTATCAATCGCCCTGAAGCAGTCGTAGAGGAGCTGGATGTAGGCCTCCTGCCTCAGCTCAACCCTCCTCAGGCGTCCAGAGGCGAGGAGGATGAAGCTCCCAGGCGTCAAAACCCTATAGAGCCTAGGCCTCCCCCCATCGAAGATCAGTAGAAGACCCCTCCTATGGAGGTGGTGAACCAAGACCCTCGCCCTAGCATCGGCGAGGCCTAAAACCCCCTTTAATTCGCTTAGGGTGAAGGGTCTACGTCCATACTCCACCCACAATCTGGAGTAGGCCTCACCCAGCCACCTGGGAACCCACACAAAGTTAACAATCCATTAACGTAAATAAATAATTAACTTAATGACCTATGGGCCTAAGGGCGAAATCCTTTAAATCGAGGCCTTCAACATCAAAATTCTGGGCCGGGGTCTCCCAGCCAGGTAGGGAGCAAACCTCAAGGAGGGCTCAGGCCTGGAGAGCTTGTGGCCCCTATGGGCCGCGTGGGTTCAAATCCCACCCCCGGCGCCAAATTTGCGGTGAGTTG
>CALEIY010000074.1 GCA_937898665.1 Candidatus Bathyarchaeota archaeon | reverse complement strand
CAGTTGGCTATAGCCTGGCTCCTCAGCCATGAGGAGGTCTGCGGAGTCATCGCAGGAGTCACCAAGATGGAGCATCTTGAAGACAACGCCAAGGCGACGAGCATCGAATTGACGGAGGAAGACCTCAGGGAGATCGATGAGATACTGGAAAGGGCTGGGGTTAGATGACAGGGATTTAAGGATCGATGGAGACTAACATCACGATGGCTGAGAAACCCAATTATGGCTCTCCGACCTGGCATGTGGTCTCCAACGCCGTGTTGGGGTCTGCCCTCCTCCTCGTGGGAGTCGCCGCCGGAGTCCGCTATTCACCCCTCCTATATCTGCTGATCCTCCCCTCCATCTACTTCCTATGGTCGTCTTATGGTTGGAGTAGGGGAGGCTACCTGGAGGAGAGGCTGCGCATCAGGGAGGAGTTTATCAGGGCCGTCGGAGTTGGAGACGGTGAACGAATCCTCGACGTTGGAACGGGGTCGGGCTTCCTCGCCATAGGCTTCGCAAAGGCGATGAGGGAGGGGGAGGTGGTCGGCATAGACATCTGGATGCCCATGGGAGGCGGAACAACCATGGAGAACGCCTTGAGAAACGCCGAGATCGAGGGTGTAGCCGATAAGGTTGAGTTCAGGAGAGCCGATGCGAGGGAGATACCCTACTCAGACGGCCACTTCGACAGGGTTGTCTCCAGCTTCACAATCCACATCATAAGGGATTGGCCGAGGGCGCTGAGGGAGATGGTTAGGGTTCTCAAGCCAGGGGGAGTCCTCGCCCTCTTAGAGCCTGGAAGGGGATGGGCATCTGGATGGAGGGTTGAGAGGGTTGTGGAGCATCTCAAGGAACTCGGCCTGAAGCAGGTGGAGTTTCAACCCTTCACGATCCATTATCCAAAGCGGAGGACGGTCTATCTCATCAAGGGTGTGAAGACGAGGGGAGGGAAGAGGGATGATCACCCCTCCTTGATGGAGCTGGCGGGGAGATTTGAGGGAGGCGTGGATTATACTGGGGAGGTTAAGGAGGAGGTGGAGAGACTCTTCCTCCAACGACATGAGGGGCGGAGTAGAGCAGTAGAGATTTAACGCTTAGAACCCATATCACCGTGGTGGAAGCCTTGGAGATATATGAGATTCTCAGAAACCTAATGGAAGCTCCAGCTGTCACGGGCTTTGAGGATCAGCGTCGCCAGAGGATAATCGAGTATTATAAGCGGTTCTGCGACTCCGTCTCGGTTGA
>CALEIY010000073.1 GCA_937898665.1 Candidatus Bathyarchaeota archaeon | reverse complement strand
GGGGGAGCTCAGGGGCTTAGCCGAGTATGGAGGCCCCGTATTCCGGCTGAGGGATGGGTGGCTATTCCTACTCGAGGGCCGCTGGATATACGTCATGCTCAAAGGTGGAGGCGACGATGGAGGCCGTGATCGTAGACCTGCTGGAGCTTCAAAGTAGGCTCCAGGAGTGCTTAAGTCGGCTTGAGAGGGCCATTAGGGCCTTGAGGGATAGCTGTCCCCATCACATCCAGGATGGCTCCGAGAGCGGCCTCTGCGGATTCTATGACAGCTCCCTGATTCGATGCGATCTGCGGAGATGCCCACTAAGGAGGCATGAGAGATGACTAGGAGATGTCATAGCTGCGGGGCTTTGCTCTCCGAGAATGCTGATGTCTGCGCAGAGTGTGGGGCATCAGTCTTCATCTCGGAGGAGTCGACCCCAATTAGGCGTATCCACGCCTTTTATGGCTTGGATACCTTCTATGTGAAGCTTAAGAGGCCGACCATCATCAACGATGAGCCTCAGGGCTTCGAGGTTGAGTGGAGACTACTCTTAGCCAGGCCTCAGCTCAGGGCTCCTCCAATCTTCATCTGGGAGCGGGATGGCCTCGTAAGCCCCGGAAGGCCAGAGGCAGCCCTCAAGGCAGTGGATAAGGCCGACCTAGTTAGAATTCTAGGGGAGCTCCCGGAGAAGAAGAGGAAGGCCCTCATCAAGATTCTCAAGGAGGAATGGGGCGAGGATATCGATGAGGAGAACCTTGAGGAGGCTTTACGACCCTACATCTATCAATCGGTTCCAAGACTCAGAGAATCCCCTAGCCAAAGGATGCATCGCCTAGAGGAAGCGTTGAGGATGATGGCTTGGACCCTCTGGGCCCTGAGGAGATCTCTTCCCAGCGATGTCCATCACCGAGGATCTCCAAAGGAGGAGGATGAGGCCCTTTGCTAAGCTAAGCAGGCTCCAAAAGGCCATACTCTTCAGCCTTCAAGGCTGCAGGGCACCTATAGGGATCAGTCTGCTACGACGACGCCTAGAGCTCCTAGGCCTCACGCCCTCCTCACCAAGCCTGAGCCGGAGCCTCAGGAGGCTGCGTGAGCGAGGCCTAATAGAGGCCTTGAGACCCATCAGGGGGCCTGAAGGCCGAGTGCTTTGGTTGAGGGAGTGGTCTAAAACTAAATACGTCACCCTCACCCGAAAGGGACACTCAGCCCTCAAAACCTGTCTCTTATACACATCTGACGCTGCCGACGAATTAGACGGTGTAGATCTCGGTGGTCGCCGTATCATT
>CALEIY010000072.1 GCA_937898665.1 Candidatus Bathyarchaeota archaeon | reverse complement strand
GATGGCCGCCATAATACCGCCCAAATTTGAGGGATTCATAGCCGACACGGTCTCATTCCCCCTGATGCTGGGCGATGCTAGGGCAGTGATGATCGACGAGTCAGCCCTCAGAGGACTGTTGAGAGATGTTAGGAAGAGGATGGGAAGCGGTGGCGAGGCGATGCTATATCACTTCGGCTTCGAGACGGGCTTGGACTGGGCCAGCTACGTAGTCAGGGAGGCTGAGGGAATCGGCTTGACGGAGCCTTTAGAGAAGCTCAGCATCGCAGCGGACATCTTCAAGGCTCTGGGATACGGCGTGATCGAGGAGATCAAAACCTTCCGAGAGGAGCCGCCCTATATGGAGGTTAAGGTCTCAGGGAACATCGAATGCGCCTTAGGCGTGGAGAACGGGGATGGGAAGACCTATAGCCACTTCATTAGAGGCATCCTAGCGGGCTTCGCCACGCGAATATTCAACAGGGAGATGCAGGCTCAGGAGACCAGATGTATAGTCGGGGGAGACCCACACTGCGAATTCGCAATAAAACCAAAGCAATCCACGGCTATCGCATCAATGACTTGAAACCGTGCTGATCGCTCTAGGCGGCAAATGTATAAGTATCACGGTGTTATAGGCTTCGGCGTCGCTATGTTCAGCATCGAGGAGCTCCTGAAGATGCATGGGGAGGCTGAGAGGGAGGTCTATCTAGACCTGGAGAACTCGGCTCCCGTCGCTCCAGAGGTCTTGGAGGCGATGCTCCCCTACTTCTCTGAGAAGGCCTATGGAAACCCCTCCATCACCCATAAGCCTGGATGGATGGCCTACGACGTCATTCAAAGGGCCTTGGAGAACTTCAGGCGATGGCTTGGAGCATCTAAGGCGGAGGAGATCAACTTCACCCCAGGCGAGACGGAGGCTAACAATCTCGCCCTGATAGGTGCAGCCCAGGGAAATAAGCGGAAGGGTAAGCGTATCGTTATCTCAGCCATCGAGCCGCTTAGCATCCTCCACGTCGCTGAACACATCCTTAAGCCCCTAGGCTTCGATGTGGTCAAGATCCCAGTTGACGAGGAGGGATTCATCAACCTAGATGCACTTGATGAAGTGGTGAATGGTGAGACGATCCTTGTGAGTTTATCGGCTGTAAACCATGAGATCGGAACCATACAGCCTTTGAGAGAGGCGGTGGAGCTGGTTAAGGATCGGAGGCCCGAGGCGGTCTTCCACACGGATGCGTCAGACGCCTATGGGCGGATCCCCCTAGACGTCGGGAGACTAGGCGTCGACATGGCTACGGTGAGCAGCTATAAGATTTTAGGGCCTCGGGGCATAGCAGCCCTCTACGTGAGGGAGGGAGTTGAGGTGGAGAGACTGCTGGAGGGACAGCTGGGAACCCAGAGGCTCTGGCCAGGCGTGGAGAACGTCCCCCTAATCGTCGGCTTCCAGAAGGCCTCAGAGCTTATATTCAAGGACTTCGACGGCAAGACCTACCACATGAGACGCCTACGGGATCGATTGATGGATGGAGTTTTGAACTCCATCTCCGGAGCCCTACTCAACGGCCCGAGGGAGGAGAGGGCGCCGGATAACGTGAATATAAGCTTCCTGGGCTGCGAGGGGGAGGCCCTAACGATAGAGTTGAGTCTGCGAGGCGTCTACGTCTCCAGTGGAAGCGCCTGTACCAGGAGACTTCTCCAGCCCAGCCATGTCCTCACGGCCATTGGGCGCAGACCAGAGGAGGCCCATGGAAGCATATTGATGAAGGTCTCATGGCTCCACAGCGATGAGGATGTGGATTATGTCCTGAGGGTGCTACCTGAGGCGGTTGAGAGGCTCAGGGGTCTAAGCCCCCTGAAGGAGGGATGAGGGATGTCCAGAGTTCCACTCCCCTACGGCCCTAGAATCCTGGAGCTCTTCAGGAATCCCAAGAATGCTGGGGCGATGGAGGACGCCACCGTCTCAGCGATGGCTGGAAGCCCCATCTGCGGAGATGTCATCGCTATCTACCTCAAGATCGGCGAGGGAGACGTCATCGAGAAGGCTACCTTCGAGAGCTATGGCTGTGCGGCCAACATAGCGACGGCGAGCATCCTCACCGAGATGGTGAAGGGGAAAACCCTCAGGGAGGCCTGGGAGATCACCTGGAGAGACGTGGCCGAAGAGCTTGGAGGCCTCCCCTCAATAAAGTTTCACTGTGGAACCCTCGCCGTCGGAGCCCTCCGCAGAGCCATAAGGGCCTACTATGAGAAGCGGGGAAAGCCGCCATGGCTGCCTGAGGAGGCGACGCTGGAGGAGAAGCAGGCCCTGGAAGCCGAGAGGATGGGCGAGATTCTCTCGAGGAGGATGGGGGGAGGAGACGTTGAGCGATCCCCTAGATAGGTATGTCAGCCGAATCGAGGAGGCCTGCGGGGAGAAGGGTGACTACATCGTCATCCTTAGATACGATAAACAGAGGGAAGCCCTGGAGAGGATCTTATCGAGATGTAAGGTGGAGAAGACCATCTCAGGCGTTATGATAAAAGCCAACTATAGGGGGCTAAGTCTAACCCTCTTCACCACTGGTAAAATCCTATTGAAGGGAGTGAAGGATCGAGTGGAAGCCGAGAGATTCCTGATGGAGCTCCTATCTGATTAGAGGCCTTTAACGATCTCCCTAACCGTCTCCACCAACTTCTCAGCTTCATCTAGGGTGTTATAGATGTAGGTTGACGCCCTAACGGTTCCCTGAGGACGGTTTAATAGATGCTTAACCAGAGGCAGAGCGCAGTGGTGGCCGGATCGAACCATGATATTCGCTGCATCTAAAGCCAGGGCGACTTCATGTGGATTTAGACCTTCAACGTTGAAGGAGACGACGCTCATGCCATGCTCAGGATCCTTAGGCCCATAGACCTCCACTTTCTCCAACTCCATTAAGCCCTCCCTGATAGCCCAGGAGATCCTCCTATCATGCTCCTCCACCTCCCTCATGCCGAGGGCCTCAAGGTATTCGACAGCAGCCCCTAATCCTATCGCCTCAGCTATAGCTGGAGTTCCAGCCTCAAATCTCTCCGGACTCTCACCCAGCTCATACTCCTCGAGGCCGACATCCCTTATGGTTCCGCCTCCTATACATAGAGGCTCCAACTCCTCCTGAACAGTGGGGGCGATGTAGAGAACCCCTATACCTGTTGGACCCAGCATCTTATGTCCCGAGAAGGCGAGGAAGTCGCAGCCCAGCTTCCTGACGTCAGTCTCCATGTGGGGGACGGCCTGGGCGCCGTCGACGAGGAGGAGGCTGCCATGCTCATGGGCGATCTCAGCGATCTCCTCGACGGGGACGATGACTCCAAGGACGTTGGAGACCCTCGTAACGGCGACAAGCCTTGTTCTATCATCGATGGCCTGCTCAAAGTCTGAGAGATCGAATAGCCCCTCCCTGTTAGGTCTCACAACCTCCACCTCGAGGCCGAAGCGTCTGGCGGCTCTAAGCCAGACGATGTAGTTGGAGTGATGCTCCAGCAGCGTCGTCACTATCTTTTCCCCCCTCCTCCAGGGTAGACCTCGGGCGACGAGGTTTATGCTCTCGCTGGTATTCCTCGTGAAAACTATGCTCCTCCACGATTTGGCGCCGATGAAGTCTGCCACCTTCCTATGGGCCTTCTCATACTCCTCACTCGCCCTCTGAGACAAACGATGGACGCCCCTCTCCACATTCGCCCTATATTCATGGTAGTATTCCAACATCTTCTCCAGAACCTGCTCAGGCGTGAGACTGCTGGCAGCGTTGTCGAGATAGATGATCCCGGTTCTGAGAATTGGGAAATCCTCACGTATCTTCTCCACATCCAAATCTTAAGCCTCCGAGACGTTGGATTTAGATATATAACACCGTAATAAATATAACTAAACCAAGAATTAAATGTTCCTTAAAACTTATAGTCAACATCCAGGCGAACTCGAGGAGGGGAAACACCCACATATAGAGCGTCGTGAAGGCTTCGATGGGAGAAAAAGATGAGTGGCTAGGCTTTTAAGGTTTCCAACCTCTTAAACCTTGAACACGAGAGTTGTCGTCGAAGAGGCTTAGGGGAGTGGTTAGGGAGATAGGGTTGGAGAGGGAGGAGGGGCACTTCCACTCCTTCCGGATTCGAGTAGGCGTCGTTTTGAAGATGGAGGGAGCCATGAACTATGAGGAGGGGGAACGCTTGGTGAAGAGGCTTAGAAGGGAGCTCCTAGGGAGAGAGGTGGAGCTTGAAGCCCTGATCTATAGGTGCCCCCTCTGCGGCAGAGGCTTCAATTCGGAGATGGGTCTCAAGGTTCACATGAGACGAAGCCATAAGGGGACTAACCCTTAAATTTCCGGTTTTTCCCCTCCTAACTTAAAGGTGGTTTAAATGAAGATGAGAGAGATTCTGGAGGAGGCTCCCTTAGGGGGTTATCACTATAGGCTTCTAGCGGTAGCCTACCTCGGCTGGATGTTCGACGCGATGAACTCGGGTCTCATCTCCTTCGTTCTGAAGCCCCTATCCGCCGAGCTGGGTCTCACGCCAGGCGTCGTCGGCCTCCTCCTCAGTGCCTGGCTGATGGGCATGTTCATCGGAGCCTTCCTAATGGGAACCCTCGCCGATAGGATTGGACGTAAACCCGTGATAGTGGCGTCGCTGCTACTATACTCCATACCCGCTGGACTCTGCGGGTTAGCTGACCGCTGGGAGCTGATAGCGGCGCTCAGATTCCTGGCTGGGATAGGGGCGTCAAGCTATATGGCCGTGACCAGCACCCTAGTCTCAGAGTGCTTCCCCAGGCGAATCCGGGGGAGGGCTGTCGCCTTCCTGGAGAGCGCCTGGGCCTTTGGATGGCTCCTAGCAGCCTATTTGGGGCTGATACTCGCCCCGACGAGTGGTTGGAGACCAGTCATCCTAGCGGGCTTTACACCGCTGATCGCGGCGATGCTCTTCCAACTCCTAGTCCCCGAGTCCCCAAGATTCCTGGAGAAGGCGGGGAGACTCGATGAGGCTGTCTCCATACTCATTGAAGGCTCCCTGATGCCATCTGAGCGTAGAGGCGATGTGGAGGCTGAGGAAGTCGAGGAGGTCGGCTTCACGGTGGCCAGCCTATGGGCTAAACCCTATAGGCGTAGAACCCTGATGCTCTGGATACACTGGTTCTGTATAGTCCTCGCCTACTGGGGCATATTCCTCTGGGCGCCCTATATCCTAGTCACGGAGCGTGGCCTAACCCTGGTGAAATCGCTGAGGTATTCGCTGCTCATCACGGCGATGCAGATACCAGGCTATTGGAGTGGCGCGCTTCTCATAGAGCGTGTAGGCCGCAAACGTCTATTGACCCTCTACATGGCCCTCGCGGGCCTTGGAAGCCTCATGTTCTCCATGGCCCATACGCCCCTGGAAGCGTTGATATGGGGGTCGGTCATCTCCTTCTTCAACCTAGGCGCCTGGGGCATCACCTATGCCTATACCCCCGAGCTCTATCCGACGGGGATGAGGGCCACGGGGGCTGGATGGGCCAACAGCGT
>CALEIY010000071.1 GCA_937898665.1 Candidatus Bathyarchaeota archaeon | reverse complement strand
ATGATACGGCGACCACCGAGATCTACACCGTCTAATTCGTCGGCAGCGTCAGATGTGTATAAGAGACAGCTCAATGGAAGGGCTAAACCTCCACAGACTATGTCGCCTGGCACGTCGAATAGCGTGATGTCCGGCTTATAAAGCTCAAATACGCCTAAGCTCTTGAGGAAGTCTACCCCAACTATGATTCCACGACCAGCACACCCAACTCCAGGCTCCGGCCCACCTATCTCTATGCATATAGCTCCTCCATACCCCTGAACCACGACGTTCCCCTCAGCTAAGTCGTCTACACGTATTCTCTCACTTGCCAGAGCCACGTCTACGTCAAGCTCAACGCCCAGCCTCTCCCTCAAGAAGTCTAGTAGAGGCTTGACCTCCACTCCACCTCGAAGACTCCTAGTGCAGTCAGTCTTAGGGTCACACCCTATAACCATAACCCTAAGGCCTCTCTCAGCTAAGGCGGCAGCTACATTAGTTGACATCGTGGACTTCCCTATTCCACCCTTACCGTAAAGCGCTATCTTCTTCACGCAGCATCCACCCTCCAGTCGCACGCAACTTAATATATGTGCTTCACCATTTCACTTATGAACATTCCATGACTCCTCGCCGTAAAAAGGAAGAGGCCTAAAGTTCTCTTTAGCTTAGCATCATGAAGGTTATCTTAGCGTCACTACTCTATGAAGATTACGTCTACACCGATTTTCTCGGCAGCTTCAGCTTGCCTTTCATCGCTTGTCAAGAGGGAGGCCTTAATCTTATCGGCATAAGCAATGTATAGGGCATCGTAGACCGTTACACCATGCTTCAAAGCCATCAGGAAGGCATCATCAATAACTTCATCCTGGCCAGATACCTCGGTCTCTGCCCCTTCTTCGGCGTCTCTAAAAAGATGGGCAGCGCCGTCAGTATGGGCATAGCGGTTACCTTCGTAATGGCTATCTCATCGCTCGCCACCTGGCTCATCAACCACTATATCCTCATCCCCTATGATATTCAGTATATGTATATCATCATATACATCCTGGTAATAGCCTCGCTGGTGCAGATAGTAGAGCTGTTCATCAAGAGGACTAACCTAGCCCTTTATAATTCCTTCGGCATATATCTACCCCTTATAACCACCAACTGCGCCGTGTTCGGCGTGTCGATCCTGAACGTGGATTTGACCTACAATTTCCTGGAGAGCATCGTCCACGGGTTCGCCTCGGGAATAGGTTTCACCCTGGCCCTCCTACTCATGGCCGGGCAGCGGGAGCGCTTCGAACTCGCTCGGATACCCGAACCGCTGAAGGGCCTGCCCATAGCAATGATAATGGCCGGCCTGATGTCGATCGCTTTTCTCGGTTTCTCC
>CALEIY010000070.1 GCA_937898665.1 Candidatus Bathyarchaeota archaeon | reverse complement strand
TTTTTTTTCAAGCAGAAGACGGCATACGAGCTGTAGAGAGGTCTCGTGGGCTCGGAGATGTGTATAAGAGACAGTCATCGGTGCTTGCCCGGCTCCTCTTCAGCCAGCAGCCGGCCCAGATGGACCTCGCCCAGGTGGCAGAGGGCAACCGCCAGGGCATCGGCGGCGTCGGCCGGTTCGTCGAGCCCGGCCAGCGGGTGCTCCTGAAGCCGAACCTGCTGTCGCCGAAGCGCCCGGAGCGGGCGGTGACGACCCATCCCGAGATCGTGCGGGCCACGGTCACCCTGGTTCGGGAGGCGGGTGCCGAGGCGTGGGTGGGTGACTCACCAGGGGGCCTGCGGTGGAGCATCACCGAGCGCCTGCTCGAGGAGACGGGCGTCGGCGCAGCAGCCACGGAGGCGGGAGCGGAGATCAGGGATTTCGACGCCCGTGTCAAGAGATTCCTCGGGGACGACTCTCCTGTTGAATATACAGTGGAGCCCAAGATCGACGGACTTGCAGTGGAGCTGGTCTATGAAAAGGGCTCCCTGACCACGGCTTCCACCAGGGGAGACGGTCTCACAGGGGAATATCATACCACCTGATAACTGGATCGATGGGATATAAGTATCACGGTGTTATAATGCGGGACAGCGAGGTAGACAACATTTGGATTAATGAATCATACACCTTTAGGAATTTTCAAATCGGCTTCCTCTAGGAGATTAGGTTCTTGTATAATTATCTCTGGTGAACCCTCTCGTCTTAATCTTCCCTCTATAATTATCACTATTCGATCTGCTAGTTCATAGGCAAATTCAACATCCTGCGTGGCAAGTATATGTGTTCTCCCGATGCTCCGCCTCTCTTTCAGGATTTCCTTAATCTGAGAGATGAATCTAGGCGACATCGAGGATGTAGGCTCATCGAGGATGAGTATTTCGGGATCGTATATCAGGATGGATGCTAATGCTACCCTCTTCTTCTCCCCGAAGCTGAGCCTATAAGGAGGTTTATGGAGTAGATGGGAGACCCCCACCAGGAGAGCGGCCTCCTCAACTCTACGCTTGATCTCATCCTCGGGTAGTTCAAGCTGTCTGAGGGAGAAGGCTAGATCGTCGAAGACGGTTGGACAGAAGAGTTGATCATCGGGATTTTGAAAGACCATGCCGATGCTCCGCCTAATTAAGGGGTCATCAACCCTCAGCCTCTCACCCCTATATCTTACGAAGCCCCTCCACGGCTTCAACAATCCGGCGAGTACGAGGAGAAGCGTTGATTTCCCAGCTCCATTCGGCCCCAGGATGGCTAGGATCTCCCCCTCATATACGGCGAGAGATATTCCCCTCAAGGCGATGGTTCCATCGGGATACCTAAACCAGACATCGGAGCAGGATAATATCTCATCAGTCATATCAGCCACCTCAGGGAGTATATGACGATATATAATGCGACCAGGGGTAGGACGATTAAATCGCGTAGGCTGAGGGCGCTATGTGTAATGGGGGAGGGAAGCCTCCCAGATAATGCCCTTGCTCTCATCGCCATGCCCACCCTCTCAGCCCTATGGAGACTTCTCAATAGGAGATCCCCGATGGAGGTTGAGAGGATCATCCATGCCACTCCTCGATCCCTCCGCATCATCCTCGACTCCCTGGCGGCTAGGATTCTCACAGTCTCCCTTATGGATAGGGGGATATACCTAGTTGAGAGGAAGAGGAGGAGAGGGATCGTTCCAGAGGGATCTATGAAGCGGAGACCCTCGATAAGAGAATCAACCCCAACGAGACTCATCCATCCAAGGGAGATGGAGATGGTGTTAAGGCATCTTAGAAAGAAGGCTGAGGCCCTGGAGAGACCCTCAACTGTAGCCGTGAGGGAGACAAAACCTAGCTCCACCCTCACTAGGGGGCGGCCAGGTAGATAGAATATCAGAGGTAGGGAGATAACCGTTAGAAAGAGGGAGGAGGTGGCTATCGTCTTTAGGAGATATGCGAGGCGATGGGAGATCGCCTGTCTCTTATACACATCTGACGCTGCCGACGAATTAGACGGTGTAGATCTCGGTGGTCGCCGTATCATTAA
>CALEIY010000069.1 GCA_937898665.1 Candidatus Bathyarchaeota archaeon | reverse complement strand
GCAACAGTGGAAAAACCACAGTGAAATTTTCACTGTGGAAATTTCACAATAATGTTGATTAGTCAGCTGGAGAGATGAAGCCATGTGAACAGAGTCGAGGAGCTCATAGAGCTGAGGGGGGACATCGTTAAGATTTACGGCAGGGAGCAGACAGGCGTCGATGAGTATGGACGACCCCGCTATCAGTGGAGCCTCAAGGCTGAGGAGAAGGCCCTGATACAGCATGTCCGCAGATACGCAGCGGTAGGCGAGATCATCCTCCCCGCAGGGGAGCTCCAGAAGGATGATAGGGTCGGCTACTTCAAGGCTGACAGCCTCGTCGAGGAAGACGATCAGGTTGAGTGGATGGGTTATCGATATGAGGTTGTAGCCCTTCAGCTCAGAACTCTCGGCGATAGGGTGCTTTTCAAGGTGGCCTATCTGAGGAGGCTGATAGGGTGAGCCTGGAGCCTGAAAGCCTTGTAAGGGCAACCGATCTGGCTCATGGTTGGGGCTATACTAGGAAGCCTTTTGGAATGGTGATGGCGGGCTCTAGACATGAGGGGGAGGTCGCCCTCAACTATTCAAAGTCTCCGAGATTCTATGTAGTGATAGATGACTCGCTTATAGTCAGGGACTTATCGGAGAGATGGCAGAGAGTGGAGGGAACGCCGAGCAAGCTGAAGGTGAAATACTTTGAGGATAAGCCTGGGAGGGGGACAGAAGCGGAGATAACGGTCACTGAGCATCTCTCCATCTTCAGATACAGCTTCCCAGAGTATGATCAGCAGGCGAGATTGGTGGCGGACTATAGGCCTAACCTCTTTGGAGATACGGTTAATGGTTCAAAGACGATTCAGAGGATAGACGCCCATACATGGAAGATATCGAATCATCTCGGCGGAGAGGCGGATGTAACGGTATATCAGATAGTGAAGTTTTCAAAGGAGTTTAACGCCTGGGGGACATTCGAGATAGTTGATGGTTCACCCGTCACGAATCCAGGAGCCGACTCCATTTCTGGGGAGGAGGTAGGCTTCTATGTGGAATACACCTCTGACAGCGCCGTTGAAGTCGTCGTCGCCCATAGCTTCAAAGGATTTGAGAGGGCTGAGAGCTACCTCTCAGAGTATGATGGAGACTTCGATGCGGCTGTCGAGGCTTTAAGGCAGAGCTGGAACGAGGTTCTACGCCTCATAGAGATAGAGGCGTGTGAGGCGGTGAAGAGAACCTTCTACACCCACCTCTTCACAATATTCCTCAACCTGGGATGCTATGTAGACGAGTCCCCCAGCCTAGACTCCATCTATCGAAACGTCA
The DNA here is from genome assembly GCA_937898665.1 of Candidatus Bathyarchaeota archaeon. GTDB lineage: Archaea > Thermoproteota > Bathyarchaeia > TCS64 > B23 > B23. The sequence goes on along the minus strand of CALEIY010000069.1, from coordinate 232 downwards.
TGGATGTCGGCTCAGGCCCCTTCTGGAGCAGATTCAACGGCTACACCAGCTGCTGGTGGGATCAGAGCAGGGCCGTCTATCCGCTTTTAGCTCTCTTAAAGCCGGATGTGATGGCTCACATTTTGAACACGATGCTGGCAGACTATCAGAGGAGGGGTTACCTCTCATCGGAGATGGATATAGTCGCTGGGAGGGACTGGTTCTACTGGAATGTCGGCCAATTCACAGCCTC
>CALEIY010000068.1 GCA_937898665.1 Candidatus Bathyarchaeota archaeon | reverse complement strand
TGGAGGAGTTTGAGAGGGAGTCCGAATTGGAGCAGGAGGGGCTTTATGGCTGATCGAATCCTCTTAGACTCAACATATCTCCTCCCCACCTTCGGCCTGGAGGTGGAGGGAATCTCCGACGAGGACTTAAAGGGGATGAGGGAGCTCCTCCTCCGAGGCGATGTGGAGTTCTTCTGCCTATCAACAACCTGGATAGAGCTGATAGGTAAAATCTGTAGGGAGGCGGAGAGGAGAGGGATCGACATAGCGGAGAGATTTAGGGAGGCCGTCAAATCGCTGATGGAGAGCGGATATTATAGATGGATTGAGCCGTCAGCCGAGGATATACTCATGGCATTCAACCTCCGAAGACTTGGTCACAGAGACATCATAGACAACCTCCTATACGCCGCATCCATCAGCAGGGGGATGAAGCTATTAACCATGGATAGAGAACTCAAAGAGTTTCTCAGGAGACATAACTACAAAATCGATCATCTCATCGATCACAGCATCCTCCTCGGAGGCTGAATGGGATGTGGACCGCAATTCTCCTCGCTGTGATCATATCAGCTCCGACAGCTATAACCGCCTACATCAGGGGTAGGTGGAGCCTCCTCTGGTATCTACTCCCCTCGGCGATCCTCATCCTCCTATCGATGAGGGTGGAGCCCCCATAGCAGGCCTCGCCATCTCCATTATAGCCTTGATCCTCTCCCTCGGCGTCTCCATAGGCCTAATCATCGGCCTGATCCTCAGGAGGCTTAGGGGCTGATCAGAACATCTATGACCTGTTAAGGCCATTAACCTATTTGATGACCAGGTTTGGTTTGAGGGTTCCAAGCTTCCCCATCGATGGGAGCAGTGGGACGGCCTTCATAGGTCAGGTTCTCAGCTTCCTCGGAAGGCTCAGCGACCTCTACGACTCGGCGTGGGTCTGCGACCACCTCTATCCCTGGGCCGACTTCGTTCCACGGGAGACTCCGAACCTCGAATGCCTATCGGCCATCAGCTATCTCTCAGCCCTCTTCCCAGAGTTGACCTTTGGGAGCATAGTTCTCTGCAACTCCTTTAGGAGCCCCGTATTGGTGGCGAAGATGGGGGCGACGCTTCAGATGCTCAGCGGTGGAAGATTCATCCTCGGCATAGGGGCCGGATGGAAGGAGGATGAGTATAAAGCCTACGGCTACGAGTTCCCCCCACATCGGGTTCGCATAGCCCAGCTGAGGGAGGCTGTCCGCATCATAAGGGAGAT
>CALEIY010000067.1 GCA_937898665.1 Candidatus Bathyarchaeota archaeon | reverse complement strand
GGCTGACAGAGGGGTGAGGCGCCGTGGCTTCAATGCTCACACTTGAGGTAGCCAGGAGAACATGGTGGCTCTGGATCATACCAGTGTCAGCCGTAGTCGCCCTCATCGTCATGAACCCCCAGGGCTTCATGGCACTACTGGTGGCGACGGGAACCTTCATCTGGGGAAGCATTCTCAACGTCTTCAACTGGCTGTTCGCCGCCATAAGCTGGACGGCTCAGGGGTTCATCAGCCTCGTGGGGAACTTCTTCATAACCATCGTGAACATGGTCATAATGGCCATAAACAAGATACCAGGCATCAACATCCCACTTTGGCCCTATCTGAAGGCGCCGACATCCGAGTCGCTGAGCCAGATCTCCCAGCAGTTCGCCGCTCAGTGGCAGGTCGTGAAGACAGCCGGGGACGCATACATCGCCGGTGTTCAGGAGAGGGCCCCCGGTGTATATTTGATTGGTGCCACGGCGGGAACCGTGACTGGCGGCGGGCTCTATCTCGTGAGCGGGGAGAAAACCCAGAGGCAGACCAGGCGCAGGACCGAGGAGAGGAAGGAGAGGCCGAGGACCGAGAAGTCGAAGACCGAGAAGAAGAGGAAGCCAGGCGAGCCGTACCTGAGACCTGCGGAGAGGGGGGAGACCTACCGCCTGTGAGGTGTATGCCATGAGCTTCCTGACATCCATCAACTGGGACGTCGTCTCGGCGGCCCTGTTCTGCCTGACCTTCATAGCTGTCATCTGGTTTGTCAAGGGCGGGGGCAGGAAGGCGCTCAGCCTCTCGGCGATCCTGGGAGGCGTGACGGTGTGGAAGGTGATGTTCGGCTTCCAGACGCTGCAGGCCCTCTTCGACGCGCTGACGAATCTGGGCATCTATGAGGTGCCGACGGTCTACTACGGCTACATCAGCCTTGGCTTCTTCCTCGTCTTCCTCTACCTCTGGATAACGCGGGGGGGTGAGAGGTGATGGCTCGGAAGAAGGGCGGGAAGAAGGGGAGGAAGCGGAGCCTCTTCGGCCCCGCGCGCCACCCGAAGTACGCCAAGATCGTGAAGTTCACGACGATTAAAGACGCCAGGGAGTCAGCCCGTCGACTGCTCAGGGAGTTCAAGTCAGCGAAGACCCGGGATAAGGCCGTGAGGGTGAAGAGGGTCACGGTTCTCGCGGCGAACAGGGCGGAGGCCGCGGCGAAGAGGCGGAAGCTGTCAAAGCGTGAACGGCATCAGCTGAGGCGCATCGCCGAGGTCTACAGGAAGGCCGCTGACAGGATGAAGCTGCCTCCGCGGCGGTGAGGCCGATGCTCGACAGTCTGGTGAACCTCGTCGAGACCGTCATCGCCTACCTGACTGCGAACCCCCTGGTGGCGGTCTTCGTCTTCATAGTTCTGGTGGCTCTCATAGCGCTGGCTGCCAGGTGAAGGCCTTGAACCTCGCCGAGGTCTGGAGCAACGTCGCAGGCTTCCTCTGGGAGAAGCTTCCCTGGTTCATCAGCCTCGTCATAGCGCTACTCATCTACGAGGGGGCCAAGAAGGGGGCGCGGGGACTGGTCAGCCGGGTTGGCGAGAAGCTGTCTTCGAAGTGGTTCTTCGCGGCGCTGTTCACGCTGATGGCCCTATTGGTGATTGTGCTTAGGGTGCAGGGCTATATCTAGGCGCCTCACCCAGGAGAACCCCATTTTTATGTTTGCCCCGAGGCCCCGTGTGGGCCCTGAACCCACCGGGGCGGGAGCAGGTGAAGGGAGAGAGGAGGAGATGAAGAGGAAGGGATACGAGTTCGAGTGGGCTGCGTGGATAGCCACCCTCATAGCTGCCATCATACTCGCAGCTATCTGGGGATGGATGACTGCGATGCTCTTCATCGCAGTCATCTATGGCTTCACGGTGATCCATGAACTCGTCGAAGGCGGAACGGTCAAGCTGAACCCCTTGAATCCTTACCTCTCAACGAGTGGCTCCAGAGGTCTGGGGCATGAGGCTGCGATGATAGCTGTCATCGCCTTCGCTATAGCACTATCGCTGATGACCTTCAGCCCTATTCCTGCGCTGACCCTCACTTGGCTTCACGGCCTATACGTCCTCTGCTATAGCCTGGTGGTAGATGACCCCGTGGACTTCATCATCGCTCTTCTAGGCCTCGCCGCAGGTATAGGGGTCTATGTCAAGCTGAAGAGGTGAAGGAGATGGGAAGGAAGAGGAGAAAGGCTGAGAGAGGCCGCCTATGGGGTGGCCTAAGGAAGGCGTGGAAGGGCTTCAAGATAGCGAAGGCCAGGGGAGATAAACGTGAGATGAAGCGCTACGCCCAGGCGATTAACCGGTTCAGGGAGAAGCTCGGCTTGAAGGGGAGGCCGATCAAGGTATGAGCGAGGAAGAGGCTCCTCAGCCGAGGCCTTCACGCTTCAAATGGGTGGCGCTGACAGCCGCCATCATCTTTGGCATATTATTCATGGCTGGACACTTTCACTGGAGTCTCCCCGAGGTAAAGCTACCTGAATTCGAAGGGCCCTTCAGAGGCTTCTACCGGGGTAAGGTGGCCTCTGATAACACTCTCTGGTTCATCTTCTACGAGCACCCCCAGTGGGGCCTTCAGCCCCTGCTCGACGGGAAGACACTTCACAGCAATACCCTGAAGCTGGCGGTCTTCGCCCCTGGACACAGTGAGCTAGAGGTGGAGCTGCAATTCTGGCGGGAAGAGGAAACCGAGAACGGCACCCGCATCATCGGCCTCAGAACCATGAGGGAGAAGGTGAGGCCTATGGGAGCCTACGGCCTCATCGACCTAGAGCTACCCATCCACGTCTCCCTGCATCGCATGAATCTGGTCTATCAGGGTGAAGTAATCTGGGATGGCTATCATCAAACCAAGAGAGCCTATCTCCCCGCTCCACGCTACACGCTGGGCTCTCTCGCCGTGGATAGGATGGTTTACATAAGCGGCGCAGCCTTTGTCTGCTTCGCAGCCATAGGCGCAGCCAAAGAAGCCATAAACAGGGTGAAGGCTGTCCCTAAGGTGAGGAGCTGGATAGTCTTCCTCGCCCTTGAAGCCATCATCATAATCGCCGCAGCCTCAGCCTGGTGGTATATCTATCACGTCGCCCTCATAAACGTCGCCTGGACCTATGCCCCTATCTTCCTCAGCGCCTTCATCTTCGGAGTCTTCATCATGAAGCCTACGCCCAGCACATGGTTCTTCATCAAGTTCTATGAAGGTGAGCCGCCTCCCGCCGACATCTATCTATGTGAAGTCGTCTTCGATGAGACTGGTCAGCCGATACTCGCCGATATAGGTTGGAGAGACTTCCTCAGAGGCCGTAGAAAGCGTATACTGGTGACCACAGCTAAAGAGGAGGAGCCAGCGTGGTATATCCCCGTCTTTGGAAGCCAGGGGAATCGCATCTACTATGTAGAGGAAGTCGCCGAGGATCGATGGGGAATCAGAGCCATCGTCACCTCTATGCATCAAATGAAGATCGAGGAGTTCAAGGCCGACCTGCTGAACGTCGAGAAGCTATCGAAGGCATATCAGGAGAACCTGGTGAAACTCTACAGGGTGCAGGCTGAAGCTGAGAAGAAGGCTTTGGAGATCGGCAGCGAGATGGCTAAGCAGTATGTCATAAAGCTGCTGGAGGCTATGGGCCTCATCTCCAAGCCTGAGGAAGCGGAGAAGGCTGTCGAGACCAAGCCACGTGAGGTGATCATAGGATGAGCAGGGTGAGGGTTGAAGCCCTTGAGGTTCAGCAGCTCGCAGCGGTGCTGAAGGAGCAGGCTGCAGCCCAACCTGAAATCGGGGAGCTCCTCAACCCTAAGGCCTTCGAGATCATGATGCATCCCTTCACAGCCCGTATACGTCGAGAGGTTCCCGAGTTCAATCAACTGCTGGCTGACATAGCTGCGGTGGAGAAGGTGCGCAGAGCTTCAGGGATGGATGCCAGTCAGCTTCTCATAGTCCTCGGCTACACGGCCTATGGGATGAAGGCTCAGGAGAGGATTAGAGATGGCGTTGAGGGAGGCTCTTGCAGCGAGGAGTAGGCCTCGGATCCCTCGGATTCCCAGGCCCAGCCTCACTTGGCGGGAGCCGCCTCAACTCAGCTATGAGAAGGCTAAGGAGCATATGCGGAGAGCCCTCAGCATACTCTTCCCCAGACCTGAGAGAATCTGGAGTGAAAGAAAGCTGGAGAAGTGGGATAACGCCGTAGTGAAGCGTCACGTCACCATCTACGGCGCCCAGATGACTGGGAAGAGCCACACAGCCAGATGGATAGCCTCAGAGGCCTTGAAGGCCTATCAGGGGCATACAGTGCGATGTATCATGCATCGAGATGATCTCTCTCTTCTCCTGGGGAACATCCCCGTAGATGCAGAGGTAGCCATCCTCTACGGTGAGGATCTCACCTCAGCCCTTGAAGCTCTCACAAAGAGGAAGATAGCTGAGGTGGCACGTGACTGGTTCAGGATTAGACACAAGTTCCGAGAGGCCACGGGGAGGAATAGAGGGCTGGTCATAGCTCTCCTCGGTATGCATCGCTTCCATGGAGCCCCGCCAGCCTTCACCACCGATAATGATCTCCTCATCTTCAAGTCGCTGCCCACCAATCCCTATGACCGTAGCGTGGTCAAGAGCTTCATCGGCGACGAGGGAATAGAATTCCTCGCAGACGTTGAACGTGAAAGAGTGAATGACCCTCACTTCATAGGCTACGGAGTCTGGTGGCATCGGGGCGAAGTCGGCGTCTGGTATAATCCCCGCTACGACGGGCCAGACCCCTTCACCCTCCTCATAGTTGAGAGAGAAGAGGAAGAGACCCAGGCTGACTCTCAGCCTGAACAGGCTCAGCAATATGAATTCCTAAGGATGGAGAAGGATGAAGCCTTCCTCGAAGAGGTCTTAGAACGCCTCAAGAAGCGGGTGAAACCAAGAGACCTGGAGATATTCCTGTCTCTTATACACATCTCCGAGCCCACGAGACCTCTCTACATCTCGTATGCCGTCTTCTGCTTGAAA
>CALEIY010000066.1 GCA_937898665.1 Candidatus Bathyarchaeota archaeon | reverse complement strand
GCCATAAGGGGTGGGGCATTATGGCATAGAGGCGACATAGCCTCCAGGGAGCATATCGAGCGGAGCATAAGGCATATGGAGGCGTTGAGGGGGCGTCGATGAGTAAGCTCGCAGAGCTGGAGGCCCTCCTATATGCGGCTGGTAGACCGCTGACCTTGACGGAGCTCTGTGAATACCTGAAGCTTGACTCGGAGGAGGAGGTGGCAGGCCTCGTCAGAAGGCTGTCTGAGGAGTATCAACGATCCGGAAGCCCGCTGGAGGTTAAGCTTCTCCCTGGGGGTAGAGCCGTGCTGCAGTTGAGGGCTGAGTATTCTAGGGTTGCTAAGGGCTTCAGCCCTAAGCCCCTATTGACGCGGGGGCCTCTAAGGACGTTGTCCTTCATCGCCCTCTATCAGCCGATAGAGCAGAGGCGCATCGTGGAGGCTCGGGGGAGCCACGTCTATCGGCATCTACGGCTGCTGGAGGAGATGGGGCTGATAACACGTGAGCGCCATGGCCGTAAGACCATCGTGAGGACGACGCCCGAGTTCGCCGATTACCTCGGCCTAAGCAGGGATAGTAGACGGATGAAGAGGCAGCTTCGAAGACTCTTCAAGAAACTTGAGTTGAGGGAGTTGGAGAGGCGTAGATAGCTGTCCTCCCCAGGGATGCGGCTTGGTGATGATACTTTTTAATTCTCATCCCCCCTCATAACTTGGACATGAGATTTCTCACAATAGGATTGGGGCACTGCGGCGGTAAGATCGCAAACTCCTTCAAGGGCCTAGCGAAGACGAGGAAGGGAGTCATCGTCGATGTCTGCGCCATCAACACCGATAAGGCCGACCTATTGACGCATATGAACATCCCAGAGGGGAATAAGCTCTGCATAGGCTCTGGGAGGGGGGCGGCCAGGGACTGGGAGGAGGGGCGTAGGGCGGCGATAGAGGCCCGAGGCCATATAGAGGAGCTGATCCGGAGGCTGCTGGCCCCAGACACGGATATTGTTCTGTTGACCCTAGGCGAAGGCGGAGGCTCAGGCTCTGGGATCGCCCCCATAGTTGCTGAGATCATCGGAGACCTCGGCAGAGAGTGCATCGCCATCGCCACCCTACCCTTCGAGAGGGAGAGTGTTAAGACGAAGATCAACGCGGTTAGAGGCCTAGACCTCCTCTACAGGCAGGAGGCCCTGAAGGCCTTGATCTGTATAGATAACGACAAGATCGTGGCCCACTATCCCCATAAGACGCTCACCGAGGCCTATGAGGCTGTGAACCGAGTCGTCGTCGAGACCTTCCTAGACCTCGTCGACCTGGCTCACATGCCGAGCAGGGCCGACCGCATAGATGAGTCTGAGCTGTCGACGATCTTCCGCTATGAGGGCTTCGCCACCCTCTCCAACTATAAAGCCAGATCGGATGAGGTGGAAGACCTATCATCGACGCTGATAGACACCTGGAATAGCAGCCTCTTCGCCGACGTCGACACCAAGACGGCTGTCGGAGCCATCTTCGGCATCGAAGGCCCCAGCCACCTCTTCACGACGCTCCAGGTTGACAGGGTGAGACGCTGCTTCAAGGACACCCTCATAGGGAGAGACATCATTCTGGGCATATACCCCATAGAGCGTTCCCCCTGGGTCTCCATCGTCGGCGTCCTCGTAGGCCTCGACATCCCAGGTAAAATCCGAAGCCTATACGAGCTGGCTAGGAGGGAGTATCAACGCCACCTCGAAGCCGTTGAGGAGCGTCGAATGCGCAAGCGTCGAGGCCTCTTCGAATTCGAGGAGCTTGAGGCCGTGGAGAAACCCCTGGAGACCCCGAGGGTTGTGGAGCCAGCCCCAACGCCGACGGCCATGCCCATAAGCGAGAAGAGGAGCATCCTCGACTTCGTAGGAGGCCTCAGCGGACAGAGCTTCACCGAGGAGGAGTTCAAAGACCTCCTAAGAAGCGAGTTCAACCTAAACGACGCAGAGCTTGAACGGATCCTAGACGAGCTGAGATATAACGGATGGATATTCGAGCCACGGAGGGGG
>CALEIY010000065.1 GCA_937898665.1 Candidatus Bathyarchaeota archaeon | reverse complement strand
TTAGGCGAGATCATAGCTGGCATCATCCTCGGCCCAAGCATTCTAAACATATTGAAGCCGAACATAGTCTTCGAATTCGTCGCCGAGTTCGGCGTCATCCTCCTCCTCTTCGAGGTCGGCCTAGAGACGGATGTAAGAACCCTCATGGGGGTGGGGAAGGGGGTAGGCCTCATAGCCGTTGGGGATATACTCCTCCCCCTCGCCATGGGAGCCCTGGTGGGTTATCTCCTCAAGCTTGGGCATCTAGGCGCCTTCTATCTGGGAGCGGTCTTCACGGCCACCAGCATCGGCGTCTCCGTGAGGGTTCTCTCCGACCTCGATAGGATGGACGCTCCCGAGTCTAGAGCTGTTCTCTGCACCGCCATCTGCGACGACATAGTCTCCATGCTCCTCATCACCATCCTCTTCGGCCTTTTGGAGATGGGGTCCCTGAAGCCCCTCATAATTCTGAGAACGGTTCTAACCTCCACAGCCTTCATCATCCTAACCCTCCTCCTAGGCTCTAAGGCTCTGCCGAGATTGATGGCGGCGCTGAACAGGATACCCATGAGGGGGACGCTTCTATCCTTCGCCCTCTTCCTGGGAATCTCCACGGCCTATATAGCAAGCCTAATAGGGTTGGCCCCCATCATCGGAGCCTTCATCGCTGGTATGCTCCTCGCGGAGTCGAGGGAGAAGGAGATCATCGTCGACGATCTAACACCCCTCAGCCATGTCCTCACACCGATGTTCTTCGTCCTCATCGGAGCCGCCGTAGATGTGAAATCCATCCCACACCTAATCCCCCTCGCCCTCCTCTTCATCCTCATCGCCATAGCCTCCAAGACCCTAGGCTGCGGCTCCACATCGTTGCTGGCCGGCTTCAAGGGTTCACAGGCCCTCATAATAGGGCTGAGCATGATACCTAGAGGCGAGGTAGGCCTCATATTGGCGAGGAAGGGCGTCGAAGTAGGCTTAATCGATCAGAATCTCTACGCCCTCATCGTCTTCATGGTATTAGGAACCACTTTGGCAGCCCCCCTCCTCCTCAGACTCCTCATAAAACATGAGGGGGAAACCGAGGGGGAGAGTTAGCTTTATGCTCTAAATGGCCTCTTGAAGCTCGATGAGGGTCATCACCCTCCTGACGGACTTCGGCCTAAAGGACTCCTACGTGGCGGAGATGAAGGGCGTCATCCTTAGAATAGCCCCGAACGTCGTCATAGTCGACATCACACATGAGGTATCCAAGTTTGATGTGGGGGAGGGGGCCTTCCACCTCGCCAGATGTGCACCCTACTTCCCAGCTGGAACCATCCACGTCGGCGTCGTAGATCCAGGCGTCGGAGGATCCAGGAAGGGGATCATCATAGAGGCTGAGGGAGCGATCTTCATAGGCCCCGACAACGGCCTCCTCGCCCCAGCGGCTGAGAAGCTCGGCATAAGAGGCATCTACGAGATCAAGGCCTCAGAGCTGCTGCCGGAGAGGTTCTCAGAGGTCTTCCATGGCAGAGACATCTTCGCCCCAACGGCGGCTCACATAGCTAATGGTGTTCCACCCTCGGAGCTGGGGGTGGAGCTCCAAAGCTATGTCAGGCTTCCAAGCTACGATGTGGAAGTGGGGGATGGCCACCTCAGGGCTAGGGTGATCCACATCGACGGCTTTGGGAATGTCGTCCTCGGAGCCACGGATCATGATTTGAGGCTCCTCGGCGTCGAGTTTGGAGACTTCCTGGAGGTGGAGTGGGGGGATAGACGGCTCAGGGTGCCCTATGCCAGATATTTCTCAGCCGTGGGGGAGGGTGAGCCGCTGCTACTCCTGGATAGCGGAGGCTACCTTGAGCTGGCCATAAACCTGGGCGACGCCTCTAAGCGGCTGGGCTTAAAGAGGGGGGATGAGGTGATCCTCAGGCCCCTCTAGACTCCTCCTCAACCAGCTCCCTGTAAAGCTGATGGGCCTCCCTCGGCGTCGCATCCTCATGGATTATGGCCCTCACAGCCCGGATCATGGCTGTGGGATACTCATTCTGCCAGATGTTCCTCCCCATGACGACGCCGGCTCCACCAGCCTCCAGAGATCCATAGATGGTCTCGAAGACATCCATCTCCGTCTCCATCTTAGGGCCTCCTGCGATGAGCACTGGGACGGGACAGCCCTCGACGACCTTCTCAAAGCCCTCGCAGTAGTAGGTCTTCACAAATCTGGCTCCCAGCTCAGCCGCTATTCGACAGCAGAGGGCGAGATACCTCGCCTCCCTCTTCTCCAGCTCCTTCCCAACGGCCGTGACGGCGAGGACTGGAATACCATATCGTTCGCATTCGTCGATGAGCTTTGCCAGGTTCGTCAGGGTTTGATGCTCATGCTCGGTGCCGACATAGATGGAGAGCGATACGGCTGAGGCGTTCAGCCTTATGGCCTCCTCCACCGATGTTATGATATCCTCATCTGACAGCGATGGGCCTACTATGCTCTGGCCTCCTGAGACCCTGAGGATGACTCCCTTATCGAAGTTGGGGTCAACGCAGTTTCGGAGGATTCCCCTCGTCAGCATTATGGCGTCGAGGTAGGGTATGAGGGGCTCAAGGGTCTTCCTCGGATTCTCAAGGCCGGTTGTGGGGCCGAGGAAGTAGCCGTGATCTATCGGGATGACGAGGGATCTCCCATCTCTCGGCTGGATTATCCTCGACAATCTATTTCGCATACCCCAATCCATGGAGTTCACCAAGGGTATGTGGGCTTGAGGGCTTAAATCCTTCACCATGGCAGCCCTTATAACCCTCTTGGTTGAAGTGAAGCGGAGGATGTATTATCCCCAAGGGGTTCCTAGAAGCCTCAGCTACCCTGAAAGGCCGCTCTACGAGATTCTGGAGAACTCGGCAGTGAAATATCCGTGGAGGACAGCCCTCATCTATTATGGCCGTAGGATCAGCTACTCTAAGCTCTGGGAGCAATCCCTCAGGGTAGCCTCCACCCTCGCTGAGATGGGTTTGGAGAGAGGAGATAGAGTCGCCCTAATGCTGCCGAATATCCCCCAATTCGTCATCGCCTACTTCGGCATACTTGCCGCTGGATGCGTCGCAGCCCCCCTCAACCCCCTAAACCCGAGGGAGGAGATTCGACGTGAACTCTCAGAGCTTGAAGCCAGGATCCTCATAGCCCTCGACAGATTCCTGGATAAACTGCCTGAGGGGAGCTGGGAGATCTACCTCGCCGAGGCTGAGAGCTACCTCCCCTGGCATCTAAGAGTCCTAAGCCATCTCAGGCATAGAGGCTTGAGGGAGGGGGGAGACGCCCGAAGATTTAGGGAGCTCCTGGAGGCGCCTCCCAGGAGTATTGAGACGGAGATCAACCCCAGGGAGGATTTAGCGGTCATACTCTACACCGGCGGAACGACGGGGCCTCCAAAGGGTGTTATGCACACCCATTACAGCCTCATGGCCAACGCCCTCCAGACCTACTATTGGACTAGGGGTTGGTGGCGCTACCATAGGCCTTATCCAGCTGGATGGCCCCACGTAGTCTCAGCCATCCCCTTCTTCCACAGCTATGGCCTAACCGTCGCTCTACATGAGCCCCTCCTCGCAGGGGCAACATTGATCCTCGTGCCTAAGCCCAAAGTCGAGGAGATCATGAGGGTCATACAACGCTATAGGGCAACCCATCTACCTGCTACCCCCAGGATGATCAGGGAGATCGTAAACCATCCCAGAGTTGGAGACTATGATCTAGGGAGCCTGATATTATCTGTGACTGGGGGCGCACCCCTCGAATGGGAGACGGCTGAGAGATTCATGAAGCTAACCGGTGCAAAGCTGCATCACGGCTATGGACTAACCGAGGCTGGACCCGTCACCCACTGCACACCCGTCGACAGGGAGCCGAAGCCAGGTTCAGTGGGTTTTCCGCTGCCCGACACGGAGTTTAGGATCGTCGACCTAGAGACTGGGAGATATGATGTCCCCTCCGGTAAGCCTGGTGAGCTGCTTGTTAGGGGGCCTCAGGTTATGAGGGGTTACTGGCGTCGACCTGAGGAGACGGAGAGGGCTCTGAGGGATGGCTGGCTACATACGGGTGATGTAGCCATCCTAGATGAGGGGGGATGGCTGCGCATCCTTGGGAGACGGGGGGAGCGGATAGTTGCTGAGGGCCACGCCCTCTGGCCTGAGGAGGTTGAGGCCCTGCTGAGGAGTCATCCAGGCGTTGAGGAGGCAGCCGTCGTCGGGGTGGCTGATCCAATGAGATGCGCCATGGATGTCCAGGCGCTGATAGTCCCGAGGGCTGGATATGGAGGGAGAGAACTAGTCTCATCGCTTCTATCCCTATGCCGTGAGCATCTAGAGCCGTATAAGGTTCCGTCGAGAATCCTCATCGTCAAGGAGCTGCCGAAGACGCCTCTGGGCAAGATCGATCGGAGGAGTGTGAGGAGGCTGCTGGAGGCCTCATCTGGATTTGAGGGAGGAGAGGGTGAAGGCCCCTATGGAGAGGAGAACCGTTAGGGCGCCTGGGGGTAGGTCTAATAGATAGGAGAGGGCGAGGCCGAGTATTAGGAGCGTCAGGCTTAGGAGGGTTGAGAGGATCATCATCGCCTTCAAGCTGTGGGTGAGCCTGAGACTTATGGAGGAGGGAATCGATAACAACGCTATTGTGAGTATGACGCCTACAGCCCTGACGAGAACTATGACGCTGAGGGAGATGAGGCAGAGCAGGGCGATGTAGAGAGGCTCAACGGGGATGCCGACGACCTCCGAGAACTCCTCATCGAAGCAGATCTGGAGGAGCTCCCTGAAGAAGAGCACGACAACTAGGAGGATTATAACGTCGAGGGCTGCCATCAACTGGAGCTCATGGGTTGGAACCGTCAGGATGCTGCCGAAGAGATAGGCTGACAGCTCTGGGACATATCCCCTCTTAAGGGAGATGAAGAGGACTCCTAGGGCCATTCCCGTGGCCCATAGGATGCCTATGGCGGCATCCTCGCTCACCCTCCCCCTACGGGTTATCAGGGCCATAGCCAGAGCTGAGGCGAGGCTGAAGGGTATGGCTGTGAGAAGAGGGTTTAGGCCGAGCAGCAGGCCGAGGCCGATGCCGCCGAAGGTGGCGTGAGAGATCCCCCCGCCGATGGAGACTATGCGCTTCACAACGACGTAGGCTCCCACGACGCCGGAGGCGACGCTCACCAATAGCGATGCCAGGAGGGCGTTTCTCAGGAATAGAGGTGGAGGCATCAACGTCTACACCTCCAAGGGAAACCCCTCTCGAGGAGCTCTATCTCATGGCTATAGGCCTCGCCCAGCCCTCTCAAAACCTCCTCCCTCGATCCATAATAGCTGAGCCTGCGGTTTAGGCAGGCCACCTTCTCCACATAGGTTGAGACGGCGGCGATGTCATGGGAGACTAGGAGGATCGCCATCCTCTCCTTCAGCTTCACCAGCAGCCGGTATAGCGACTCCCTCATCTCGGGGTCTATATTCGACATAGGCTCATCGAGGAGCAGTAGCCTAGGCTCCCTCGCCAAGGCCCTCGCCAGGAGAACCCTCTGAAGCTCCCCGCCGGAGAGATGTCCTATACGTCGATGGATATGCTCAGCCATGCCCACCGTCTCCAGCGCCCTCATGGCCGCCTCCACATCCTCCTCGGTGTAAGCCTTGAGGAGGCCCCTATATCGACCCATGAGGACGACGTCGAGAACCGTTACGGGAAACTCTCGGTCGAAGGCGGAGTATTGGGGTAGATAACCGATCCAGCGTCTCCCCTCCTCGGGTGGCCTGCCGAAGACCTGTACCGAACCCCTATAGGGCTTCACCAGGCCTAGGATAACCCGTAGAAGCGTCGTCTTTCCACCGCCATTCGGGCCGATGAGGGCGACGAACTCCCTCTCATGCAGCGTCAGGGATACGCCCTCCAGAACCGTGACGCCGTCGAGGCTCACCCATACATCCTCAAGCTGAACTATAGCCTCACCCAACTCCCAACGCCTCCCTCAAGGCATCGAGGACTCGATGCATATTATCGACGTAATCCTCGGCGAGGGGGTCTATCTCCACGATCTCCGCATCCAGCTCCTCAGCTATCGCCTCGACCCCCCTACTCCCAGATTGGGGTGAGGTGAAGATGACCTTGATGCCGCTCCGCCTGGCCTCCTCGATGAGCTGCTCGATCCACCTCGGCGTCGGCTCTTTACCCTCCCTCTCCAGGGCTAGCTGCTCCAGGCCATAGTCTCTACAGAGGTATCCCCAGGCGGGGTGATAGACCAATATCTTCCTTATCCTCGCCTTCGATGAGAGCTGGGAGAACTCCTCATCCAGCTCCCTTAGAAGCCCAAGGTATCGATCCCGATTCTCGGCGTAGTAATCCTCATGCTCGGGATCCAGCTCCACTAGGGCGCTGTAGATGTTCTCCACCATCACCATCGCGCAGCGGGGTGAGAGCCAGATGTGGGGGTCATCCCTTAGGAGCTCCAGACCCATCGATGCGTTGACCACCCTCATCCTGGGGTTGACATCCCTGAATCTATCCATCCAGGAGAGCTCGAACTCGATGCCTGAGCCGACCATCACATAGAGGTCGGCCCTACCAAGCTTCGAGAGCTGTCCAGGCGTCGGCTCATAGGTATGGGGGCTGGCACCCTGGGGAACCATGACGAGAACCTCGACGCGATCCCCCCCAACGGCCTTCACGAATTCGGCGAGGGGAGGTATGCTGACAGCCACTAGGATTCTACTTCCCCCTCCAGGGTGTAGGGTGAGCAGCAGACCGATGGAGCAAAGCGTGATAAACGCCATCGACAGCAACAGCTTCCAATTCATGAGGCCCAGAGGGAAAGTGATTATCAATATTTAAACCTTCCCTTAATAAAAATTATGAAAATCCTTATAAATGCTTAATAATATCCATCTCAGATGCCTCGGATCATCAGCGTCTCCCTAAGCGAGAGCCTATTGGAGGAGGTCTCTAGGATTCAGAGGGAGATGGGTTTCTCAGGTCGATCAGAGGTCATCAGGGCTGGTTTGAGGAGGCTCATCGCTGAGAGGAGGGAGAGGGAGAGGCTCAGCGGTCGGATCAACTCCATACTCCTCGTCGTCCATGAGAGGGAGGATGAGGATGTCGTCAACAGGATCAAACATGAGTTCGACGACGTGATAAATACCCAGCTTCACAGCCACCTCAGGGGGGAGAAATGCCTGGAGATATTCATCCTAGACGGGGAGGCGGAGAGGATTAGGGAGATCGTCGACTCCTTCGAGACCTGTGGAAAGATGGAGTATGTGAAGCTCATAATCCCATAAAAAGGGTTATTTGATGCGTCTATGACCTGGCCTCCACTCCGCGTCTAGACGCTCAACGGAGGCGGCGACAAGCCTAGCGGCATCCTCGATATCGCTGAGGGAGGCCACCTCCACCGGCGAATGGGAATATCTACGGGCTACGAGTATCTCGCCCGTCGGTATCCCAGCCCTCGCCAGGTGGAGAGTCGAGGCATCGGTGGCTGAGAAGGTCACCACCTCCCGCTGATAGGGTATACCCCCCTCCTCAGCGGCGTCGACGATGAGGTTGAGGAGCCTCCTCGGAACCGTGTGGCCGAGGGGCGCCCACCTCCAGGAGGCCTCTAAAACCCTAACTCCAGGTCCACCGCCGATCCTTATTGGGGTCTCCCTGACATCGGTGGCGGGATCCTCACCGTAGGTGGTGTCGACGACAATGGCTACGTCTGGGTCTATGCCATAGGCGGCCGTTAGGGCTCCACGGCATCCCACCTCCTCCATGACGGCGAAGACGGCGTAGATCGATGCGTCTAGGCCTCCAAGCCTCCTCAGGGCTTCCAGTAAGACTAGGCATCCTGATCGGTCGTCGATGGAGGGGGCGCAGACGAGGTCTTTGAGGCGGTGTATACGCTTCTCAAAGGTTCCGAGGTCTCCTATCTTTACGCCCATATCCTCAGCCTCAGCTCGGCTTCTAGCCCCGATGTCTATCCACATCTCCTTAACCGAGACGGCCCTCCTTGCTTCCTCCTCCGTCAATAGGTGCCTCCCCTTAAGGCCGACGACTCCCTTCACCGGCCCTAGATCGGTGAGGATGGTCATCCTCTGACCCAGGAGGGAGCGCTCATGGATTCCGCCAACCCTGTCAAACCATATCCAGCCGTCGTCGTCGACGTATCTGACTACGATGCCCACCTCATCCATGTGGGCCTCAACCATGACCTTCAACTCCCCGGAGCCATGTCTCACCCCAATTAGGTTTCCAAGATTGTCGATGTAGACCTCATCGACGAGGGGCTTGAGCATCTCAGCTATGACGTCTCTAACCTCATCCTCACGTCCAGAGGGGCCGTGAGCCTTTATGAGAGCCTCCAGATCCTTGAGTAGCGCCATGATTAGGATTAGGTTGAACAGCCTTTTCAGGCTTCTGAATCCTTAAATAGGTTTGGGAGGGTCATCGCATCGATGAGGTTTGAGGTTGTAGGTGAGCCAGCCTATACAGCTCTGAAGGTCTACCTGGGGGGTGGGGAGAGCATAACAGCTGAATCTGGGGCGATGATGGCCCTTGAGGGAGATGTGGAGGTGGAGACCCACACGGCTGGAGGCGTCCTGAGGGGTTTGATGAGGAGAGTCTTGGCCGGTGAAACCCTCTTCATGAACACCTTTAGGGCTGGCCCAGGCGGAGGCATAGTCTGGCTGGCGCCCAGCTCACCTGGCCATGTGGAGCATATAGGGCTGATGGATGAGGGCGTCATCATCCAGGATATGAGCTTCCTCGCATACCACGGCGACGTGAAACATGAGATCGTCTGGAGGGGGCTGCGGGGAATGGTCTCCGAGGGAGACCTCTTCTGGCTGAGGGTTTACGGCCGTGGAGGCGTCTGGGTTAACAGCTATGGATACATCTTGGAGAGGGAGTTGAAGCCTGGGGAGGAGATAACCATAGACAACTTCCAC
>CALEIY010000064.1 GCA_937898665.1 Candidatus Bathyarchaeota archaeon | reverse complement strand
ATTTATCCATAGCTCTCAATTCTCTTTGTGAGATTCTATCCACCATGACCACTCCATCCACCTCCAATAGGTGTTACTCTCAATTCTCTTTGTGAGATTCAACAAGGGACGATTCGAGCCAATAGTAGCGGTGATATAACACTCTCAATTCTCTTTGTGAGATTCGGGCTGGGGAGGTGGGGCTGGGGGCTGGGCGGCTGCCTTATCTCTCAATTCTCTTTGTGAGATTCAGAGACTTTAATCGGAGAGGAGGATTTGAGGATATGAAGATACTCTCAATTCTCTCTGTGAGATTCTTTACAAAAGGCATTCCTTGAAGTTTTATTGTCCTTCATAAACTCTCAATTCTCTCTGTGAGATTCAGACCCCTTTCGTGGGGATTCAGGCTTAATATCTTTAGAAAAACCCTTATAAGTTTTATGGGTCACCTCGTGAAACCCGAATCCGTAAAGGCATTTATAAAGAGCCACGAAGTGGATTTAGTTTTCCTTTGGAATATATCTTATCATCCCCAATCCGGCTGTTCTCCCTCCCCCTACATGGCTGTATTCTGCGAATCGTAGGAGTGCGTCGGTTATTCTTGCCCATCGCTTCCTGTATAGGTCTTCGGGTAGGCTGTATTGGACAACTCCCCTGAATCCCACGATGAATCTCCTTAGGGCCTCATCCTCATATAGTCTGACTGTTTTGATGCCCTCTGGGAATCCTGAGAGGGAGACGCCCATGGAGGTTATCCATCGATTATATCTGGGATAGTTGAAATGGCTGTCCGAATAGCTCCTCCACAATCTTAGGAGACTCCTCATCATCATAATTGGCTCTGGGAGTGGATGAAACCTCCTCGCCCTCCTAAGGCGCCTGGCGTCGACTCCACCGGGTGGCAGCCTGAAGGGGAAGAGCCTTGAAGCTATGAGGGGTGAAAACCTGAAGTAGGTGGGTGTGAGGAACTCGACGCTGAAGCTTCTGACAGGCCTGGCTCCCTCCAACAATTGGGAATATTTAACCTGCTCCACAGAGAGCTCAAGGGGCAGGACCTCGACGCCCTGCAGCCTTATCGGGGCATCCCCCGCCAGGGCTTCAAAGACCCTCGATGTGATCTCCCGTTCAAGGAGGGTGAAGCGTATTTTGCATATCGAGGGGGCTGGGAGCCGCTCATATACTATGCTCCACCCCTTTGGTGTTAGGGTTAGGATGGGTGTGGAGGAGAAGGGTGCAAGGCGGGGGGAGGAGTGAAGATGCTCAGCATACTCCACATCCACACTTCTAAGGAGTTCGTAGATGATGCCCCTTGAGGCGAACCCTGAGTAGCCCTGGAATGTTAGGGGCTTCTCCACCTGAAACTTGATCTCCAATATCGTTATAGGCAATCCTGATCATATCGATGAAACTAGACTTAACTTAGACCTTTCTACATATCCAGAGCCATCCACAGGCCTGACACCTCCCCCCAGGCCTGGAGGGAGGCGGGGGAATCTTCTCCTCCCTCAGAATCCTATTTATCTGATTTATCGTCCACCTGATATGCCTCCTCATCCCCTCAGTTACAGGCATATCATAGACCTTGCCTGAGGGGAGATATCTCAGGATGATCCTCCTCACGGGTCTACCCAGCTTTTCCTCGGCCAACATGGCGTAGGCGACGGCCTGATATAGATGATCCCTCTTGGGCTTATCCCCAAGGGGCTCCGAGCGCTTAACCTCTACCACTGCGAGCTCTCCATCTATATCCACCACCATATCCACTATGCCCTTCAACCCAAGGCGCTCCGAGGCTATGTAGAGGGAAGCCCACCTC
>CALEIY010000063.1 GCA_937898665.1 Candidatus Bathyarchaeota archaeon | reverse complement strand
ATCATGGAGCCGCACTGCCTTGAGGTCTTCGAGGCATATCTCAGAGATCCGAGGGTGGCCGCCGCCCTCTGCAGGGTTCTACCCCTCAATGGAAAACCCGTTGAGAGACTCATGTACGAGTTCAACAATGTCGCGAGGAGGATATCGAATATCTCAGGTCTCTACGAGCTCAGCTACTTCTCCTGCCCCTGCTATAGGAGGAGCTGCTTCGAGAAGGTTGGGGGCTTCAGGGAAGACCTATACGCCTGTGAAGACCTCGACCTGGCTCTGAGATCGAGGTTCATCGGTCGATATGCATATATAAGGGAGACAACCCTCTGGACGTCCCCTCGGCGGCTTAGGAGGTGGAGCTACCATGGATACGTCGCACGATATCTCCGATACCTCGTCGAATACTATCTACTCGACAGGGTTACGGTTCCCTATGAGGATCTCAGCTAAGCCTTACGGGCTTTAGCCGAGACTATCTTTATGACGTCTCCCTCCCTCAGGACATAGTCCTCTCCGAGCCTCCTCTTCGTTCTGGCATCTATGGCGTAGATGAAGCTCTCAGCTAGCTCGCTGTGGATGATGGCTGCAAACTCCCTGGCTGTTGTCCCTCTCGGCACGAGGTAGCAGTCTGGGAGCACCCTGCCCTGATGGTCGGTGTATCGCTCGGCATCCTCGACTGGGTAGACGGGTATCATGTTGAGGAGTTTGAAGAAGGCGTCGTTTAGGGTCTGCTGAACCCCCGTTGAACCCCATCGCTTCAACACTCGTTCACGGATCATCTCCAGGGCCCGCCGCTGTCTCCTCGTCAATCTCTCCGGCTGCAGCACCTCGAAGTCTGGGTCTCCAGGGGTGTATTTGATGACTCCTGCCTGGGCAGCCCTCCTCAACGCCAGCTCGGCCTCAGCTGATGTGGGGACAACCCTGTATCCTGCATCCCTCAATCTCTCGATGTTATCATCAGCCTCATCCCTGTCAGCCTTGTTGGCTGCGACGAGGAGGGGCTTCGATATCCGCCTCAGCTCCCTCGTGAAGCTTAGGAGCTCCTCATCGCTCCAGCCCCTCGCCTTGTAGGGATCGAGGCCTAGATGCTCTATGGCTTGGGAGATATGCTCCCTCGTTATCCTCAGCCCCGAGAGCTTGGATTCAAGATGTCTCCCTATCTCCTCCCTCGCCGACTCGGCTCTTCTGGTCAGCCTTTCCCAATCCTTCTTAATGATGCCGAGGAGCCATAGGTCGAACTCCTCCTCGAACATTTTGACATCATCTATGGGGTCATGGCTCCCAGGGGGGACGGGTCTACCCTCGTCGTCGGTCATGCCGGCTGCGTCGCAGAGGACTATGAGGGCATCGGCCCTTCTAACCTCGTCGAGGAATTTGTTTCCCAGCCCCCTCCCCCTATGGGCGCCCCTTATTAGGCCTGG
>CALEIY010000062.1 GCA_937898665.1 Candidatus Bathyarchaeota archaeon | reverse complement strand
GGAGGCGTCGATGAGGCGGATGCTGCTCATCGCCATGAGCCTACTGATTCTCATTCTCAGCTTGGGAACGGGCTCTGGGCTGCTGAGGCTCAGCATTTGCGGCTACTCCTTGATGGGGGCTGAGGGGGCTGGGTTGAGGCTCATCCTCTTCATCCTCGGATTGGGAGGCCTCGTCGCAGCGTGGAGGTGGAGGAATGGCGTATAGGATTCGCAGCGTCCCGGACTTCATCTACTGGATGATCTTCGTAGTCCTCATCTCGCTTCACTATTACACGAAGACTCAGGGGGCTCCGGCGCAGGGCTACGTCGAGTTCTTCATTATTGTCTGGCTTGTCAGCTTCATAGGCCTCATCGCCCTCAAGCTCTGGGTCCCAGAGGGCAGAGCCGAGGTGGTGGACTACGATGAGAATCTCAGCTGGGGGCATTTGGACCGCATCGTGTTGGGTCTGCTGCTCGTCGAGATGACGGCCATAGCCTTTAACCTCCTCGGCTCCGCAGCCGTCACGGCTATGTGGATTCCGTCGCTCAGCCTGAAGTGGTATGACGACCTCCTCTTCAACATTGGATTGGTGGCCACAGCGGAAGAGTCAGCGAAGGTTCTGGCCATCAAGGCTCTTCAGATGAGGCTGGGCGACACCCCTGAGGGGAGAGCGTTCAGCGTGGCGATGCCCATAGCCTTCTGGGCTGTGCTGCACGGCTATCACAGCTACGCCGTATATGGGTCTGAGATGTGGCTCCTCATAGCGGCAGCCTTCATCAGCGGTCTCATCATGTATTATGTGCTCAGGGAGACCAGGAGCATAATGAGCTGCTACATAATCCACGGAGCCTACAACGCCCTCATAATACTCGCCAAGGCCCTAGAGTTAAGTTAAAATGGATACTTAATTAGGGACTAGAGACTAAATTACGAATTCTCTAAAGATTATTTATATCCGAATGAGTAAATTTCGAGGATGAGAAGTGGATCCCTTTCGTATTGAGAGGTTTATGCTATATGAGGGTCGAAGGCTCTACGGGCTATTGCTGAGAGGCTACTCTAAGCCTGGAATACTGGCGAGAACGACGGACATATTGGCGGGGCATGGCCTCGACATCACTTACCTCTACATCTCACCTATGAGACTAGACGAGAGGGGGTCCATACTCATGTTCTTGGACTTCACGGAGGCGGATATAGAACCAGAAGATCTCGCAGAGGAGCTTGAAACACTAGAGTTCATTGAGAAGGTTGAGGTGATCAAGCCGAGGTTCACGGGCTTCATAGTCGATGAAGCATTATTCCCCGTGATGCTAGGCCTCCACAGGGCTATCATCGTCTCCGAGCCAGCCTTGAGAGGCTTCCTCGTCGACTTCAGACGGTCTTTGGGATCGGGAGGAGAGGCGATGCTATACCACCTTGGTAGAGCCGTAGGATTTGAGAGAGCTAGATATGTAAATGAATTAGCGAAGAGAATCCGAGTCTCAAAGGTAGAGGACAAAATCGCCATCGGCACATTAATCTTCAAATCCCTGGGATACGGAATCCTCGAGGTATTAGAATTCAGGGAGCATCCCCCCTATCTCCGAATTAGAGTCCATCGCTGCATAGAATGCGAGCTGGGTGATAGGGCGAACCGTCCCTTTGGCCATTATATCAGGGGCATAATCGCCGGATATGCTTCGGAGATCTTCAAGCAGAATCTCCTCGCAGTAGAGACCCGCTGCATCGCCATGGGCGACCCCTACTGCGAATTAGAGGTGAAGCCAAGGGAAAAATCTCAGGGATGGTGAACACCACGCCTCCAGCCGCACCCCTTCCGAATATCCTGGCGATCCTCAGCAATCTCTCAAATCCGAAAAACTCGAGCTATTTCTCCTATGGAATGGCTCGCACCATAGTTGTTCATAGGAGGGGCTACTGGAGGGGCCCCTATACGTATCGTCGAGGGGGAAAGCTGATCAGGGTTAGGAGGCACTACGTCCCGCCTACGACTTATAGGCTCAGGGACGTGGGAGCCCCTGGGAAGGGTCCTAAGAAGATCCCTATCAAGGAGCGGGGCGCCCTCACCCGATTCGGATACGGCATCCACAAGTCGACGAGGGCTAGGAGGGCTGCGCTACGCAAGGCCATAAAGAAATATGGAGCCCTCAGGGTTTGGAGGCGTCTCCACGCTCAGGTTCAGCTCCGAGAGCAGGCTGGAGTCCCTGGGCCTAAGCCCAGACCCGGGGTTGAGGAGGCTTGGCGCATTTTTAAGGAGGATCGAGACTGGGTGGCCGAGAACTTCCTAACGGAGCGTCAGCGCAGAAGGATGACGGCTCCAGCTAGGAAGGGGAGAAAGAAGAGGAAGAGGAGCTCCAAGAGGCGCCGGTGAACTCAGCACCCTCAGCTATTTCAGCTATTTCTCCCTGAATGGGCATAGTTGAGACAGCTTACACGCTCCTCTTCATCGGCGTATTATTTGATGATGCTTCAACAGTCATAGCTCTACACATGGGTTTCCAAGAACTCAATCCCTGGGTAGTTAGCCTTATGGAGCGTGGACTCTGGCCCATCTTTGATTTTGCCCTCCTCATCGTCGTCGCCCTAGCCACCGAATACCTGGACGGCCTGGTGGAGAGAAGACTAGGGCGAAGAGCCCTGATAGCCCTCCCAGCCACCCTCGGCCTCCTGAGGCTTCTAATGGGTCTCCACAATACCGCCCTTCTGGTCAGCGTATTTCTCACTTGAGATGAAAGCGGCTAAAAGTGGGCGATTACTGGCTTCTCTCATTCTAACGATTCTTCTTCTCTCTTTAGTGACGCCCTTCATAAAAGCCGATTTAGACCAGAATCAGCAGCTCCTCTTTAATAGCGTTGGAGGAAGCACAACTCTTCGGAAGAGCATTCATAAATATCACTATGTCTGGTATGCGAAAGGCTATTGGTGGTGCATAAGAGCCAACTACGATGATCCAATCTACGTTGGAAGAAGCACAGATCGCTCATCTTGGACGTATACCTCTGCAGGAATCGGCGTCTATAGGGATTCTAATCCCTGGGTCGTCGTCGATGATGAAGGAGACGCCCACGTTCTCTACTACACCTACGACTCTAGAGATGGAAGATATGAATGGCGATATGACAAAATAATAACCAATTCAGATGGCACATTCCAAGTAGTCGATAAAGATGTAGATGACGAAGTTTTATGGAGGTCTTCCTCCTCAACAACATTTTATGATATTGTAGATTGGGGTTTAGATGGTCAGGGTTATCCTTTTATCATCTACAATTACTACTCTACTTCTGATTGTGAATATGTCACAGCAATCAAGATGAGTGGTTGGAACAACGGAACATGGACAACAAGCAAATCATTCATAATAAACGACAAGAATGATGACTTTGAAAAATGGTCTGATGCCGTCGGCATTCCCCTGCTTGGGACGAGAGACCTAATCGTGGTGTATGGCGACAGAGATTATTACGCTCTTCAAGACTATGGCTGGTTGAGGGTCGTCTACATAGACTACGAAAATAATGAAATGATTGAGAAAGCCGACCTCTCATCCTATTATACTTTCAACTCAATAGGAAATTGGCTGGGTAGCATAAGAAGGCCCTACGACACTTATAATGAAGCCTTCTTCTACCTTATGGGCGGCTATCAGAATTCCCCGCCCCCACTCAAATTTAATGCTGGAGACACGATATACGGCGGCTACGGGGTTGATAAAACCCATTGGAGAGCTGCGACCTTTACGCCCTCCGAGAACTTCACCCCTTATTACCTCTCCGCCCGGATCAAGGGAGATGCTGGAAACAACATCTTCCCCCACATCGCAATAACCAGAACTACCGCAGACGGAAAACCAGATATGAGCCAAATTCTCGTAGAAGTCACCTCCACACAATTCGACGGTAGAGCTCTCGACGACAACCAATACCTCTGGATTAACGTCACGCTGCCTCAAAAGATTCAGCTTAACGCAACCGAGCAATATGCAGTCGTCTTTCATTATCACAGCACGTTTTCAGGTTATCCTCCATACGTATCGTATGCTCCCTTAGCTAAAACATCCTACATAACCGGATGGTTCAGCAGCGACCAGGGAGCCACCTGGTCATCCACTAATTACTGTCCACTTGTAAGGCTCTATGGAAAAGAGAACTCGACTGAGGGCGTATATGTCTTCAGAACGATAGATACCGGCAATTGCTGGGACGTGAAATTCTTTGACTTTGACCCAGACTACACCTCCGTACTGCGCTTCGACGAGAACCGAAACCTCTACATGATACATGGCTGGATCAAAAACGGCGTAAGATGGTTTAGCTACGACGCCATACACGACGTGAACACAGGGTTATGGAGTCAAACCTGGGATATAGAAAACCAAACAATCGGATGGACAACATCCCTCTACTCAAACTCCCGCTTCTCCATAT
>CALEIY010000061.1 GCA_937898665.1 Candidatus Bathyarchaeota archaeon | reverse complement strand
GTGATCTGGTTCCTTGCCACCGGTGGAGGACGCTTCGTCACGGTGACTCAGCGCCGTAGGACGGCTGGACTCCGCCTTGTCTGGGGTGATGTGCATCTCCACATCGATCCTGGGCCTGGGGCCCTCATCTTCTCTAATTGGTCTGGGTTGAGCCCTCAGAAGCTTGACGCCGTTATCGTCACCCACTGCCATCCGGATCACTACTGCGATGCGGAGGTTCTCATCGAGGGTATGACACGTGTAACCACAAGGCGTAGGGGTGTATTGGCAGCCTCTAAGAGCGTCCTACAGGGCGTTGAGGATATTGGGCCCTGCATCTCATCCTATCATCAGGGTTTGGTTGAGAGGGTTATAGTCTTGGAGCCTGATGTATCCCTCGAAGTTGAGGACGTAGAAATCGAGGCTTTGAGGGCTGAGCATAGTGATCCCGCCACCGTCGGCTTGAGGCTTGATTTCCCCGATGTCGGCTCCATCGGCTATACTTCGGACACAGCCTACTTTGAGGGCATAAGCGATGGATATAGGGGTGTG
This sequence comes from Candidatus Bathyarchaeota archaeon, assembly GCA_937898665.1. GTDB lineage: Archaea > Thermoproteota > Bathyarchaeia > TCS64 > B23 > B23. Next base: position 487 of record CALEIY010000061.1, on the reverse strand, counting down.
AGGCTGCTAATCCTCTGCACCATGAGGCCCCGTGGAGCCCCCCTCCCTCTCCACCTCTCCGTCGATGAGGCTTTGAGGATCATGGAGGAGGCTAGGCCTCGATGCGCCGTTCTCACCCACTTCGGAATGAGGATGCTCAACGCAGGCCCTGAGGCTGAGGCCGAATACCTTGAGGTCGAGACCGGCATCCCGACGGTGGCTGCGAGGGATGGTATGAGGCTGACCATAGGCGAAGTCATAGAGGTGAGGGGGCCTAGGAAGAGGGAGGAGCCTAGGGTCATCGAGGCATAGGTGGAAAGATATATCTACCTCTTCGGGGGAGAACGAATATCGCAGGTCTGAGGGGGTGAGTTGAATCGTCCCCACGACACTCAACCATAAGCTGTTTCACCTGCTTCAAAATAGATGCATTTAGGCTTCTAATCGTCGATCAAAGCCCCTTCAGACCCTATGGGATTAAGAGAACGGGAGGTGTTCTGTTTGAGGC
>CALEIY010000060.1 GCA_937898665.1 Candidatus Bathyarchaeota archaeon | reverse complement strand
GCCTCGATAGGCAGCTGAGGGGGGTTGTGGAGAATCGCCTCCTCCTACCCCTCCTAGGCTTTAGAGCCGATGCTCCTCGATAAGCCTCTCCAACTCCCCCTCATCGCCGACCCTGAGGATTCGATCCTCAAAGCCCCTCGGCATCAGGTTTGCCTTCAAGCCGCTTCCGGTGACGATGCAGACGATGCGCCTCCCCCTCAAACCGGCCTTCAAGGCTCCAGCCACGGCGACAGCCCCAGTTGGGGAGGCGTAGACTCCGTTCAGGGCTAGGAGCTCCAAGGCCCTATAGACCTCATCGTCGTCGACGACCCATCCCGTTCCCCCCGTCTCCTCTATGAGTCTCACCGCCTCCTCCTTACGTTCGGTATGCGGAACGATGACGCCCTCAGCCAGCGTCGAATCTATCGGCGTATAATCGACGAACTCACCGGCTATGGGTGCGCAGGCCGCCGACTGGACGCAGTGAAGCTGTGGCAGGCTGTCGATCTCACCACCCTTCTCCATCTTCAGGTAGGCTCTGCCTATGGCGACGAGGTTTGTCGCGCTCCCAGTCGGGATGAAGACGGCATCTGGATGGAGCTCCTCCTCGATCTCGTAGACGACGGTTTCAAACCCTGGAACCGCATCGGGTTCGAGGGCGAAGCCGATGTATCTGATGCCAAGTTCCTCTGCGATCCTGCGGGCGTAAAGCCGAGCTGAATCTCGGTCAGGAGCCTCGACGATGCGGGAGCCATGCCATAGAACCTCAGCCTTCTTCTCCCTATGCGAATAACTCGGCATCACAGCCAAATGTCCGATGCCGGCTCTGGAGCAGTAGGCGGCCGTTGAGACGGCGGCGTTCCCCGAGGAGTCGATGACGACCCGTTCAACACCCTCCTCCAGCAGCTTGGAGACCAGGTAGGCGACACCTCGATCCTTGAAGCTCCCCGTGGGATTCACATAGTCGACCTTAACCCAGATGTCGAGTCCCCTCAGCCTTATTAGGGGGGTGTCGCCTTCACCTAGGGTCACCCTACAATCCTCGGGGACGGGTGGGAGGCGGTCTGAGAATCGCCATATACCCAGGGCCATATCCTCACCAATCTTAGTTATTGGGGTTCTGGAGGTTAAAGTCTCCGTTAGGTCTGCTCCTCTGGGTCTATAACCTCTATACCCTCGCCTTCAACGCCTCTTCTGAGATGTCTATCCGATGTTATGAAGGCCTCCACCTCCCCCTTCCACCTCAGAGCTGTGGATAGGTGGATCGCATCGCCTGGTTCAAGGGAGTGTTTGATGATGAGGGCAGCCGCCTCTATCACGAGGATGCTGTGGAGCTCCTCGAGGTGGAGGCATCCCAGGTTTCTCCATCTGGCCAGGTCGAATTGGAGTCTCCTTAGTAGTTCGTCCCTCTCCCTCCGGTTTATCCATCCCCTCGCCAACCATGATTGTATGGCTGCTATGGATTCAAGCATGATCCATATGGAGGAGAGTAGTTTGATCTTCCCCTCTTCAGCTTCCCTAATCAGCCTGGAGATATAATCCGTCCCCCTTTCGGGTTTGTAGAATTTGAGTAGGGCTGAGGTATCTATGTATAGCATCTAAACCAGCTCTCTATCCCTCAGCTTCCTGATCGTCTCCATCGTCGAGATGGGAATCCTCGATGTGATGCCCCTAATCCTCTCAAGGGGAGGGATGTCACATCCCTCTGTCAACTGCCTAAGCATCTCTAAGACTCCCTCCACCTGTGAGGGGTGAGCTCCCTCCCTTATCCCCATCCTCAATCTCTCCATGATCTCCGAGAGCTCCACATCCATCTTTAACCCGCCACCACTTAAACCCTTTATCCAATTAAATTCTCCAGAGCCTTCTCCAATTCTCTTAGAGATTCGATGACGGCGTCGGCCCCCTCTGGCTTCTCACCTCTCCTCGCCCTCTCTGGGTCTATGAGGATTGTTTTTACGCCGAGCTTCCTCGCCCCCTCTATGTCAGCCTCAAGGGTGTCCCCCACCATCACGGCCTCCTGGGGCTTCACCCCCAGCCTTTCGAGGACCTCCTGGAAGATGATGGGGCTTGGCTTCCTATATCCGACTTCAGCTGAGACGAGTATGGCGTCGAAGTATTCCCATAGGTTTAGTGTGTCAAACACCCTATGGGCCGTGGGGAGGTCTGGGAAGTTTGTCACCAGCGCCAGTCTATAGGCTTCTCTCAGCCTCCTCAGAAGCCTTGGAGCCTCGGGGTCTAATCTACTCTGCCTCGGCCATTCGTCGAGGTAGCGCCTCCAGATCTCCCCAGCCAGCCTCTCCGCATCCCCCTCAAGTCCTATGGCTTCGAGAACCCTCCGCAGCCTCTCAACGTAGTCCAGCTCTCTATAGTCGCTGTCGGCCTCCCTATGCTGCCTCTCAGCCTCCCTCAGATACATCTCTCGGAAGAGTGTGAAGTCAGCCTCATAGCCCAGCTCTCGGAGGGTTCTGTGGAAGGCCTCTATGGCTGACTCCCTCGTCATAAGCCTCGGCGCATGGAGGATGGTCCCCCAGCAGTCGAAGAGTATGGCCTTGATCATTTGGGGTTCTATGTGAAGCCATAAGCTATAAAAAAGGGTTTCCTAGGCCA
>CALEIY010000059.1 GCA_937898665.1 Candidatus Bathyarchaeota archaeon | reverse complement strand
CGCGGGTTCAAATCCCGCCCGGTCCACGGGATAGAGAACCCTTGCAAGGTGGGAGGCTGAGGAGTCTTAGAAGCCGATGGGCTGAAAATTGAGAGGCTTATTGAGATGGGCTAAGCCTTCAGACCTCTATAAGGGTGATGAATGCCTATCGCAGAGGAGCTCCTAAGCCGGGATTGGAATTACAGCCACTGTAAATTTTTCCAGGATGTGACTGGTGGCAATCACATAGAGGGAGAGGGGGTCTATTCCAGAGAGGTCATATTAAAAGTCCTTTAAAGGAGGGGGGCTGAGAATCCGCCAATTTCCCCTGGATTTCACATCCTTGTTCATGCCTTGTCGACTGATCATCTCTTATAGTTTGTTGGAGGCCTCAACTATGTGTCTCTGAGCGTCGTCTCCCTCGGCGGGGTCGCTGAGGATGTCTATCTCTACATCAGAGGCGGCTTCACCCTCGGCTCCTCCAGGATAGCTGTCAGACACCTGATCGGCTTTGGAGGGTCAGCGGCCAACACGGCTGTCGCCCTCTCTAGGCTCGGCGTCTCCGTCGGCTTCCTCGGAGCCGTGGGAGACGATGAACTCGGCCATAGGCTCCTCAACAACCTCAGGGGGGAGGGGGTGGACATCTCAGCGGTTCAGGTTTTGAGGGGGAGGAGATCCACGAGGATCTACGTCATCGTCGACGTCGAGAGCGGTGAACGCGGCATGATCGGCGTCAGGGATGCCTCCCTCGGCTTCAAACCCGATGGGGAGACGGTTGAATACGTTGCTGGGGCTGAGATCCTCCATGTCTCAGGCTACATGCTCCACGGGGAGCCGTTGAGGGGGAGAACCCGATGGCTGATGGAGGAGGCCTCAAGGAGGGGTGTAAGGCTCTCCCTAGACCTAACACCGGAGTCGGCTGATAAAAGACTGCTGAGGGGTTTAGACATCGACATCCTACTCTGCAACGAGGATGAGATGCGTAGATTGGGCTACCAACCCTCACCTGAAGGCGCATTGAAGGCTGAGAGGGAGCTGGGATGTAGAGGCGTAATCGTGAAACTAGGCCAAAGAGGATGCGCCTCCTCCCTTTTGGGTGAGACCCATCATAAGCCAGCCTTCAAGGTGGAGGTGGTGGACACCACGGGGGCTGGAGACGCCTTCAACGCCGGAATCCTCTACGGCATCTTAAAGGGCTTAGAGACGGATAGAATGCTGGAGCTGGCCAACGCCCTGGGAGCCTACGCCTGTATGGCCCCAGGGGCGAGGCATCTCCCAGGCCTTGAGGAGCTAGAGGCGATGCTGGGGTGGAGGCCATGAGGATTAGAGTTCAGATCTACGCCATGACCTGCCCAGAGGACGCTGAGATGGTGGTGGAGCTGGGAGCCGACCACGTCGGCCTCCTAGCCTGGCCCAGGGAGACCAGGCTCCCCTCCCTCTCACCTGAGGAGGCCCTGGAGGTCTTTGAACCCGTAAGGGGGAGGGCTAAGGCGGTTATGCTCCCCGTCACCCATAGCGTTGAGGAGATCACAGCTCTAGCCAGCAGGGTTGAGCCGGATTATGTTCAGGTGGCAAGCTATCCGGAGTATCTCCCCCTTAAGGAATTCGTCAGATTGTCGGAGGAGCTGAGGGGCATGGACATCGGCGTAATAAGGGTTGTCCCAGTCGACGGCCACGACAGCCTAAGCCTTGCCCTCGAATATGAGGCCTATGCCGACATCATCATGGTCGACTCCTCCGGAGGCCCACCCTTCCCACACGTCGGGGAGTTCATAGGCGGAACGGGAAGGCTTCACAACCATGATGTGAGCGCCAGGATAAGGGAAAGCATCCGTAAACCCCTAATCCTCGCTGGGGGCCTCAGCCCAGAGAACGTCGCCGAGGCCATAAGGAGGGTTAAGCCATGGGGCGTCGACGCAGCCTCCAGCCTCAACAGGGTGGGTGAGAGGCATAGAAAAGACCCCCGAAGGGTTAGGGCCTTCATGGAGGCCGTGCGGAGAGTGGAGGGGGAGCTACGACCTGTGGGAAGCGTTTAAAGTTGAAAGGGCATCATTAAGCTGGGATTCATGGCTGAAGGCTCTAAGGTGATACTCATCGGCGTCGAGGGCCTACCACACCACCTCTTAGAAGCCCTCGGAGAAAGGCTGCCGACGCTGGGGAGCCTCCTGGAAGAGGGCTGCTCTGGATGCCTGAGGTCGACGATACCATACACCACGGCTCCAGCCTGGACATCGATGGTGACGGGCGTCGACCCAGGCCTCCACGGCATCTACGACTTCCTCCATCTCGACAGAGAGCATAATCTAAGGGTTGTCAGGGGATCAGATTGCAGAGCCAAACCCCTATGGAGACATCTAAGGGAGAAAGGGCTTAGATCCATCATCATAAATGTCCCACCCTTCTACCCTGCGGAGGACGTGGATTCAGCCATGATTGGATGCTCACCCCACCACTGGCTATCGGTTTATCCGCCGTCATTGGAGGATGAGGTGAGGCGTAGGGGCTATATCATCGACGTCGACAACCTCGCCGAGAAGATGAGGATGAATAGGCTCAGCGTCCTGGAGGAGCTCCTTAAGGCTGAGGAGAAGAGGATCGAGGTAGCTGAATACCTGCTGAGCCACCTCCCCTGGAGCTTCTCCATGATCGTATTCAACTTTCCCGATAGATTGCTCCACCACCTATCGATATCCACCGTTGAGGCTTTGGAAGCCTCCAGGGGCCATTCAACCCTCCTAGATAGGCTACTGAGGAGGGGGAGGAGAATCCTGAGACTCATCGGCGATATGTTCAGACTCCTCGACGAATTCCTCTCAAGATGCCTAAAACACATCGGGAGAGGCCTCCTCATCATAGCCTCAGACCACGGGATGACGAGACGCCCAAAGGCCCTTCTAATCAACAGCTGGCTTAGGGAGGAGGGATACATAGACCATGAGAGGACGAAGGCCCTCTGCTACAGCACCGTCATGCCCCTAGGCCTCATCCGCCTAAACCTGGAGGGACGTGAGAGAAGTGGCGTGGTTCCAAGATGGGGCTATGAAAACCTCCTCGACGAGATCGAATCAGGCCTAAGGAGTCTCAGAGACGATGAGAGCGGGGAGAGGATCATCCGGAGGATCTGGAGGGGCGATGAGCTATACGGCCCAGAGGCGATGAACGACCCGCCAGACCTAGTCTTCGAAGTGGGGGAGGGCTACACCGTCGACCCCTGGAGGCTGGAGGAGGAGAAGATAGCGGACGCCTCTAGGCCCAACGACCATGAACGCTGCGGAGCCTTCCTCATCCATGGATACGAGAGGCATGTAAGGGCGATCGAGGAGATACACGAAGTCGTAATAGAGTTCCTAGGCCTAGAAACCTAATCCCAGACGAGGTTCCTGATACCCACCTCCCTTGCGATCCTCAAAGCCTCCTCCATCTCCTCACGCCTAAGCCTACGACTCAGCTCCCTACGCTGATTAGCCCTCCACTCAGGGCGATATTGGAACATAACATTCACACGAGTCCAAGGCTTAAGATTCCCAGCGATCCACTCCAATATGGGCCTGGTGCAGCACTCATTATGCTCGGGGAGAACCAGAACCCTGATTAGGAGCTCCCCATAGCGCTCAGCCATAAGGTGATTCCTGGTGCAGGCCTCCCAATAGCCTGGGGCATCAGAGATCTCCTCAGCGCAGCGATTGTTCCCATATTTGAAGTCTAGGAGGTAGACGTCGATGAAGCCAGCTAACAGCTCAGCGGTCTCGGGGCTATAATAGCTGTTGCTGTTCCAGACCGTCGGGATGTTCACGTCGACGTGTCTCATGGTCTCAATCCAGAGCCAGCAGTAGGGCGTAGGCTCCCCACCCACCATGTTGAGGTTTCGGCAGCCCCCACGCCTCAACCCCTCAACGATCTTAGCCATCTCGAAGGGAGTCATCGGCGTCCCAGACTCATACCACTGACTGATACTCCAATTCTGGCAGTGGATACAGCGTATGGTACATCCCAGGGTGAAGACCGTTCCGGAGGGAACCAATTCAGGCTCCTCGCCGAGGTGGTGGAACCAGCTTGAAACCTCGAACTCGTCGCCCACTCGGCAGTAGCCCCTCTCACCCCTCAGCCTGTCGACGCCGCATCGGCGCATACAGAAGTGGCACTCAGTCATTATACGCTTAGCCAGCTCGGCCTTAAGGTCGAGGAAGTTGGGTGAGGCCTCCTCCAGCTCAGCCTCACCGGCGTCGACCTCAGCCTCGAACTCCTGATACTCCTTCAATAGGCTTCTATGAAGCCTCCATAGGTCTCCAGTCGAGTCGTCGCGTTGAAAATCGGCGGGGAGGGATTTAGCTATGAGGAATTTAGCCTTCCTCCTATCCCTAGCCACATCCACGTATCTGGGCAGCCCTCTCCTGACGGCCTCATCCTCCAGCGCCCTCGCCGCATCCGGTCTAACCAGCCTCCACATCCATCCCTATCTCCTGAAGCCGATAATTCAAGCATTACTATGATCGACGAGGGGAAGCCTCATCCTTTATAGGCCTCGAAGACCATCTCAACCTGAAGGGACTTGGAGAGGGAGTCTAGATTCTATGAACCCTTTAGGGATGACATCGTCCGATGTATAGTCTGCCCCAGGAGATGCGTCATAAAGCCTGGGGAGCGGGGCTTCTGCGGCATAAAGGAGAATAGAGGCGGAAAACTCTACACGCTTACATATGGAGACCTCTCAGCGATGGCCGTAGACCCCATAGAGAAGAAGCCCCTCGCCCACTTCTATCCAGGCAGCCTCGCCTTCAGCATCAGCCATATAAGCTGCAGCTTCACCTGTCCCTGGTGCCAGAACTGGCATCTCTCAACGGCTAGGCCTGGAGACATACCGACGAGATACGTGGAACCCGAGGAGGTGGTGGAGATGGCCCAGCGTCGACGCTGCACAAGCATCGCCTACACCTATAATGAACCCATCATAAACCTCGACTACTTCGAGGACACAGCCAAGATAGCCCATGAGCGGGGTGTGAAGAATGTTCTGGTTACCAACGGCTACATCAGCCTTGAGGCCCTTGATAGGGTTGTAGGCCTCATCGACGCGGCGAATGTCGACTGGAAGTCCTTCAGCGACGATTTCTATCGACGCTACTGCAGCGCGGATCTGAAGAGCGTCTTGGAGGCGACGGTGGAGATGAAGCGGCGTGGAGTCCATGTTGAGGTGACCTTCCTCATAATCCCAGGTTTAAACGACGGCGAGGAGGAGGCGAGGGCGATGGCTAGATATCTCGTTGAGAATCTCGGCCCCGACACGCCGCTCCATCTCAGCCGATTCTTCCCCCACTATAAGTTCACCCATGTCTCCCCCACGCCCGTTGAGACCTTGATGAAAGTCAGGGAGATCGCCGTCGAGGAGGGATGTCGATACGTCTACGTGGGGAACGTCCCCATGAATAAGTATGAGAACACCTACTGTCCAGGCTGCGGTAGAGTCGTCATAGAGCGGGTGGGCTACACCATCACCGATTGGCATCTAGACGAGGAGAATCGCTGTGAATACTGCGGCGAGGCGATACCCATCGTCGGCCACAGGGAGTTCCACCCCAACCCATTCCTACTACTCTAAGCTCATATAGTGGTGTGAGGGCCTCATAATCGATGGCTCGCTGCGACTACTGCGGCCGTGAAGTCGACCTCCCCTTTAGATGTCGATATTGTGGAGGCCTATACTGCTCGGAGCATCGACTCCCAGAGGCCCATGGATGTACAGGCCTATACCGTGGCCCTAAGATCGAGGCCACGACATCCTGGTTTGAGGCCCCCACCCCTTCGAGGCCTCGACTCTTCGCCCTGGAGGAGCTACACCACCTCTCCGTCGCGCTCCTACTCGTATCGATGCTCCCCCTCCTATGGCTGAGGAGGCTGCTCTTCAGGAGGCCCCTAGTGGTTCTGGGGGCCATCGCCATCTTCGCAGCGGCCTTCCTCCTCCACGAGTTGGGGCATAGATTCATGGCTAGGAGGCTTGGCTACTGGGCTGAGTTCAGGCTGAGCCCCATGGGCGTCCTCATCACCCTACTCTCCTATCTGACGCCCCTCAGGATCGTGGCTCCAGGGGCGGTCTACGTCGCAGGCCTCCCACCCCTGGGGGATTATGGCCGGATCGCCCTAGCTGGGCCAGCCGTCAACATCGCCCAGGCCCTCATCTATACGGCTCTAAGCCAGGTTACAGGGGGTTGGCTCCACCTCCTATTCGAATTGGGGGCCATCATAAACTCAAGCCTAGCAGCCTTCAATCTCCTACCCCTCCCAGAGTTCGACGGCTCTAAGGTTCTCAACTGGAGCTGGAAGATCTGGCTTCTAGCCCTCGCAGCCTCAGCCCTCCTATACATCCACCTGGTTTTGTGACCACAATCTATTTCCCAGGCCGAAACCCACATAGCTGGAGAGCCTTGCTCACAGTCAAGATAAAACTGAAAGTCCAGTCGGTTAGGGCCATAAGAGACCCAGAGGGGCGGGAGTGCTATCAGATAGACTTCGTCGAGATCAGACCGAAACCCCCGATGATGATAGTGACACCCCAGGAGATCCCAGAGGAGATCGGGCAGATGGTCATCCAGATAAGCAAGGGCCTACAACGGGTGCTTCCAGGGGCCGACGTAAAGGAGTATGAGGTTAGGAAGCTCACCTTGATCCTCACCCATGAGGAGCTGGAGGCCTTCAACCTCAAACCCTATCCAAACCAGCTATATGAGCTGACCATCACCGATGGAACACTCCACTTCAAACCCCTGTGAAGGGTTCATCAGCCTAAAGGAGTTTGAGGGCTATGCCCCCTCCGAGGAGGATACTATTCCTGCTTAAGGGAGACCACGAAACCCTCCCTAGGGCGGAGGTTGAGGCTATACTGGAGGCTGAGGGCTTCAAATATGAAGCCCGACCTGGAGCTCCACAGGTCTTCAGATGCCTAGCGCCCATCGAGGCGGCCTATAGGGTTGCGGAGAGGGCCTACTACCTCAGAGCCTGCGCCGAGGAGCTCTTCACGGCTCCCGATGATCCCTCGATGATCCTCTCATCCCTCAGCGATTTGGAACTCGACCTCCAGGCTGGGAGGCGTTTCTGGGTGAGGATTCGAAGAGTTAGGGGAGGGGGTAGAGACGTCGACGTCAACTCCCTCAGGAGGGGGATGCTCAACCAGATCGAGTCTCGAACCGGCGGGGTTCCAGACCTCGCCAGGCCTCAAGTCGTCTATCTCGGCGTCTTCTCAGGTGGCTCCTTCTACTTCGGCAGGGTTTTAGCCTGGGGTAGGGGAGGCCTAGAGGAGCGTAGAGCTAAGAACCGCCCCTTCTTCCACCCCTCAACGCTTCAGCCTAAGCTGGCTGGATGTATGGTGAACCTAACTAGGGTTAGGGCTGGTGAGCTGCTTCTCGACCCCTTCTGCGGCGCGGGAGCCATCCTCATGGAGGCCTCCATCCTAGGCTGCATCCCCATAGGCCTCGACATCTCACCCAAGATGGTGAGAGGTTCAAGGCTGAACCTCGAATACTTCTGCCCTCCACCCTACCATCTCTCGCTGGGCGATGCGAGGAGACTCCCCTTCAGGGAGCTGGGGGCCATAGCCACCGATCCCCCCTATGGTAGGGCCGCCTCCACCGTCGGCGTAGAACTTAGAAGCCTATATGAAGACTTCCTACACTCAGCCTATGATATCCTAAGGCCTGGAGGATACCTCTGCATGGCCGGCCCAGACACCCTGGGCGTCACCTATATGGGTTTGGAGGATGGCTTTATCCATGTGGAGTCGCATCTGATGAGGGTTCACGGCAGCCTGACGAGGGAGATCGCCGTCTTCAGGAGGCCTTAGAGTTGGAGATCGTCTTCCTCGGAACCGGTGGGACGATGCCATCAGCCCTGAGGGGGCTGCCCTCCATAGCCGTTAGGAGGGATGGCGAAATCCTCCTCTTCGACTGCGGCGAGGGAACGCAGAGGGCTATGGCCAGGGCCCGCCTAGGCTTTGGGAAGCCGATGAGGGTCTTCATCACCCATCTCCACGGAGACCACGTCCTAGGGCTTCCAGGTTTGATACAGACGATGAACCTCCTCGGGAGGGAGCGCCCCCTCCACATCTACGGCCCAAGAGGGCTAGGAGGACTCCTGGAGGCCGTCTCCAGGTTCATAAGCCCCCCCGAGTTCCCACTGATAATCCATCGGGTTCATAGAGGCGTCATCCATAGGGGGGAGGACTACCGCGTTGAGGCTGTCGAGGCCGAGCATGAAGGTGAATGCTGGTCATACGCCATCATCGAAGACCCAAGGCCTGGGAGGTTCCACCCCGAGAGGGCGAGGAGGCTCGGCGTCCCTGAGGGGCCTCTTTGGAAGAGGCTTCAGAGGGGGGAGGACATCACCCTCAGCGATGGCAGAGTTGTGAGGAGCAGAGACGTAGTCGATCCACCTCGGAGGGGGAGGCGCATAGTTTACAGCGGCGACACCAGGCCGAATAGAAGGCTTATAGAGCTGGCCCGTGGGGCCGACATCCTCATCCATGAAGCCACCTTCAATGAGGGGCTTAGGGATAGAGCCATTAGGGATGGCCACTCCACCGCTCGGGAGGCCGCCGAGGCGGCAGCTCAGGCGGGGGCGAAGCTTCTAGTCCTCACCCATATAAGCGCGCGATATCCGGATCCCAAGCCGCTGCTTGAGGAAGCGAAAAGCATCTTCCCCAACGTCCTCGTGGCTGAGGATCTGATGACTTTGAGGGTGCCCCTCAGCGACGAGCCAGCAGAGACCTGAGGAGCTCCAGGCTCTCCCCGATGCCCTCGATGGATTCGATGACTATCCAGCCTCTGTATTCGATCTCGCTGAGGGCCTCGACCACCTCCTCCCAGTTGATGGTTCCCAGCCCCAGCTGGAGGTGGTCATCCCTCTCACCCATATTGTCGCTGACGTGGACGTGGCCTATACGATAGCTGAGACGCTTGATGAATTCTAGGGTCTCACCCCTCAGATGGGCGTGGGCCACGTCTAGAGTCATCCGCAGATCGAAGTCTATCTCATCATAGAGCCTCTCAAAATCCTCCACCGACTTCAGGAGGAAGGGATGAGGCTCGGGGACGTTCTCCAAATAGGCTGGAACCCCATACTCCTGCGCATATCGGATCAGCCGTCTAACCGAATCGAGGTTCCTCCTCCAGGAGGAGCCTGGGTTGAAATACTCCAGAGCCGTCATCCAGCCTGGGTGGAAGACGAAGGCCTCCACCTCCAAGGATGAGGCCCACCTGATGGAGGCCTCCAATCGGCGTAGTATAGCCTCCCTCAAGCCGTCATCCCAGGCGGCTAGATTCATATCTGAGAAGGGGGCGTGTAGGGCATATCTCAACCCATAGGAGGCCTTCATCTCTAGGAGCCTCTCAACCCTCAATCGGTCAAGCCTATGGAGGCCGTCGTCGATCAGCTCTATACATCGAGAGCCGGAGAGGAGCATATCGGCCAGGGCATCATCGAAGGGTTTGTCGAGGCAGAAGAGAGTTGAAACAGCCAACTCCATGTTGATCAGCGTATAGAGGGAAATAGACTATAAAATTCCCCGCCCTCCCTCTTCAGGCAATATGGTTATATTTCTGACTATGAGCAATATACCTGGTTTAGGGATATGATTCAGGAAAGAGAGATTAAGGTCGGGAAGAAATACGCCCTATACCTCCCCATCGAGGTGGTGAGAACCCTGAAATTGAGGGAGGGAGATCGGATGATGCTATCCCTCTCGGAGGGGAGGATCATCTTAACACCCATTAGAGACCCCCTGGAGATGGCCTTGGAGGGGGAGAAATCCGACAGTTATACCCCAGAGGAGATAGAGGCGATCAGCCTTGAAGAGCAGAGGAGAAGAATCGGGAATTCTCCTTGACACCTCCTTCCTACTCCCCATCCTCGGCTTCAATCTCGGTCGGAGAGTGGAGGAGGGGTTGAGGAGGCTTAGGAGGGGGGAGGCTGCCCTATATTACTCCCAATTCAGCATCCTGGAAGCCCTATGGACTGCTGTGAGAAGCATCAGGAGGGGGAGATTCAACGCCGAGAGATTCAGAGCAGGCCTCCTTAGCCTGACATTCAGTCCAAGATTCACGAGGATCACGGAGAACGTTGAGGTCTATACAGAGGCCTTGAAGCTCTATGAGATGGGGCATGAAGACCTCATCGACAACATCCTATACCAAGACTCCAGAGTCTTCGACTTGAAATTCCTCACCCTAGACGAAGAATTGAGAGAGTTCATCAGGGGTAGAGGCCTAAGGGATACCACCATCACACCTGAGGAGCTCCCCCTTTAGGCTTCGATACGTAGGGGTTGCCCTTCACATAGAACCTTAGAGGTCTCCTATCCCTGACGCCGATCCTCGGGGTCACCGCAACCTCGAAGCCCATTAGGATGCGCTCCCTAGAGATGTAGAGAGGAGGCCTCGTCATATCTATGCCATTATGGCTTAGGTCTACGCCCATTGCCCTCGAAAGCCTTCCAGGGCCGCTGGCCAGCAACAGTGGATCTGAGACCCCTCTACGCCTCTCCATCAGCTCCAATCCCTCTAGGGGTTGAAGCGCCCTCAGGAGGACTGCTCCAGGTATGCCCCTCGGCATGGTGACGACGTTCAATAGATGGTTTACGCCGTAGAGGAGGAAGACGTAGGCGTGGCCAGGCTCGCCGTACATCACCCTATTCCGCTCCGTCCTCCCCCTATAGGCGTGGGATGCGGGATCATCCTCACCGTAGTAGGCCTCAGCCTCTACGATGATGCCGGAGGTCAACCCCTCAGGGCCTTCATGGATGAGGACGCGGCCTAATAGGTCTCGGGCCACTTGAGCTGAGTCCCTGGAGTAGAACTCCCTTGGGAGGGGGGTCCACACGGATCTCCTTCTTGGAAGCCCCTTTATCTCTTCTACCCTTTGATCTGACAATGGCTGTCAGATCTGCTCCCTACCGAGAGGATTCCCTAGGGTTTCAAGCATCTCTGGGAGTTCGCAGATGGTTTTGATGGTGGGGCCGCTCCAGCTCTGGGGCTGTGAACCTCTAACCCAGATGGCCCTCATACCGGCCTTTAGGGCGCCCTCCACGTCGGCTTCTAAGCTGTCTCCGACGTGAACTGCCTCCTCGGGTTTCACACCCATCTGCTCTAGGACGTGGTGGAAGATGCGTGGATCGGGCTTCCTTATCCCTAGGTCTCTGGAGCATAGGATGACATCGAAGTAGCCGTCTAGCCCTAGGCTCCTGAGGACATGCCTAGGCGTGTCGCTCATAGTGTTCGATATCACGGCCAATCTATATCTATGGGAGAGACTCCTAACCACCTCCTCGACGCAGGGGTAGGGCGTAGATCTGAAGTGCCGCCTGAAGAGGCTGTGTATCTCCTCTAGGAGCTCATCGGTTGGGGGTATATCCATGCGTTTTAGGGCGTAGGCGTAGACCTCTTCCAGGGTTAGCTCCCTGTTGGATTCCCTCACCCTCCTAAGCCTCTCCAAGGCAGCTGAGATGGAGGACTTAACCCTCCTCAGGGGGAGGCTGAAGCCCCTTCCCCTCAGAAGGGAGTGGATGGCCATGTGATACTCATCCCAGTCTATCTCCCCCTCAGCGAGGGTTCCGCCGAAGTCTAGGGTGACGGCCCTCAACCCCATAGGCTCCATCTTATTTACCCCAACAACCTTAAAGGATTGAGTTGAGAGGCCTATACTGCCTCTGCCTCAGGGTTGATAGACGCCTAACCATAGAGGTTGGAGCTCTAGGCGTCATAACCTTCGAGCCAGGCCTCTACATCTACGTAGGCTCAGCCAAAGGCGGCGTGGAGCAGAGGGTTCAGCGACATCTGAGGCTAAGCAGGGGCGAGGGGCGAATACACTGGCATATAGACTACCTGTTGAGAGGTGAGGGGGTGGAGGTGGAGGCCGTCTACGTGAGGGAGGGGAGTGGAAGCGAGTGTGAGGTGGCCTCTCAACTCGCGGAGTTCGGCGCCGTCATTGAGGGCTTCGGCTCCAGCGACTGTCAATGTCGAGGCCACCTCATCAGAGTTGAGCGATGCGACCTCCCCTTGCTGCTGGGCTTCAGGCCTCTGGGCATCTCCATTAAATAGGCTTGGAGATGAATAGTGGGAGGGAGAAGGGCTGATTGGACGACTTTGAACGGGACATCGAGAGCATCATGGAGAAACTGCGGGGAGACCTCGACAATTTCGAGTACTCAAGACTTTTGAGGCTTAGGGATAGGCTGCTGATGCTCCATAAGCGGAACATGGTGAAGATTAATCACTCTGTGATGGAGCTGGTCTGCGCTAAATACCTCATCAAGAGGGGGTTCAGAGTCGAGGTTGAGTATACCCTCAACGGCGTCTCCTGCGACATCTACGCCATAAAAGGGTTGGGAACCCTCATCGTCGAGGTTGAAACCGGCTTTGTCCCCCCCGAGCACGCCCTCGATCCCCAGAGGTATCTGAGGGCGAGGATCGCCAGCAAGATCATCCGATACAGCAGCTACGCCAACAAGTTCTGCCTCGCAACTCCACCCCACTATATCATGCCGATACCGAGGGCCCTGCTGAAGCCGCCTAGATATAGAACCGAGGTTGAGGTTGAAACCCTGAAACGCCTCTGCGACCTCTACTACACTAAGCCTCCGGTAACCCTGGAGGAGGTTAGGAATGCACGCCTCCACTCCATCTACGTCATCGATGTCGATGAGGCCTCAGTTATGGAGATGGATGTGGAAGTCTACGCCGATCGAGGCCTCTGGGATGTCTCAGCCCTGAGGTGGGTTATGGAAAACCTTTAAGTCGAACCCCCTCTCCTATCATGGATAAGTTGCCCCCCTCCATTCCACTGCTCCTATTCGGCTTCGCCCTCATCGCCACAGGTATAGTTCTACTAATCCTCAGCTATGGCAGGGGGAGAATAGAGAGTGGGGGGCTCGGCATACTCTTCATAGGCCCCATTCCGATAATCTTTGGTGGAGGGGGGAGACGCTGGCTCCTCATTACCCTCCTCGCAGCCATTCTCTTCCTCCTAATCCTAGCCGCCTCCATGGGGGGTCATATAGTCGGGTGGTGATATGAGTAGGGAGGAGGAGTCAACGCTCTCTCCAACGCTGCTGAGGATGGTGGGCCTACTCCTCATCCTCCTAGGCCTCCTCATAGTCTCCATAGCTATAATGCCCGGGGAGGGTGAGGGTGTCATCATACTCTTCCCCTTCGCCTTCAGGGTCTCAGGGAGGTTAGCCCTGCTACTTTCAACCCTCCTCTTCCTCGCCTTCGCAGCCTCCATGATCCTATTACCCTGGTATCTCATCTCCAGGGGTGGCATGGGTGAGGGTGAGGAGATTTGGACGCCTCTGAGGCGGAGGCGTGAGACCACTGAATACATCATAACCCTGGAGGTTCCAAAGAGGCTTAGGAAAACCCTCTACGTGGAGGTTGGGGAGGAGGGTGAGATCTACCTGAGGAGCACTAGAGATCCCACCTTCGAGCGTAGGTATATGCTTCCAGTGGGCTTCGACGTTGAGGATGTCGAATTCGACTATGAGGGGAACTACCTCATATTAAGGCTGCTTTTGAGGAGGAAACCTCAGGCCTAGATGACTCCCTCACGCCTCAGCGCCTCGATCTCCTCCTTCGAGTAGCCTAGAAGCCCGGAGAGAACCTCCTCGGTATGCTGACCCAGCGTCGGAGCCGAGACTACCTTGAAGCCCCTGATCTCCGAGAACTTCACGGGATATGTCGGAACCTTTATCCGCCCCAGCTTTGGATGCTCAACCTCCGTGAACAGCCCCCTAGCCACCAGATGGGGCTCCTCCACCACCTCATCTATGTTTAGCACCGGCGCCACAGCTACATCGGCCTCTACGAGGGTGTCAACCACCTCCTTCACTGTCCTCTCCGAGACCCATCGCTCAAACATCTCCTTATCCACCTCCTCCACGCCCAGCGCCTTAGCCAGCCTCTCCATCATCGCTCCCCGAGAGGCTAAGACAGCTACGTATCCGTCTTTAGCTTTGAAGAAGCCTCCAACGCTCACCTGGCCGAGGCTCCTCCTCTTTCTCCTCGCCTCCAGCGGCGTCAGGCCCGAGACTGTGTAGGTGACGATGGCCTGGGAGGCCAGCGAGACCATGCAGTCGGCCTGGGCGACATCGATCCACTGACCCTTACCCGTCTTATCCCTATACCTTATGGCGGCGACGATGCTTAGAGCTGCGAAGAGGGCTGGCCCAAGGTCGCCGTAGGCCTGCGGCGATCCACGGGGTTTACCCTCCCTATCCTCCTCCAATCCGGCCATGTAGGCGTGTCCAGTTATCGCCTCGGCTATGGAGAAGTAGCTTGGCCTCCTGGAGTAGGGGCCTGTCTGGCCGAAGCCGCTGAGGCTGGCGTAGATGATGTCGGGTTTAACCTTCTTAACATCCTCATAGCCGAGACCCAGCTTCTCCATGGTTCCAGGGGTGAAATTCTCGACGACGACATCGGAGAGCTTCACCAGCTCCTTGAATATCTCCTTACCCTTCGGATGTTTGAGGTTGAGGGTGATATCCTTCTTGTTTAGATTCATGGAGATGAAGGTGGGACTCTCGTTTTCAACTAGTGGTGGAAAATACCTCGTCATCTCCCCCCATGGAGGCTCGATCTTTATCACCTCGGCCCCTAGATGGGCGAGCATCATCGTGCAGTAGGGGCCGAACCAGACGTGGGTGAGGTCTAAGATTCTAATATCCTCCAGCGGCAGCTTCATATCAAGAGGCTTAAAGCGAGTATCCTATTAACCTTACCATCAATAGGTGTATGGCGTTGAAGACCCTGAGAGAGCTGGGTGAGAGGGGGTTGATAGAGCGTATTCTGAGGCTTATAACACCCCTCCCATCAAACCCCCTCCCACCCTGGGATGATGCCTCAGCTCTGGAGCTCCACGGCGATCTAATCGCCCTATTGAAGACCGATATGCTGATTTGGAGCACCGACGTCCCGCCTGGTATGAGGCCTAGAGATGTTGGATGGAAGACGGTGGTGATGAACTTCAGCGACCTCGCGGCGAAGGGCGTCAGACCCCTAGCCTTCCTCGCCTCCCTCGGGCTTCCAGCGGATACTCAATTGGAGGTCGTTGAGGAGCTTATCAGGGGGATCGATGAGGCCTCTAGGCATTATGGCGCCTACTTCCTAGGCGGCGACACAAATGAGGCCTCGGAGATCACCGTGGCGGGCGTAGCCTTCGGCGTTGGCAGGCGGGGGAGGCTGATGAGGAGGAGTGGAGCTAAGCCTGGGGATATATTGGCCGCAACCGGCCTCTTCGGGGACACAGCCGCCTCCTTCAAGATACTTCTAGAGGGGTATGAGGCGCCAGGGGATCTGAGGCGCCGCCTACTCAGGGCGGTATACCACCCAGAGGCGAGGGTTAGGGAGGGCGTCGCCTTAGCGGAGAGGGGTGTCGTGACGGCCTCCATAGACTCCAGCGACGGCCTAGCCATGAGCCTCCACGACCTCTCCAGAAGCAGCGGAGTCGGCTTCAGGGTTGAGCATCTACCCATCACCGAGGAGGCGATGAGATTCGCGGAGCTCCACGGCATAGATCCCTGGAAGCTCGCCCTCTACGGGGGCGAGGAGTATGAACTCGTCTTCACGGTGAGACCTGAAAACCTGGAGGAGGCGAGGGAAACCCTCAGAGAAGTGGGGTGTAGCCTCATAGAGATCGGGGTTGCGACGAGGGATCGAAGCCTCATATACATCGATGGGGGGGTGGAGAAGTCCATCGGCGGGGGCTGGGAGCACTTTAAGAGCCGGCCTCCCCCCGCTCCTCAGGCGGCCTGACATCCTTGAAGAGGAGATACATCAGGGCTGCGGAGGCGAATTGGAAGGAGGCGGCTATGAAGAAGGGGAGGGACATAGACACGTATTGGAGGACGTAGCCCGTCACCGTTGGAGCTCCAGCTGAGGTGAAGCGGCTGACGACGGTGACTACGCCGGCCGCCGATGCCTTTCTACGCCCCATGATCCCCATGATATAGGACTGCCTTAGGGGGACGTCGATCATGGAGAAGAGAGCCATGAAGAGTCTTAAAGCCGCGACGATGGTGAAGCTCGGCATTAGGGGCGTCAAGATGTTCACGGCGACGACTGGAAGCCTAGATAGAACCGTCGCCCTGATGATGCCGAAGCGCCTAGCCATCTTGAAGCCGAGGATATAGGAGAAGGATGAGATCACCCTAGAGGCTCCGAAGAGGGCTCCAATAACCTCGGGGCCGACGGAGAAGCGTAGATAGAACCAGTATGAAAGGAGGCCGTAGATGAAGGAGCCTCCAATGATGTCGATGGCCACCACCCCACTCCACTTCAACAGCAGTAAACGCTCATCCCCTGAGATCTCCACCTCCTCAGCCTCAGCCCGCGTCTCCCTCATAGTCTCCTCAACGGCTAGGAAGGCGAGGAAGGTTATGAGACAGGCCGCCGCATATATGGCGAACAACACTCTATATGCGGCCAGCTCCCCTAGGCCCAGCGATTGTAGAGCGCTTAGGAGACCGGTGGAGAAGGAGCCGACGACGGACATGAGAGTTGCGAGGAAAGCGTTGACGCTGAAGATCGCCGTTCGATCCTCATCTCCAGCGCTCTCGGCGAGGACAGCTTGCTCAGCTGGGGGGAAGGTGATGGTGCCGACGCTGAAGAGGATCGCCGATACCACCAGGATTGGGAGGCTCCCAGAGAGGGTGTAGACCAATCCCCCTATGGCTAGGAGGCCAGCGGTGAAGATGAGGATGGGCTTCCTCCCGAAGCGATCAGCCGCCAAACCCTCTATCAGGCTTCTCAGAGCCAGGAATAGGGATCTACCCGTCATAGTCGCCCCGATGAGCAGAGATGAGGCTCCAAGCTTGCTGAGATATATGGGGAAAATTACGTTGAGGATGGCGAAGCTGAACCTCCTCAGGGCCTGAGTATAGATGATGATCTGAACATCCCTTGGAAGCGTTCGGAGATAGGATAGCCTATGGGAGAGGTTACTCATCTCATCTACCAGGATAGATAGGATACTTATAATTTTTCAACCCAAGATTTAAGGGGCTGATGAGGGTGATCGGGGATAGCCTTGAATGGGGATGTTGTGAGGCCTAGGGAGTGGTGGAAGGCCCTGCCGAGGCCGATATATGGGCAGCTTAAACGCGTGGAGTCCCCTCAACCGTGGTTTGAGGTCTATGGAATCGAGCCGGATATATACGCCTTCTATGAGCCAGGTCAGTTTGAGGAGGCCTTATCCTATCTCGTCATCGGCGAGGAGAAGGCCGCCCTAATCGATACGGGGACGGGCATAGACAACATAAGAACCCTCGCTGAGCATTATACTGAGCTTCCCGTGATGGTGGTCAACACCCATCACCACCTAGACCATGTGGCTGGAAACTATCTCTTCGATGAGGTTGCCATCTACGACCACCCCACCGCCAGAAGGACGGCTGAGAGGGGCTACTCCCATCGAGAGGCTGTGGAGCTCCTCGCCGAGGGCCTGGTTTGGAAACCCCTCCCCGAGGTCTTCAATCCAAATACATATCATGTCCCACCCTTCAGGGTGACGAGATGGCTCCACGACGGCGATGTCATAGACCTTGGGGGTCGAAGATTGGAGGTGATCCACACCCCTGGGCATAGCCCAGACTCCATCTGCCTCCTCGACCGGGGGAGTAGGCTCCTATGGACTGGAGACCTCTTCTACACTGGAGCCATATATACGCATCTGCCAGGCGGCGACATAGACCAGCTCATAGAGAGCTATAGGAGACTCATCGATCTGGGCCACCTCTACGACCGGTTGATGCCAGGCCATAATGAACCCTGGATAGAGGGAGAGATGCTTCGAGAAGTCCTGGAGGCCCTAGAGGAGATCAGGGAGGGGGGAGAAAGCTACATAGAGGGTGAAGATGGCCTTAGGAGATACGACTATGGGAGATTCTCCATAATCTGGAGGCTGGAGGATTAGGGGTTAGAGTTGGAGGCCACAGCCCTAATAGCCTTCACGACAGCCCTCTACGTGGCCTGGGCCATCGGGTCTAACAACGAGTCGATGGCTTCCCTCTCCGGATGTGGATTCCTCACCCTCAGATGGAGCCTCCTCCTCGGCGCCTCCACCTCTCTCCTAGGGGCCATACTGCTGGGTTGGAGGGTTGAGGAGACTATTGGAACCCGCCTATTAAAGGGCGGGGTCTCCCTCATGGACGCCATCATAGTTATGGTTATCCTTGCAACCTCCATGGCGGTTGCCTCCATGTTGGGGAAACCGATCTCGTCGACGCATGGCGCCGTAGGAGCCATAATTGGGTTGGGGCTTCTGAGAGGAGGGTTGGGCGGCGTTGATTGGGGAACTCTCACCATCGTGGCTGCGGGTTGGTTTATCTTCCCAATCCTCTCCCTCCTCCTCGCCGCAGTCCTCGCCACACTCTTCAAGGCGGTGCTGAGACGGAGGGTTAGAGGTCTCAGGGATAAGATCAGGGTTGCTCAGATCTCCTGTATCGTCTTGATCCCCCTCGTCTCCATCATCTCCCTATCGAGGGGTGGAAATGATGTGGCCAACGTAACCGCCCTCCTTTCAGCCCTTGAAGGCTTCAACCCCCTCCAGATGAGGCTCTTAGGGGGCGTGGGGATGGCTTTGGGTCTCATGATCCTCGGCGGAGGCGTCGTCAGGGCCGTTGGCCTAGATCTCATCCAGCTGAGACCTGAGACAGCTCTCGCTTCTCAGATGAGCGTCGCCCTCACCCTCCTCTCAGGAACCCTATTGGGGCTGCCGCTCTCCGGAACCCAAATCCAGATCGCATCCCTCATAGGCCTGGGATTGACGGAGGGAAAGTGGATCAACATAAAGGCCCTCCTGGAGATATTCTACTCCTGGATACTCATCTTCGCGGCAGCTGGAGGCGCAGCTGCCTTTCTCTCGGCCTTCATCTACTAGGAGATGGCCTCAATGAGATTCAGTGGAAGGTGCTGACGATGACCACCCTAATGAGATCGGCTGTATCCTCGCAGCTATCCCCGATCATCTCCAGCGACTCCACGAGCTGATCGGCGAGGAAGAGAGTTGGGGCCTCCAGCCCTGAGGCGTGGAGCATTCTGAGAGCCTCTATATAGAGGGCGTCGATCCCCTCCTCAATCATCTCAACCAGATTACAGGCGTCGAGAGCCTCCTCATGATCCGTGTAGAGGAGCCTAACAACCCTTGAAAGTGTATGGACACATCGATTATCCATCTTGACGAACTCGAAGAGGAGCTCCTTAAGCTCATTGGAGAAGCCCTCCATGGGGAGGATCTCCAGTATGCGTCCAGCCTCCTTAGACCAGTCGGCGACGAGGTCAACCTGGGCGACGAGGCTCATCAAGTCGCCCTTACTCAGCGGAGGCATCACCCCACCCGCGATGAGGTCAACCATCTCCCTCCTCACGGCATCAGCCTGCTCCTCAAACCCAGAAAGCGCCCTAATATGCCTCCCAGCCTCATCGAGGCTCCCGAAGGCCTTAGCCTTATAGGCCAAAACCAGCTCATCGGAGGCTGAGACGCAGAGAGACATATGCCTCTCTAAAAGGTCTAGAATCCTGCTCTCCGGCCTCCTCCACCTTAAAAATCTCAAACCCATAGGTGGGGGAGATAAAGCCCATATAAGTGCTTCGAGTGGCGCCGCCGGACGGATTTG
>CALEIY010000058.1 GCA_937898665.1 Candidatus Bathyarchaeota archaeon | reverse complement strand
GACCTCATAGGAGAACACTTCACCCTCAGGGAGCGATTTCCCGTCCTAATCGCCGCCAGCGGCGACGCCCCCTACGCAGACGTTAAGGGCCTCACAGCCGACTCGGCTCCGAGGCTGGCCGAGTTCGTCGTCGAGCACGGCCTCAGCCTCATACTCGACCTCAGCCATGGTCGCATGGTCGACAGGCTGAGGATCCTCGGTGAATTCCTGGAGGCCTTCTATAGGGCCGAGGAGAAGCATAGGCATCCCTACGTCGTCGTCCTGGATGAGGCGCATAGAGTGTTGCCTGAGAAGGGCGTCGTCAGATTGAGGGAGATTAAGAAGGCGCAGGAGAAGGTGGAGCACTATGTCTATGAGCTGTCGGCCACGGGGCGCCACATGGCTATAGGGCCAGTTGTCGTCGCCAGGCGCTCTGCGGAGATCAGCAAGCTCATCCTCAGCCAGTGCGAGGTCAGGATACTACACAAATTGGTTGACCCCACCGACCTAAAATACGCATCAAACTGGCTCACCAAAGAGGAGATAGAGAAGCTGAGGAGCCTCAAAAAAGGAGAGGCCGTAGTAGTTGGCCTGGGGGAGCCGGTCTGGATTAAGGTGCGCAGCAGACTCTGCAGCCACGGAGGGGAAACCCCGCTAACAAAGCCCATAGTAACCCCAGACCTATCAGAAGCCATAGAGAAGCTGACTAAGCTACTCTCCAAGCCAGAGGAAGCTCCAGAGGTGGCAGCCGAAGCCATCGAGGAACTGAAGAGGCTCAGAGAGCTGAATCGAGAGCTTGAGGAGAGAGCGAGAAGCCTTGAATCCGAGCTATCGGAGGCCAGGGCTCAGATAAGTAGCTTAGAGGCCTTGGCGGAGGAGAGGCTGAGACGCATCAAAGAGCTGGAGGCGAGGCTGCCAGAGGCCGAGGAGTGGGAGGAGACGAGGAGACGCTACGAGAGGCGGATAGCAGAACTAGAGGATGAGCTGAAGAAGGCGGAGGGGGAGAAGGAGGAGCTCCAAAGGCAGCTCCTAGAAGTCTCCGAGGATCTGGAGAGGCTTGAGGAGATCCGGAGCCTCCTCCTAGAATGGAGAGACATCATCGTAGAGCTGGGCCGGAAGCTCGACGTGGAGCTCATACCCAGCGACATCCAAGCCATCATAGACGAGAGAGATCATTACAGGCAGCTATACGAGGAGCTCAAGGAGGAGATGGAGAAGCGGATGAGGCTCACGGAGGATGTCCTAAACGACCCGGCAGTTCAGGACTGGGTGAAGACGGCGAAGGCCACGCTCCGCTGGTTCCTGGGAAGACGCTCAGAGCACGGCAAAATACTCAGGAAGATAATCGTAACCGATCCCAGCTACCTCTTCCTCCCTGAGGAGTTCCCGGAGGTGAGCGTGTCCCCATCCACAGTCGCCGCCTACCTCAACGAATTCGCATCTAGAGGCCTAGTCACAAAACATGAAAAGGCAAAGAACGGCCGCACGGCATACTCAAACGCCCTACCATTATGGGTCTCTCAAAATGTGAGGCGCATAAGAATAGACGCCACCGACGAAGCCATTGACCAGATAACTAAAGAACTAAAAAACTACGTATTAAAATGGATTTAAGGATTGCATCGCTTTTGCCTAATCTAACATATTCTTCTCCTCCTTATGTAAATACAAGTGCGGAAATGGGAAAGTACAGGTTGTTCACGTTGTCGAGCTACCATTCTAATTGAATGCACTTTAGAGACGTTGAATGGGTTTCGGAGTAGATGGACTTTTGTGGACATCTACTCCTTCCTCCACATCGGCCCTCGTGTGAGGGTCTCGGAGGCCTTCGGGGGAAACCCATACGCCCCACATATGGAGGTTTAATACCGCAACCACATCTCGGTCTGCTTCAAACCCGCATTCTCTACATCTCATCAGCCTGCCCTCTGAGGCCGCTAGGCGGCCTGAGCATCTGGGGCAGGTTCTACTTGAGTATGCTGGATTCACAAGCTTGACGGGTAGACCGACCCAGGTCAGCTTGTAGCTGAGCATGAACTGGAACTGCCTAGCGTTCCACTTTGATAGCCTGCGGTTCAGCCTTCTCCCCTTATTCAGAGTCCTCTCTTTTATCCCCTTCAGGTTCTCCAGGATGGCTCCCAGCTTCTTCTCTTGGAGCTCCCTGGCTATCTTCGTCGTCAGCTTCTGGAGGAAGTCTCTAGCCCTATTCCGTTCACGTCTTGAATACTTCTCCAGCAATCTCTTAGCTGTCTTGGGCTTATGTTTCATCATTCGCTGGATTCTGCGCCTTTTCTCCTCGTAGACCCTGTGGATGTGGTATAGGGCTCTGAGGTCGTATCGCCTCAGCTCCCCGCCTATTAGGGCCGTGATGTTGGTGAGGTTGACATCGAAGCTAGCCCAGCCCTCAGGGTTTACTGGTCGGGTCTCACGTCTCACAACTACTATGAGCCTTTCATCGGTTAATAGGCACCCCCCTACATCGTCGAATTCCTCTGGTATCCAAGGATGCTCCTTGAGGTTGATAACCAAGTATCGTCTACGAGGCTCTACGCTGATCTTCAGAACGCCATCTCTGTAGGTGATGAGGGTGCGTTTAACATAGACGGTTCTGCGGGTGATCCTCGGCTTTCTCTTGGCCTTTCCACGATTATGGAGTCTCACCCAACCCTTCACTAGGCCTATGATCGTGTTTATGGCCGAATCCACATAATGCTTGGAGAACTTCCAATCTTCTAAGAGGCTGTCCCTCAGCCTCTTCCTATCCTCCTTGAGGAGGGTGAATTTGGCTTTACTCTCCTTGAACTCGACCTTAGAGAGCATGTAATCTAGGGCCTTACGTCTAATCTCCATGTAGGCGTCTATGAGATCTACTGGAGCATCCTTAATCGGGATGCTGTAGGCCTTAATCACCCTCAATTAGCTCCTTCACCCCCTCTACCACACGCTTGTATCTGTGGCTTCTGAAGCCGTAGAGCTTACCTGCGAAGTGGGAGACTATGCTGATTAGATCCTCGACTAACTCCTCTTGGGGCGTCTTCTCATCCTCATTTATCACGACTATCTTTGCACCCATCACGCCGAAGAAGAACTCTAGGGTCTCAAAGCCGAATCTGGTCAGCCTATCCCGATACGTCACTATAACCGACTCAACCTCCTTTCTTGCTATCATTCCAAGTAACTTCTTGAATCCTCTCCTCCTCTCATTCAACCCACTTCCGATGTCGGTGATGATCTCATCAAGCCTCAAACCATTCTCCTCAGCATATCGCTTGATAGCCATCTTCTGCCTCTCCAAATCATCAGATTGGGTGTGGGATGAGACCCTAGCGTAGCCGACGACCCTAACTGGCTTAGATCTGCCTTCACCCATGATCCTAAGAACCTCGCTAAGTGGGATCCGTCGCCGCCCACCAGGAGTCCTGACGCATCGTATCTTTCCAGCCTTATCCCATCTCTGAATGGTCTTCGTGGAGACCCCTAGGAGCCTCTTAGCCTCCTTGATCGTCAGCAATCGCTCCTCCATAATCTGTCTACTTAAGACCACATACAACTATAAAAGGCTACTCTCTATGGAACTGTTTGTCAGGCGCAGGATGGAGGACATCTATCACAAGGTGGCCAACGAGGTTGTGAGGCAGGCCCTAAAGGGCGATGTGAGCATCATCGTTATGGAGGAACTCACCAACATTAGGCGTCGAATCCGCTACTCAAAGGAGATGAATGGAAGGTTACATAGATGGAGCTTCAGAAGGCTTCAGGGCATCATCGAATACAAGGCCAAGCTCCGAGGACTAAACGTCGTCTACATCTCAGCCAGGGGGACCTCAAGCCTATGCCCGATATGTGGGGAGAGGCTGCGGAGAAGCCCGAATGGGCATAGGCTTATGAGATGCCCCTCATGCGGCCTAGAGGCCGATAGAGACTTGATAGGAGCCTGGAACCTACTCCAGAGATATGTGGGGAGCTCCGTTCCCCCCGAAAGCCCTCAGATGAAGCCCCCAGCCGATGAGGGAAGATTCTCCGCAAACAAAAGCTACAAAATTTACAAAAAAGCGGAGAATCAGAACGGATCCGGGAGCTCCAAGGCTCCCCCCAGTATCATACAAAAACATTTTAATACAGCTAAATTTTATAACCTTTATTGGTGATATAATTGGGTT
The DNA here is from genome assembly GCA_937898665.1 of Candidatus Bathyarchaeota archaeon. Taxonomy (GTDB): domain Archaea; phylum Thermoproteota; class Bathyarchaeia; order TCS64; family B23; genus B23. The sequence goes on along the minus strand of CALEIY010000058.1, from coordinate 10,268 downwards.
TCCAAATCAGGGTGCTCCAGAAGGGGAAGGTGACGATCCCGGTCGAGATAAGGAGGAGGCTGGGCCTCAGGGAGGGTGACGTGCTAACCCTGGAGTTGAGGGGGGGGATGATGGTCCTGATCCCGGCGAGGACCGTGGAGAACCCCACCGATCTGATCTGCGGCCTCGCCGAGGGGGCAACCATCCAGGAGCCGGTGGACGGGGAGCTCAGGAGGGCCTCCGCGGGGCGCATAGAGAGGAAGATATCGAGGGCCGAGAGGTCAGCTTCCACTCGTTAAGGCCGGGCTCCCGTGGAGGTGTCCCGATGAGGTTCGTGGATGCCAACGTCTTCATATACGTCCTAGTCGGGTCCCCGAGGGAGGACTACGAGACGGCGAGGAGGATCCTCAGGAGGATTGAGGGGGGCGAGGAGGCGATCACCAGCACTGCCATCCTCCAGGAGGTGATCGACTGGCTTGAGTACAATGGTCGCAGGAGGGAGGTGGGAGACTTCCTCAAGGCGGTGAACTCCTACCTCACATTGAGGAAGGCCTCACCAACCTGGGAGGACATGCTCTCGGCGCTGGATCGGATGGAGGAGGCGGACCTGGACTACGTGGACGCCCTAACCCTCCAGATCATGGCCAGGGAGGGGGTCGAGGAGATATACTCCAACGACAGGGACTTCGACAGGGTCCCAGGGGTGAGGAGGATCTGGAGGTGAGGATGGGATCCACATCATGGACGGGGATCATGTCCAAGGGCCCGGTGCCGCCTTATAAGCGGGAGCCCCAGACCCGAGCATCCGCGTCAAGTTGACCAGGACTTTGGCGACTGACTTAACACCCCCGCGTCAATGGGGAGGGGGAAGCCCCCGAGGCCTCGTGGAGATGAGGTTTCGGGATCTTGGACGCGATCCCCGTCCATCCGGAAAGGCTTAAGGCCACCGGCGGCCACCGATCTACGGGGTGGGCCGGAACGGCGGGGAGGAGGCCGCGCGGGAGGGGCCGCCGATACAGGAGTGAACCGTCGTCTCGGGACGGGTGACCATGCCCATGAGGAGGGCCATCGACCGCCTCCTGGAATCCGGCCTCTACTTCAACGTCTCCCACTACATCAGGGATTTCGTCAGGCGGGACCTGGAGTCGAGGGGCATCGTCCTGGGGGAGGTGGATGAGGGGAGTTAGGTGGGTGATAGATATGCGCCTTCACTTTAACCTCTTGCAATTATTAATTTCCACCTTTTTACAACTCATAATGGTTATTATCGGAGCTTACTACAATCGCAAGACCTTGGAGCTGAGCCTTAAGGACAGAGAGAGACCGACGATAGTCGAGCTTATGGGGTTTGTCATAGCTCCGCTAAGGGAGTGGCTGGAGAATCAAAAGGGCAGAGAAAGGCCTGAAGCGCTCAACCTAGAGGAAGCAATTCTAAGAGGACGCTTCAGGGGTAGGTTTAGGGTTTCAGGGGATGTGATTCATGAGCCACCTAATCCGAGATTGATTCTATCGGAATTTAATATACTGCTTGATAAGTTAGGATTCAAAGAGAAGTGGGATGAGAAGCAAGGTCGATATAATGAAGTAGTCTCCAGGCTTTCCAAGAAGATAAATAGCCTAGAGGAAAAATTGAGAGAGATTATTGAGAATGATCCGAGAATAAAAGAGAGTTACGACCGAATTGAGCACAAGCCATCTACTTTCAATTATTTCAAGGAAGAATTGGTAAAGGGATTCTATAGTTGTTATAGAAGTCATCGAATTGAAGGCATGTGGTATTATGTAGGCGAACAGGTCTTTCAACAAATCCGTGAAAATGTCGTTGAGCTCCTTAAATGTATTGATGATATGATGAAGAACAGAGATGGGGTGGTGAAGGAATTAATGAGTCTGTTGGAGGAGATGCGCATACAACTTAAAAAGGAATACCATCTTAAACCTTCGGAGCAGGAGCCCTTGATCTCATTCCTTCCTACCCACATCCATTAGAATATGAGGGGGGCTTGGAGCTCGGTGAACATCCTCTCCACCATGTATCTCGCCCCCATCCAGACGGCGCCGCTCGCGGCGAAGAGTATGCCGGCGTAGAGCAGGCTTGAGCCCCAGAACCCTCCCCTGGCCTCCTTTATGGCCATCGAGTTCAGGGCGGTTATGAGCAACACGAGCGCCGTGTTCCCCATCTCTATGAGGTCGAGGGGGATTGAGCCGAAGGGGAAGTATGGGATGGAGACGAGCGTGGAGGTGAAGAAACGGCATAGGCCGCTCAGGATGACGAGTAGGGCCACCGTTATCGGCTGGAGGATCATGACGACGGCCTCGAAGCTCTTGGAGACGGCGATGCGCCTCTTCCTGAAGTCCTGAAACCTTATAAGGATGCCGCTCAGGATCTTGCCGACCTCCAGTGGGTTGCTCCCGCTCCTGAAGGCGTCGAGGAAGATCTTGTTGAACATGTATATCTTGTGTGAGGAGGCCTCCGAGGCCAGGAGGCTGAAGACGGTCTCCCCCCCCAGGCCCAATTTGAGCCTCGCCAAGGCCCTCGAGGCGAGTGCCCTCAGGGGGCCGAGCTCCATCGAGAGGACGTATTCGAGGGCCGCCTTCAGGTCGGAGGTCGAGGCCGTGTTCTCGCCGAGGGCCTTTATGAAAGCGGGGTAGTTCTCGTCGAGGGAGGTGACGTACGTCTCCAGCTTGTACCCCAGCATCCCCGGGATCATCATAAAGGCGCCCGCGGAGATCATTGCTAGGGGTACGCCCGACAGGAGGCCGGCCGCCAGGGAGAGGGGCATGAGCGACAGGGCGGCCAGGAGGGAGCTCCTGAAGAGCCTGTAGATCCTCGACGGGTTTCTGCCCACGTATACGAGGGGCTCCCCCATCGACGCCATCCTGAACCCGAGGAACATGACCGTCACGGCGGCCGCCGCTATCATGTATGAGAGCCCCACCACGGCGCTGTCGGAGATGAGAAGGGTCAGTATGGCCACCGTCAGGACGACGAAGACGGAGACGCTTTGGAACGTCGCGAACATGCCGCCGAGGAGCTTGAGGGACTCGACCATCCTGGTGTACATCCCCGAGTACTCCTCCATGATCGTCGAGATCTCGAGCTCCAGGAACTCCCTGGGCCTTGGACTGGAGAAGGCCTCGGAGCAGCGGAGGAGTATGTCCTTGAGGGGGGGCTTGACGGTTCTGGCGATGTATGAGATGGCCTTGGAGAATCCGTAGCCGAAGTCCCTGGACAGCCTCCTTATCGATGCAAAGACCCTGCTGTAGAAACCGTACTCGGGGGACTCGGCCACCGCCCTCATTAGGTCGTCCGGCCCCGCCTCCCCAAGGCTTAGGGCGTACATGTGGACTATCGATGTGACGAGGAGCATGTCCAGCTTCGCCTTGGGCCCCTTCTTGTAGAGGTAGATGAGGAATGTCGCCGGAGCGGAGGCGCCTATGAGGAGGACCCCCGCCCTCAGGAGGTCGCCCCGTAGGAGGAGCAGGGCGGATAGGAGGGCCAGGGGGACCGTCGCTGAGGCTGCTGCCAGGATCAATCTCCGGCCCAAGGCTCTAGCCCCCTCCTAACCCTCTCGTAGACCCACTCGACCCCTCGGTTGTCGACCTCGATGACGGTCCTCCAGACGCTGGCGTAGCTCGGGCTCCTCTCGGCCAGCCACCTGATCACCTCCGCCCTCATCCGAATCTCCTCGTAGAGACTCTCCAGGTCCTCGAGGCCCAACCCCCTGAACGGCAGGACCTTGGCCTCGAGGAGGAAGCTTGAGCCGGTGTACCTGTGCTCGTCGGCGTCGAAGTCGTAGGTGAAGGAGGGCATGTAGTTCAGCTGCCCATCCTCGCTGTTGAACCCGATTATCTCGTTGACCGAGGTCACACGTCGTATGAACTTGCGCCCCCTCTCCATCCTGGCCTGGAAGATCGCGAGGTCGAGGCTGTCGACGTGGCTTTTAGGAACCCTGATCGGGTCGGAGGTCAGCCTCTGGAACAGCTGCCCCAGGTTCCCCGCGTGCATGGTGGAGAGCACGGGGTGCCCCGTCTCTATGGCCTGGAAGGCTATGCGCCCCTCCTCGCCCCTTATCTCGCCGATGATTATGTAGTCGGGCCTCTGCCTCAGGGCGGCCTTGACCAGGTCGAACATCGTCACGGGGCTGCCGGTGTGCAGGCGGGTAACCTCCCTGACCCAGTTCTTATGCGGTATGTTGACTTCCGGGGTCTCCTCTATGCTCACTATCTTCGAGTTCGGCTTTATGAAGGCCGTTAAGGCGTTGAGGGTGGTCGTCTTACCTGAGGCGGTCTCCCCGCATATGAAGCATGAGACGCCGGTGTCGAGGAGCGTCCACATGTAGGCCGCCATCTCGGCTGAGAGGGTTCCCCACCTTACCAGGTGGGCCACCGATATCGGCTCCCTGCTGAACTTCCTTATGGTGAAGTTGCTCCCCCTGAGGCTTATGTCCTCTCCGAAGACGATGTTGAACCTGGAGCCGTCTGGGAGGTGTATGTCCACTATCGGATTTGAGAAGCTGAGGATCTTGCCGTATCGCTCGGCTATGCTCCTCAGAAGCTTGTCGACCTCTTCATGGTCGACCTGGACGTTCGTCTCAAGGTAGCCGAAGAGCTTATGGTAGACGAATATCCTGCCCCCTCCTGGTATGCTTATGTCCTCAAGCCAGTCGTCGAGGAGGAATGGGTCCAGGAAGCCGTGTCCAACCTTCTCCCTGAGGAAGTGGTAGAGGATACAGCCCAGATCCCCCTCGGCCTTCAGCCTCCCCTTACGGACGGCCTCCTTGAAGAGGTTGGTTAGGATCTCCGCCCTGTCCCCCTCAACATCCTCCATCCCGGCGATCATCATGGCTATCGCCGCCTCCACCTCCTCCAGGATCCCGGGGTCCGGCTTGGGTGGCTCTATGACGTTGTATCTTCCGACCTCGCCCCCCGTCTCTATGTGGACATATATGCCCTCGCCGACGGGGTAGAGGAGGTTGTCCCCCTCCCCCACCCCCACCTCGTAGCCTAGGTCGACCGTGTACTTGGGCTTCTCATCTAGGCCGTCGAGGTACTCCGCCAGGTATGGGCTCTGGTGGACGGCCTCCTCCAGCGTTTCGGGTTTACCCATCTTGAGCAGCTCGACTTCGGCCACCTCCACACGTCTCTTCCTAAGCCTGAGAAGACGTTTGAGATCTGGCCTGGGGAATCTCACAGCCTGACGCCTCCTAGGGGCATTACCCTCAGGCCCATGGTCGGGTGGATCTCGAGCATAACGGAGCTCTTGCGGCCACCGGCCCCCCAGAGCTTCACGATCTCCAATACCTTTACGGGCATGCCGGCGAACCTGGCGTTGCGCAGAGTCAGGTAGACGTCGCTTGACGCCTTGAGCCTCATGACGTTCTCCTCGGGTAGGCTACGTGGGTGGAAGGTGACGATGACGGTCTTCCCATCCGAGACGATGTTCTTTATCCTCGTTAGGAAGGTGAGGAATTCGTGGCGGGGTGTGTCCATCGATATGGCGCTGAGGCTGTCTATGGCTACGCAGTCGAACCTCCGCCTCTTGAGCTCTAGGAACCCCCATACGACCCTTAGGAAGAGGCTTGAGAGGAATCCGTTCCACTGCCCCCCCTTTACGTGGAGCGGGTATATGGTAAGCCTCCCCGATATGAAGCTGTCCGAGGCGTCGAGCCTTACGGACTTCATCATCTCGAGGTACTCCTTAACCGTCGCCTCCCCCGTCACCACGCACACCCTCATCCCCTCCCTCAGCATCGAGTGGACTATCTGCTGGGCGAACGCCGTCTTACCTGACCCGTGTTCACCCTCTATTGATATAAGGCTCGGATGAGGTATCCCGCCCCCTAGGGCCTCGTCGAGCTCCTTCACTCCCAGGCTGACCAGCCTCAAGGCCTGACAGCCTCCCCCACGGCCGAGACGCCGTAGTGCGATGCGAAGACGACGATGACGGGGGAGCCCCTAGGTATGTTGGGGGCCCCCTCCGGCAGCTGGACGGATATAAGGGCCTCCTCGCCAGGGTTTATGAAGGGGTGGGACTGGGGCGTGAAGTAGCCCCCGGATCCAATTACCCGGATCCGCTCCACCTCGAAGCTGGATAAAAACGGCCTCCAGAGCCCGCTGGCGTTATACGCCACGACGACGTCATTCCAGCCAGACGCCAGGAAGACCGCCCTCGAACCGGTGTTCCGGACGGTTATGTTGACGGCCCTATCCCCGATCCAGGTGATGTTCAGCTGAAGCCTGACGTCAAGCCTGGCCCTCTCGCCCCTATAAGCGTCGATCCACGTCGAGAAGCCCTCCCTCAGAGTCAAGAAGAGGGTGGTTTCCGCGGATCCCATGATGAGCAGTAGGCTCGCTAGGATTATTGCTGCGCATATCGTGCTGCTGAATCCCATGTCAACCACCTCTAGGGGGGAGGGGGGAATAGGAGGTCGCTCCCTATCCCCTTGAAGGGCTTGACTAGGACCTCGTACATGGTGGCTTCCGGTATGCCGCCCTCCGGGTAGACCCTTATCTCAGCCGTCTCCGCGGGCTCCCAGACCCCATCGCCGTCCACGTCCGTGAGATTGAAGTATCCGGGGTTGCTGGACGAGGCTGATGGGTTATAGACGTATATCCTGGCGTAGCCGTAGGGCCCAACGTAGACATCCACATGAGCGAAGTCCGTTATGGGCAGGTTTCCGGTGTTTTTGACGTATATCACGAAGCAGCCCTCCGCCATGTCCACGGAGGCGTATACGACCTCGATCCTGAGGTTCGCCGCCCTCCTCGCCTCGCTCAGGGCTTGGGCCATGTCGCTTCGAACCGCTCCGGCCATGAAGGTGGCGTAGGCCGAGAAGCCGCTGGCCAGGAGGACGGAAACCAGGACGAGGAACGTCTCGCTTATGGTCGAGGAGCCCAACTCTACCCCCTCTCATAACTTATGTTTATCTTCTTGAGTATCCTCCTTAGGAGGGTGAAGGCCACCTCCTCGAGCTCCTTCATCTCGAGCTTGAGCCCCGAGGCCTTGGCGGCCCCGTATATTATGAGCATGAACTCCTCGAGGTTCAGGCCCCCGATCCTAGCCTTGCTCATGGCGTCCACCAAATAACCTACGTACTCGCTCGACCTCGGCGGAAGGTAGCCGGCGCACTCGCAGTACCTCGATAGGTTGAGCACGTCCTCCCTGTCCAGCCCGGCGTCAAGGAGGGCCCAAACCCACTTTATGACCGAAAACCCCGTCTCGAAGCCAGTGGGCCCGGCCCCCGAGAGATGTCCATCCACCTCTCCAAGGGGCCTCCCGGCGGGTTCAGGCGGAGCCTCCTGGGGTTTTTCCTGGGGCTCCTGGACTTCCTCGACGGGTTTGGCGGGGGCCTGCTGCTCGGCCAACCTCTGCGCGCGTTGAAACTCCTCCTCGCTTGATATAACCCTGAGCAGGTTGAAGGGGTTCTCGATCTCCGTTATGGTCGACCGGATGTCGACGACGGCCCTCTTGAGGTCCTCGACGGTCCGGCTCAGCTGATCTACGGCCTCCTGGAACCCCTCCCTAAGCTCCCTAACCTCCTCCTCTAGCCTATTCAGCCCATCCGCCTCACCGCTCATCATCCAACACCCCCCTAGGTAAATATAAAAAATGGGGAGAAACGTATCTAGCCTAGGTCCACATATTCGCCCCCCACGAGCCCGGGCGGTATCTGCCTCACGACCGTCAACGTCGCGCCGACCCCAGCCTTGATCTCGACCTTGACCACATCGTACGACTCGAGCTGGTGGTTCTGGGTGTCCAGTTTGATCACGATGAAGGCCTTCTCGTTGAGCTCTAGGATGTCGTCATCGTCGCCGTTGAAGATTACGGCCCTGGCGCCCTCGGTCTCGGTGGAAAAAACGGTCGTTAAATCTTTTGGATCGCTGGGGGTGGAAACGCCATCATATATGTCTGGTAAGGTGAAGTCGTTGCTGTACACCGTCACCATGGTAGCGTCCCCGCTCAGTTCTACCTGCGACTTTCCCACGGACAGTCTTACAGGGATTATTAGATACTGCAGGCATGTCCCTTCATCGCTGACTTTGCCCACCACCGTTCCCTCCAGCTCCAGCGAGCTCGACGCGGAGTCCACCCCCCTTCCTATGGTCTCCTTGGACTTCTGCGCGGCGTAGAACCCCATGTTTATGATGACGTATGCGACGGCCGAGGCTACCACGACGAACGCTATCATCACTATGGCGGCCTCGACGCCTATGGTCCCCCTGCGATCCCCGGCGCCCCTGCTCATGTCGCTGTCCCTCATGAGGCTACTCTACGGTGACATAGGCATCGGCGGGTATGGCCTCCGGAACGGTAAACTCTATCGTCAGCGGGGCGCTCTTCTCGGGCCTTATCTCGATGAGGACGTTGTCCCTGGGATGGGCCCTCTGGTCGGCGGACAGCTCGATCAGGAGGTACCCCTTCTCGAAGAAGTCCAGCGAGTCGTCGCCGTTGTCGTTCTCGACCACGAGGACGGCCTTGGTCTCGACGGCGTATCTGTAGTTGCTGACAGCATCCCCCTGAGTACCTGATACACCACCGGAAACTGATACCGCGCCAGTCGCATAATTTATAGTTAAAGTCAGAGTGCCAGTGTCGCTGTCAAAACCACCCTGTCCGTCATCCGTGTAAGTATCTCCGCCAATTGAGATCTCTACGCTGCCAGGCACGACGGGATACTTGTCTAGCTGTATAGTGCCTGACTCTAGATTAACTCCACTATCTTTCTCTCCGATCACGCTGACGGAGTTGACAATCTTCTTGTAAGACGCCACTACTACCGTACCTGAAACCTCTGATAGCCCAGTTATAGCACCGGTCTTGTAGTTTATCTTACCAGCAGTGCCTATATTACCAGCGCCATCATCTTTGTATGTGCCTATAGTTACGCTTCCTGGGAGTATGGGAGTCTCAGTCAGCTGTCCATTTCCACTTCCGTCTATCGTTATCGTCTCGTTTACGGTCGTCAGCCGGTCTATGACATCTTCCAGGCTCATCCCAGTCGGGTCGATGTCGTGGTTTATGCCGGCATATATGTTCGCCAGGGCCACCCTGGTCCCTATCTTGACGCTCACCACAGTTTCGTTCGTCCACATCGGGACGTACTTGACACCTAAGGTCTTCAAGGGTATGATTATCGTCTCTATATTGTTCGCTAGGTTTGGGTCGGACTTGAGCAATAGGCTCCCATCTAGGGTGAGGGGGCAGCTGGCCTCCTTCAATCCCTGCTGTATCGCCTCCTTGCTGCGCTGGGTCGATGTGAGCCCCATGTTAACGACCATGAAGGCGAAGGCAGCGGCGACGATTACGAAGGCTATCAGCACTATTGCTGCCTCTATACCCACTATGCCCCTTCTTCCTAGTCTTCGCATTTTTCTCCCCCACTTTCTATAGGATAGAATTTACTTTAAGAGAATTGTGCATCTTAAGTATATACTTAAGATTGTTCGGAACAAACAGCTATACCTATTTTCTACCTCTTTACAGCAGATAATATACCGAACTTCTCCAGGACACCGCGCAGCTCCTTGTAAAAAAGACGCCCCTTCTCCGTAAGCCTTAACCCTTGCTCGTTCCAGATTATCATATTGAGGTAGGAGAGCTCCTGTAGCCTCTCCTTGAGCCTCACGGGATTCATGTTCGCCATGTACATCACCCGTGTAAACTTTGCCCAATACCTCCCATTTTCAGAGAGCACATCAATGGCAGAGAGTATGTCTAGGTAGATGTTCAACCTTCCCCTACGCTTTAGAAAACGCGTCGCCCTGGATATATCGCTAATCATGGTTTCTTTATGACTCCCAATTTTAATTTTAAGAGAATTGTGTACAACGGTTATGGAAAATCGTTCAGAACAAATGCATTGGCCCTTAGTATATATCGACAATCTATCAACCACTTCTGGAAAATGAAGCGTCCCTGTACCCAATACCTGTGAGCCTAAAGGAGGCCTCCCTGATGAGGGGATCCCTAAGGCCCCCGAGGTAGGAGAGGAGGCCGTAGAGGATGAAGGAGACGCTCAGGACGAGGATGGGGTTCACGCAGCCATCGGGCAGCTTCTGTATGAGTTGCCTGGCGTCGCGGTAGTAGAGGCTTCCGAGGCGGAAGCGTCGCTCCATCGTTGAGAAATCGCTCAGCCGAATAGGGCTCTGGCCGCCTTTATCCCCTCCTGGGTTAGGGCTATGTATCTCGTCCTCCCATCCCCCGTGTATGCGACCCACCTCGGCTCGCCATCAACCTCCTCGCTCCTCAGATCCACAATCCTCTCTATAAGGCCCCTAGCCTC
>CALEIY010000057.1 GCA_937898665.1 Candidatus Bathyarchaeota archaeon | reverse complement strand
GCCAGGCTTCGAGCATCTCTATCATCTCTTGGGAAGCGTCTCCAGAGGAGGATGGGAAGCCTCCATATCTCCTCGCCCCTGAGAGCGGCCTCTAGGAGATCATAGCTATCCATCGGCCTCGCCTCCCCTTTCCAGGGGGATCTCCACCTGGGCTAGGAGCTCCTCAACCCTCCTCCTCAGATCCTTATAGGCCTCTAAGAGTCTTCTACCCGTCTCTGTAAGTCTCGCTCCACCGCCTTCACGCCCCCCTCTATGGGTTTCTATGATGCTATCGCCGAGGAGCTCCTCCATTCGTTTTAGATAGCTCCAGACGAAGTAGTAGGACATGCCGAGGCTTCTAGCCGCCTCGGAGATGGAGCCGCTGTGATCTATGGCCTCAAGTATCTCCGCTCCCCCCTCGCCTAGGAGGGGGCTTCCATCCACCTCCAGCCAGATCTTAGCCCCCCACTTAACCCTCGCCATCGAGAGAGAGGTGGGCTAGGCCTCTGTTAAGTCTTCATCTAATCCCTATCCCTAGACCAGTAGTAGGCCCAGGTTACCGGCCCCGTCCGATAGAGCCTTGAACCCGTCTTGCTGATATGGAAGTCCAATACCATCGGCCTCTTAGAGCTGAAGGCCCTCTCGAAGGCCTCATCGATCTCTTCAGGCCGCTTAATGGTGATCCCCTCAGCCCCGAGGGCCCTGGCGATGACTGAGTATTCCGGCGTATAGGCCTCCCCCGTCTCCTCGACTATGAAGTCTCCACCTGTGCTTCGGCCTCCGAAGTAGGCTCTCTGGAGGACGGCGATGGCGTTGTATCCATAGTTGTTGAGCACAACCCAGGTGACGGGGATGCCATACTCAACAGCCGTGGCGACTGCCTGGATGCTGTGGAGGAAGCCTCCATCACCGGTGACGGCGACAACGTGGGCTTCAGGTCTGCCTATCGCAACGCCGAGGGCTGCAGCCGTGCTCCATCCGATGGGGAGGGCGCCGCCGACGATGTAGCATCTATCAGGGCCAGGAATCTCAAACTGCTGCAATAGACCTATCCTCGCCCAGCTGGGATCTACGACGAGGATCCCATTCCCTGGGAGATGCTCCTCAAGGGCTTTCAAAACCCTCTTAGGGTTGAGGGGGATCTCATCGGATTCGATCTCTGGTTTAAGCCTCTCCATCCAGGCCTTCTCAGCCTCCTCTACACGCTCAACCCATTTCGGCCTCTGCCCCCTCCTCCTCTCCAGCTCAGCCTTATGTTCAGCCTCCAGGATTTCGATGAGGGCTTTAAGGGTCCTCTTGGCATCCCCTACGATGCCCACCTCAACGGGGTAGTTCTTCCCGATCTCAGGGGGATGGATGTCGATCTGGATGAGCTTCGAGGGCGGTATATTGAAGGTCTCGCCAGACCACATCGCCGTCTCCTCCTCCTCAAACTTGGAGCCAACGGCGAGGATCACGTCAGCCCTCCTCACCAGCTCATTCGCATAGCTCCGACCATAGGAGCCTATGAAGCCTACGACGTTGGGATGACTCTCGGGGACTGATCCCGCACCGGCGATGGAGGTGACTATGGGGGCCATCAACATCTCGGCTAGCCTCAAAACCTCATCGCAGGCCCCCGAGATCCTGACGCCGCCCCCAGCGTAGATCAACGGATTCTCAGCCCTCACCAGCAGCTCGGCGGCCCTCCTCAGCTGCTCCATATCGCCCTGAGGCTTGCCGACGGGGACTCGACTCCGGATGTCAAGCTCCTCCTCTGGGATGTCAACCCTCACCTTGTGGAGGTCGAAGGGTATATCCAGCAGGACAGGGCCAGGCCTACCGGAGAGGGCTGTGTTGAGGGCGTTGGCAACATATTGGGGGAGGAGATCTATTCGGTAAACCTTCCAGCTCCGTTTAAACATGGGTGTTAGAGCCTGGAACTGGCCGTCGGGCTGCGTCGAGTCGAACTCCTCATAGCAGGTCTTACCCGCAAACTCGGTGGGTATGTCGCCGACGATGTAGAGGACGGCGGAGCAATCCTGAGCTGCGGTGACTATGGCAAGCTGAGCGTTGAGAGCTCCAGGGGTGCAGGTTAGGCAGACGACTCCAGGTTTACGGGTGGCCCTATAGTAGCCGTC
>CALEIY010000056.1 GCA_937898665.1 Candidatus Bathyarchaeota archaeon | reverse complement strand
TGACGACAACTATCCGAGGTCTCGAACGGTGGCGGGCCCGGAGGGATTCGAACCCTCGACCCACGGCTTAAGAGGCCTGGAAGAGCTTCTTTCAGCATTTAAACGATTTTTAGAGGTTGATTTACAATTAGCGCCTAAAACCGTCTATTATCACGTCTTTTACGTCAAGGATTTCCTCGATTCAGGCTTCACCCCGGAGGCTTCCAGGGAAGAGGTGAGGCTCTATCTGGCTGAGCATAAGGATGAGAATCCCTACACCTATGCGAATCGAGTTAAGGCTTTGAGACGCTTCTTCAGGGATTTCCTGGGCCGTGGTGAGGTTGTCGAGACGTTTAAGCTGCCTAGGCCGCCCTTGAATATTCCCTGGGTGCCCACCAGAGAGCAGCTCAGAGAATTCTATGAAGCCATTGATAATCAGGCTGGCCGCATATACTTCCTTCTCTACGCTGTCAGCGGCCTAAGGCGGGGTGAGGCTCTCAGCCTGCGGCCCAGCGATGTGGATGAGGAGCTGCGGATGCTGATGCCTAGGAAGCGCCGCTGGGGGACGAAGAATGTCGGTGTCACCTTCTATAATGAGGAAGTTGAGGAGCTGCTTCAGGACTTCAAGCCTAGAGGCTTCTATCATCGGCGGTGGATTCCCATCGCCTGTCTAGATTTCAAGCGTGTATGGCGTCGAGGCCGTGAGAAGACGGGGCTGAGGATCACGCCGAAGGTGCTCAGGGTCTGGTTCTGCTGCGAGATGGCCCGTTTAGGGGTGCCTGATCGCTATGTGGATGCCTTCTGCGGCAGGGTGCCCCGAAGCATATTGGCCAGGCATTATAGCGATTTCAGCCCTCTCAACTTGAAGCGCATCTACGACTCGGCTGGCATCAAGGTGCTGAGCGATGACTGAGCGGAGGCGATACGCCTTCATGCGTTTAGGCGTCATCCTCCGAGATGGACGTAGCATAGCGAAGCTGCTCAGCTGCCTAAAACGCTACGAATGCATTCTGCTTCACGAGAGCTATGAACGCTTCCCAGATGGCCACGGAAAGGAAACCCTAGCCACCGTCGGCTTCCTACTGAAGGTTCCGCTGGAGAACCTCGACGGACTTAGGAAGAGCCTGGGGAAGCTACGGCAACACGGCTTAGGAGACATAAGAATCGCAGTCTACCTTTAACTCATTAGAGTTCTATCGGGCCTTTCTGAATGAGGAGTTTTCCGTCTTCCTCGATGAAGTATATGATGTCTCCTGGGTTTATCCCATACTTCTCTCTGAGGCTTTGAGGAATGGTGATTTGTCCTCGTGCTGTGACTTTTGATGAGCCTACTAGGACTCTGGAAGTCATGTCCTTCAAATTAGTCTTATTGGTAAGATTTATAAGCGTTATCAATTTCTAATAAGACTGATAAGAATGATAAGAGAGAGCGTGGCCGAGCTAGAGTATACTGAGGTAAGGTTTAGGCTTCCGAGGGCAGTTCACGATTTTCTCAAGGCCCTAGTCGAGTTTACTGGCGTAGATCTCGAAGGCCTTCTGCAAGCTGAGATGGAGAAGACGGTGAGAAACATCATCGATGAACTCTCAAAGGTCAGCTACATCGACCGGGAAGCCCTCCTCCACCGCTACGGCCTCGATAGCCCTAGAGACCCATGACTTTTTCTCAATTCTTGGTTTACTTTTAAGCACTCGGAAAGCCCCGCCTCTCGGAAATGGAGATGCGGGCGGGAAAAACGCTGCTAGCAGCCCCACTGCTTGCCCTAGCCCTCATACTTCTGCCCCTCACAGCCGTCTACGCCTCTACGCCCAGCTTCAACATCCCAGAGGCCTACCCGACCAAGGCCGGCTACTACATCGGTGAATCCGTCACCATCTACGTGAAGCTTGAGTGGAGCGACCTCTCCCAGAACTATACGCTCGACATCGACCTCTACGAGACCGTCAACAACACCAAGGTTCTCGACCTCGGCTCGGAGACCATACCCGGGGCCGGCGGCTCCGTCTCAGGCTATAAGGAGCTGACCTACAGCAGCCTCACCGGCTTGACTGATGAGCCAGGCACCAGGGAGTATGAGGTCAGGGTCATCGACACGGGTAGCGGCCTATTGGTTGCGAGTAAGAAGCTGAGTATCACCGTCGCAGAGGCCAGCATAGCGCTGAGCGTCGCCTGGGACGACGCCAGCGGTGACAGGCAGATAGACGTGAATGAGCAGGTGACGTTGACGTGCTTCATAACCTGGGCCTTCGTCAACACGTCGAAGACCGATAGCCTATACGTCAGCGTCGACGGCGGACAGGAGCAGCTCGTCGACACCGTCAGCATCACAGCTGGAAGCGGCTCGGCGCAGAAGACCTGGATCACGGCTTTTGACAGCAGCGGCGTTCACACCGTGAAGTTCACGCTTAAAGACGCCAGCGGAGACGAGGAGGCCGTTAAGAGCGTAAGCCTCACCGTCGGCCAGGCAGCCGAGTCCGCTCCAGTCAGAGCCTCAATCCTCGACCTGGTGAAGCAGAACATCTACCTCATCATCATAGTCCTGGCCTGCATAGGCGCCGCCGTAATCATCGCCAAGTATCGCTGACACGGGCCGGACACCATCGGGAGGCGTCTGCGATGACCCGGGGGCAGAAATGGCTGATCCTACTGCTATTCATAGCCATCATAGGCGGCGTCGGAGTCTACTACCTCACAGTTCCCAAGGTGATAGCCGGAGCCGAGTCTTCCTATGGAACCTCTGCGACGGCTGAGACTCCCTACGGCGAGAAGCTGGAGATAAAGCTGAACACGGGGACGCAGACCAGCGGCTCGGCTTCTTGGCTCGCATCCTACAGCGACTCGGCCAGCCAGAACGTCTACACCGTCGATGGGACATACGCATCACAGGAGCAGGTGACGCTGAGCTACTCGCTGACCGTCACCTACAGCAACGTTCAGAACATCCAGGCGACTGTGAAGATCAAGGCCGTCGACGACAGCGACAGCAGCTATTATGAATACGTGCTGGCGAACAATAAGGCCCTCAGCGGATCGTCGCCGATAAGCGACAGCGGCTCCACGACGGTGAGCATCACGCAGCACCTCACCGACTGCGACGCCTCGACATCCTCGGCCACCATAAAGTATCACATATACTGCAGGGTCACCGGCACAGGCAGCATCAGCGGGCAGACGCTGACAGCTGAGATTCCCTACACCCAGTTCTGCAGCCACAGCTATCAGCAGAGCAGCGAGTCCGCCTCAGCCGAGGTGACGCCGACGGTCTCAGTGGCCTCATGGTATGAAGTCCTCAACACTCCGGAGGGCGCAGCTGTCGTCGTCTGCATAGTCCTACTCATCGTGATAGTTTTCGCCGCTGTCAGGAAGCCTAGGAAGAAGCGGGGAAGGCCCAGGAGGAAGAGGTGATGCTGAGCCCTCCGGCTCCGCTCATCGAGACTGCGGCCTTCCTAGTGATAGCGATAGCGCTGGTCTACCTCTCGCAGGGCGGTAACACGTGTTACCACACATACCGTGTGGTTCTCGCCCTTCTCCCAATAGCCTCCGCCACGTCGACATCGACCAGCTTCAATCCGGTGGGATACCTGCCACTCATCATCGGCGTCTTCATCATCTTCTACATCCTGCGGAAGCTTAAGCTGCTCGCCACCATCCTCATAGGCTTCGGCGGCCTATTCGCAGCCTACATCATCATCAGCCTCGTCCCGGCGCTGCAGGTGGAGCCCCTATGGCCCATGCTGAAGAGCTTCGTCGAGAGCTTCCCACAGATGATCAGCGACGTGTGGAGCTGGTTCAAGGAGAACTTCTCCGTGGTGGTCTAGGATGCGACAGCTTATATCAGCTATAAACACTCCACAGATGGCAGGTATAGCCATCTGTCTCACGCTTCTGGTAATCATATACATCGCATATAAACCGAGAAAGCCGATTCACACTGGATTCGGGAGAGGCAGGTGGCGAACCTATGAGGACTTCCCGACGAAGAGAGAAGCACTGAGTTTCAGAAGACAGTTTGAAACTACTCCTGCACGTATGGTGAAGACGAAGCATGGATGGCGAGTCTACTACGGTAAAGTAGAGCCGGAGACGTGGAGTCCGAAGATCCTCCTGATACTTGGCGTTATCATCGGTATAATCATAGCCTTAGCAGCGACGCTGGTGACCTAGGATGCTCGTCGGCATTATCATAGCCCTCTTCGCTGGCTTGGGCATCCTATTGATGTCGCTGAACGCTGCGAACATAGCTCCAGCGATACTGCAGCCCATCATCGACGCGATGCTGACTATGGGAGACAAGATGTTCTACTTCCTCGCCGCCCTGACGCCGATCCTGGCAGCAGTCATCCCAATCTACGTCCTCAGGAACCGCGACGAGCGGATACTGATCCTCGGAGCCCTCTACGGCTTCGGCTTGATGGCTGTCGTCATGGCCCTCGGCCTCGACGCCAGGATGGTCGACCTATTCCGCAGCAGCTGGTATGGCAGCACTATTGGAACCGTGGCCACGGCTCTCGGCGGCTTCGCCGAGGCCCTGGGCAGCCTGCTCTACGGCGTCGTGCTCTGGCTCTGGGGCGCCTTCCTGGCTGTCATAGACGCCTTGCTCGGAGGCCTCACAGCCCTGGGCCG
>CALEIY010000055.1 GCA_937898665.1 Candidatus Bathyarchaeota archaeon | reverse complement strand
CTCCACACCACGAGGAGTCCCCCTTGTCGAGGGAGGTAAGGCAGATAGTCAGGCTCCACGGGACGAGCCTAGACGGCACCAAGCCGACCCCCTACGCCCTCATGGGCATTAAGGGGATCGGCCAGAGGATAGCCTGGGCCATCGTCCGCAGGGCGGGCATAGACCCCAACACCAGGCTTGGCGCCCTCTCCGAGGGTGAGCTGAAGAAGTTGGAGGCCATCATCGAGGATCCAGCCTCCTGGGGTCTTCCCACCTGGCTCTTCAATCGACGTAAGGATCCTAGGACTGGCAAGGATCTACATCTATTGGGTTCAGACCTGGAGCTGCAGGTGAAGGCTGATATAGAGTTGATGAAGGAGATACGCTGCTGGAAGGGTGAACGCCATGCCAGAGGCCTTAAGGTTAGGGGTCAGAGAACTAAGACGACGGGCCGTAAGGGACGCACCGTAGGCGTCGTGAGGAAGAGGAGGTGAGGAGTTGGGGGATCCTAAGAAGAAGAGGAAGCGTTATACGACGCCTAAACGCCCCTACGACGTTGACAGGCTGAGGGAGGAGCTTAGGCTCATAGGCCTCTACGGGTTGAGGAATAAGCGGGAGCTATGGAAGCATCGAACGGAGCTGAGGAGGATTAGACGTATGGCGAGGGAGATGCTCGCCCTCCCTCCTGAGGAGAGGGCTGAGCAGGAGAGGCAGCTTATGACTCGTCTCAGGCGTTTAGGCCTCATAGGTGAGAAGGCCACCCTGGAGGATGTCCTCGGACTTAGGGTTGAGGATATCCTTGAACGGAGGCTTCAAACCATCGTCTATCGCAAGGGTCTGGCCCGCTCCCCCTATCAGGCCCGTCAACTCATAGTCCACGGCCACATAGCCATAGGGGGTCAGCGGGTGAGGGTTCCCAGCTATCTCGTGGAGGTGGATGAGGAGGATAAGATCACCTACGCCGAGACCAGCCCCCTCGCCGATGAGAATCACCCCCTCAGAAAGGAGCTTGAGGCGATGAAGATGGTGGGTGAGGCGAGATGAGCGAGCGGAAGGAGAAGTGGGGTGTGGTTCACATCTACAGCAGCTTCAACAACACCATAGTCCACATGACGGATCTCACAGGAGCTGAGACCATCGCCTTCGCCTCCGGAGGCATGTTCGTCAAGGCCGACCGCCTTAAGCCCTCAGCCTACGCGGCGATGAAGGCCGCCCAATACGTAGCTGAGAAGGCTAAAGACCGAGGAATAACAGCCATACACATAAAGGTTAGAGCTCCAGGGGGGACGAAGTCCAAGACTCCAGGGCCTGGAGCTCAGGCCGCCATAAGGATTCTAGCGAGGCAGGGATTCAGGATCGGCCGTATAGAGGAGACGACTCCCATACCCCATGATGGGACGAGGAAGAAGGGCGGTCGACGGGGGAGGAGGCCGTAAGATGCCGATGGAGGTGAAGCTCCTCTCCCTAGAGGGGGATACGATCCGCTTCTTGGTTAAGGGCTGCGACACGGCCTTCGCCAACGCCCTGCGGAGAACCATGATCGCCGAGGTTCCAACGATGGCCATAGACGACCTCTTCATCTTCGACAACTCCTCCGTATTGCCCGATGAGGTCATAGCCCACAGGGTCGGCCTCATACCCCTGAAGACAGACCTAGACAGCTACGTCCTCCCAGAGCGATGTGAATGCCAAAGCGACCTCGGATGCAGCCTCTGTAGAGTAGTCCTCACCCTCGACGTTGAGGCCGGTGAGGAGTCGAGAATGGTCTACTCCGGCGACCTCGTCTCCGAGGATCCAGCCGTCATCCCCGTCAGCCCTAAGATACCCATCGTGAAGCTGGCGCCCGGCCAGGCTTTGAGGTTTGAGGCCTACGCCCGCCTAGGCGTCGGCAAGGATCACGCCAAGTGGCAGCCGGTGTCGATGTGCATCTATCAGAACCTCGCAGATATAGGCATCGACGAGGATCGATGCACCGGCTGTGGAGCATGCGTCGAGGCCTGTCGATATGGGGTTCTCACCCTTGAGGATGGGAGGCCGAGGGTTGTCGACATCTACTCCTGCCTCCTCTGCGGCTCCTGCGTCGAGGCCTGCCCCCTGAAGCCTCCCGCTATAAGGCAGGATGTGGTGGAGGACGCCTTCATCTTCAAAGTCGAGTCAACGGGGGCGCTGCCCCCTGAGCGCATAGTCACCGAGGCGGTTAGGGTTCTATTGGAGAAGCTCGACGAGTTGGAGGGGAAGGTTAAACGCGGCGAGATGGATGAGGAGATCGAACCCTTCAAGGGATTGGAGGAGGAGTTAGGCCATGCCCAAACATGAGCCAACTAATCCGCTGCTACTCAAGACCATTAGGGCTCTGAGGAAGGCCTCCAAGGAGGGGCCCCGAATCTGGAGGGCCTTAGCCGAGGAGTTGGATAAATCAAAGAGGCGTAGAAACGCCGTCAACATCAGCAAGATCAACCGATACACCGAGCCTGGAGACATCGTCGCCGTCCCTGGGAAGGTTCTGGGGGCCGGCTTCCTGGATCACCCCGTCACCGTGGCGGCCTTCAACTTCTCCAAGACGGCCAGGGAGAAGATCGCCCTGGCGCAGGGCAGAGCCATAACGCTGCTGGAGCTCCTAGAGGAGGGTGTGGAGCCCTCTAGAATCAAGAT
>CALEIY010000054.1 GCA_937898665.1 Candidatus Bathyarchaeota archaeon | reverse complement strand
CATCGCCCAGCATCAGGGGGAATGAGACCGTGTCGGCTATGAATCCCTCAAATTTGGGCGGTATTATGGCGGCCATCTTAACCCCTCTGATGCTCCTGATCTCGTTCACCAGCCTCTCCAGGGGGATGGCGATATCGGTGAGGTCGAAGAAGCAGATCGCTACGCCCTCCTCCCCCCTCTCAGCGACGGTTGTGGAGAAATATAGGATGTTAATACCCCTCTCAGCGAAGATGGAGAGTATATCCCGATATACTCCAGGTCGAGATATGCCCTTAACATATAATCCATAGATGCTTCTCCCCTTATAGAACATATATCGCTGAATGTTAAAACTGCTCATTTGAGCTTTAAAAGAAATGGAGCTATATAAACCCTCAAAATATTTAACACCGAAAATATATCAACATACAAATAGCTTTAATCCAATCACCTTGATTAATTAATAAGGTGTAGCCTCTTATCTTCAATCTTTCATTGGTTCCATTAATGTGTGATTGTAACCTGAAGCTTAATTAGTATTACCAAACTCATAAATGGTAATACTTAAAGGGGGTAGGGGAAAATAACTTAGAGGCGTTTAGGGGATGCACATACCCGATGGCTTCCTCGACCCTCTAACCGCTGGTGTATGCTACATCGTCGCCGTGATATTCATCGTCTACTCCCTCTATCGAACCAGGGCCAGCATCAATCCGGAGATCGCCTCAATGGCTTCAATCCTGGCCGCTGGGATCTTCGCGGCTCAGATGCTTAACTGGCCTCTACCAGGGGGAACAAGTCTACATATGGTTGGGGGCGCCCTCGCCGGAATTCTGTTGGGACCCTGGCTTGGCGGCCTCGTCATCTTCATAGTTCTCCTAATTCAATGTCTAGTCTTCGGGGATGGTGGGATTACGGCTCTAGGTGCGAATGTGCTCAACATGGCCATCGTCGACGTTCTCGTGGGCTACCTGATTTATAGGGCAATCGCGGGAAAAGGTGGGCGGTCTCATCGATGGTTGGCCTCCTTCCTAGGTGGCTGGCTTGGCATAGCCCTCGCGGGGATCGTCTGCGGCCTAGAGATAGGATACTCCCCCTCCTTCCCCTATAGGGTGGCCGTTACGGTTCCGGTGATGGGTCTTTGGCATCTAGTCCTCGGGGTCATCGAGGGTTTGATAACGGCCTTCATAGTCGATTACATCTCCATTAGGTCTCCTAGCCTCATCCTAGGTGGGGTGTTGAGGGATGAGCCTACTCTCCAGGTATAGGAAGGCATTGCTAGCCATCGCTGTTTTATTGGTGGTCAGCCCTCTATTCGGGGTGATAGGCGCCGATTTGGTGGGGTATCATGAACCCCTCGATGTGGCGGCGGAGGCTCTAGGGCTAAGTGAGTCTCCTCTCTGGTCAGGTTTTCTGCCAGACTATACTGTTCCAGGCCTCTCCGAGGATTGGCTGTCGATGTCTATGGGTTACATAATCGCCGGCGTCATCGGGGTTCTAATAATTTTGGCGATTGGCTTCATCATCATCCGTATATCCGGTAAGTGAGAGTATGAGGCGATGTAGGGGCGGCCTACTGGCATCCTATTTAGAGGTTGTCAGCGAGGTGTT
>CALEIY010000053.1 GCA_937898665.1 Candidatus Bathyarchaeota archaeon | reverse complement strand
TGTTGGGGGTTTATGTTTATTTAAGTTTTATTGTGTTGTACCTGGTTTTTGAGAGAAATTTAAAGCTTTTTCAAATCCATTAATATAATAAATTATTGTTTTCGTGTTTTTCTAGACTTCAGATAGAAGAAAAATTGTTCTGCTTACCCACTTACATATCAAAAACACTCGTTCTAATAATCATTTATCTCAATCACTTGCCTTCCATCAGGTTTTTAAAATCGTCGATGGCATTTAGATGAAATGTTTGAGAGTTCAGTCGCCGCCTTCTGGGTGCTACTGCTCTGCGTCTTCATCGCGATGACCGGGCTCGGGATCGTGTCGCCCATAATCCCGAACTACGCTGTGGAGCTCGGGGCCACCGGCCTCTGGCTCGGCCTCATATACTCCGGCTTCTCCATCACCAGGGCGATCCTTCAGACGCCTGTGGGCCGACTGGCGGATAGGAGAAGCAAGAAGTGGATCATATGCCTCGGATTATCCTTCTATGGGTTGGTCTCCCTCCTATACCCCCATGCCTCCTCCCCCCTGCAACTAGTCCTGATAAGGCTGATACATGGGGTCGGCTCTGCGATGGTTATACCTGTCGCCATGGCCTACGCCGTGGAGCTCACGCCTAGTGGGAGGGAGGGGAGATATATGGGGATGATGAATACAGCCATGTTCGCTGGCTTCGGCGCTGGCCCTCTATTGGGCGGATATATCTTCGAACTTCTCTCCCTCCACATGGTCTTCTACTCCATGACCGCCCTCATCGCCCTCAGCCTGCTGCTGACCGTCCTCCTCCTCCCCTCCTCCGAGGGCTCTTCGCATTCTAGGATCCGTGAGAGCGTGCCCCTGCGGAGGATCCTCTCCAATAGGAGGTTGCTTGGAGCCCTGATCTATAGGGTGATCAACGCCATGGGTAGGGGCAGCATAATGGGGTTCCTCGCCGTCTTCGCCGTCCAGAGCTTGGGGATCTCCTACTCCCTAGTCGGGGTCATACTTGCGTTGGGGATCTTCGCCAACTCTTTTCTGCAGACCCCCTTCGGAGTTTTGGCCGATAGATACAATCGGGTGATGCTCGTGATCATAGGCACCACCCTCTCCTCCATCGGATACTTCTGCCTCGCCGGAGCTGGTGGAGCCCTGGATCTGACAGCGGCCAGGCTAGTGATCTCCCTCGGAGGGGCCCTCTCCCTTCCGGCCATGACGGCCATAGTGGCGGAGGAGGGAAGGGAGATGGGAACCGGCTCAACAATGGGAGTGCTGAACACCGGCATGAGCTTAGGGCAGATAGCAGGCTCCCTGATCTCAGGTGTCATCATGGACCTCTACGGCATCCGGGCCGCCTTCATAATGGGAGGACTTCTAGGCATAGCCACCATCCCCATCTTCTACATCCTCGCCCATTGATTAGGACTAACCTTTAAAACAAAATCTCGGCGTCACACTCCTCAAATAGTTGCCCTCCAGGCGCAAGAGAACTAAACCTAAGGTTCCATAAGATTAATTTCGGCAGTCGCTCAGAACTCATCACATACAAGCTATATAGAGGAGGAGAACTACTAAAGGTTCTGGTGAACCTCGTCGAGGAACTCCTCTTCAAACCTCAAAGGCGAACTGTTACGAATCTCTTAACAGGAATGGATATCTCAGAGGACTAAGAGGCATACTTTAAAGAATTTCTAGATGACTACTGTCTTTTGACATCTCAACTTATGATTTAAAAGAGATATTAAGTGAGAAAGTTAGAGCAATACTAACTAGAAGAGAATATAAAATTCGAGACTTCTATGACATTTATAAACTTTATAAAAAGGTTTAAAAATCGATGACTAAAAAATGAGATAATTGAGAAGATTAAATTCGCATTTCGCTTCAAACGTTTCAAAGAAAATTTTAAAGAAATAAGAAGAGAATTGGAATTTTCATAGAAAAACATAACTTATAAGAATTTAGAAATTTCTTAACTGAACTTCAAGAAAAATTAAGACATATAATAGAGAAGATTGAAATTATAGATTAATTTCATCATTTATTATAACGAGGATTTAAGAGATAGATTAAAACAGCCTCCAATAATCTAGCATCTCTCGTATTTTTAGTCCCTATGACTTTAAAGGTGCATCTCTGAAGATAGTAATTTCTAATCTCATCAACGTTTCTAAACCTCTTTAGTTTGTTGATTAATTTGCTTGTTAATGTATGCTTGAACCTCCTTCCAGGAGTGGGCTTGTAGAATAGGTCGTTTATCCGGTCTCTGATGGTTCTCCCCTCCCTCTCGGTGCCGCCGACGTAGATGACATCTCCCTCTTCGTAGATGATGTAGACGCCAGTTTGATCTAACAGCGGGGAGGGTATGGCTCTCCATTTTTCTACATCTACGTGCTCCCTGAAACTTTGGAAATCGGCTTCCTGAAACTCTCTAATCTTCTCGTTTAGAAAATTAAGCATCTCCTCAACTCCCTTCAAGACCATCTTAAATTATGATTATAATCTTGGGCTCATTAATTTATTTTCTCAAAAAACATTATATAGTTTAAGTTGGAGTTTCAAGCTTATGATGGAAGATTTAGAAACTCTTAGAGATTTGATGAATGAAGTTATGGAAGTTGTTAGAGAGTGTAAACGAAAGTTGATTCTATGTGATGAGGTTTTAACTTCAATCCTTCAATTATTCGGTGATAGCCCTAAGGAAGTTTCAGAAACTTTACGAGCTATGATGGGGCTGAGTCCTTCTGAGATTAGAGAGGCGTTAAGGAGGTATAAGGAGCGTTATAAATAGCTTTGAAAGATTCTTCGAATGGTTTGAGGGTTCTTGTTGGTGTTGGCGGCTGGGCCTATCTCCCCGTTGATGGGGATAAGTTGAAGGCCTGTAGTAAGCTCTATGACTTCGTCGAGGTAAACTCTACCTTCTATACGTATCCAAGCCTCTCAACGGTTAGGAGTTGGAGGGGGCGTGTTCCTCAGGATTTTGAGTTTACTGTTAAATGCCATAGGGATGTCACCCATGTCTATAGGCTCAGGCCTTTGGAGGAGACCTTTAGGGCGATTAGGCGTATGCTTCTCATCTGCAGGCTTCTTAGGGCTGAGGTTTTGGTGCTTCAGACCCCACCTGATCTAAAATTGGGTGAAGAGAATCTTGAGGAAATGCGGAGGACGCTGGAGTTTCTTGTTGAATCAGGGGTTCGTATCGCTTGGGAGGTGAGGCTGTCGATGGGTTCTCAGATACCTGGGGAGGTTTACTCTTTGATGGAGGAGCTTGATATCACTCCTGTAGTTGATCTCAGTCGCTTTGAGGCGCCGCCTGGAGATTTAATCTACTCCAGGATTTTCGGTGGATTGGGTCCGATGAGTGATGAGGAGCTTAGGGCTATTGAGGCTAGAGTTAAGAGTAGTGTTGCTAGGAAGGTTTACCTCAGTTTCCATGGGGCAAGGATGTATGATGACGCCTTGAGGTTTATTGAGATCGCTGGTCTCCGTTGAGGTTAATAAGATTCTTTATGTGTGCGACCCATCTTTTCATAATTGGATGGGTTGTCTAGGCGGGTGAGGAGTGTCTTTAAAGATAGGGAGAAGCTCTTTCCAACGCATATTCCAGATATTCTGCCCCATAGAGAGAGGCAGATTCACATGCTTGAGGATCTCTTTGAAGATTTCCTATTAAAGCCTGGGAAAACCTATCAGAGGATTGTTCAGATACAGGGGCCTATAGGCAGTGGTAAAACCTGTACCGCCTATCGATTTGGGCTCCGATATCAGAAGCTATGCCTTGAGAGAGGCGTCAATTTGAGGTATGTCCACATCAACTGTAAGTTGGAAGCCAAGTCTCGTTTCGTCCTCTATCAAACTATTTTGGAGAAGGCTGCTCCAGAGATTGCGACTCGTGGTCATTCACCGGAGGAGATGCTCCGACTATTGGTAAGCTTCCTGAGAAATACGGATAGATATCTCCTCTTATCACTCGACGATATCGACTACTTAATTAGACGGTTGAAGGGGGAAGAGAGGGAAGGCGGAATCATCTACGACCTAACACGTCTCAACGAAATCTATCTAGGCGAATATCAGAACATCGTAGGAGTCCTCTTCATAGCTCGTGACCCTTCCTATAAGGACCTCCTAGATCCTTCGGAGAGGAGCACCCTCGGTAACATAGTCATCAACCTTCCAAGATATGACGCAGACCAATTGAGGGATATACTATCGCAGAGAGTTGAGGAGGCTTTCAAACCGGGAGCTGTAGATGATGAAATCATCAACTACATCGCCGATCTTGCGGCTAGGAAACGGCAGGAGCCTGGAGATTGTAGATTCGCCTTAGACATCCTATTGGCCGCTGGCTTGAACGCAGATTCAGATTGGTCGGATCATGTTACCCTGGAACATGTACGAAGAGCCTTAAGTGAAACCTTCTGGGGGCTTTCCACCGATGACCTAATGACGCTTAGCAATCAAGACATCGCCGTTCTTAAGGGGGTGATATATGCCCTTCAAGCGGAGAACACGCCTTATGTCTCAATGAAAACCGCCTACGATTATTATAAAGTAGTTTGTGAGGAGCAGGAAATCCAACCTATGTCCTATACCAGTCTTAAGGAGATTGTGAGAGACCTCTCTTATCGAGGCATAGTCGACTATGTTGAGGAAAGAGGTATCGGAATAGCAGGGGCCTCACTAGAGGATCTAAGCATTTTCTTAAGAAGCTTGGAGAGGGGTAGGAGACTTGCCCTCTAACCAAATAAATTTAGAGAAAGCCCTGGGTAGTCCAGGCAGGATCAGGATACTTGTGGAGATGGCGAGGAATCCAAGGTCCATCTCAGCCTATAAGTTGAGAAGGCTTACAGGCCTGAGGGGAGAAGATGTCAAGAAGCATCTACAAATCCTCGTAGAGAGCGGGATAGTCAAGGAGTTGAAGATAGACCATCAGCAAATGTATATCCTAAACCAGGAGAATCCGGTTGTTGATGCCCTGATAAATCTATTCAAGCTTTCCGGCTATATTTGAAAAGGGCTGTCCTCGAATAACCCCTTAAATTTCACCTTTAGATGATAAGATTTCACCACACCTTTTCCCTCTTCTTTAAATGATTGATGTAAGCTTTTGATACCAATTACATTTAGAGATTCGATCCCCTACGACCCGTTTTTAGGATATCCTCAGGATTGGAGGCATTAAATTGGAGAACGCTGACAGACCTCCCCCCCTCCCCCTTCGCTCCCCGCCTGAATATGAGTGAGTGTACGCCTCATCATCGTGGGGGTTGATATGGCTGATTCCTTGGAGAGCATCCCTGGGGTGGGACCCTCAACGGCCAAGAAGCTTAGGGATGGAGGCTATGTGGATATAGAGTCGCTGGCAGTTGCACCGGTTCTGGAGCTTATGGAGCGTACTGGTATAGGCTTCGCCCTGGCTCAAAGGATCATCATGTGGGCCAGAGAGAAGATCGGGTGGGATGTCGTCTCCGCTAAGGAGCTCTATGAGAAGAGGAGTAAGATGCTTAGATGCACCACTGGATGTAGAAGCCTTGACAAGCTCCTGGGAGGCGGAATAGAGACTCAATCGTTGACGGAGTTTATAGGTCCCTATGCGGTGGGCAAGACGCAGATCTGCTTCACCCTATGTGTCACCTCTCAGCTACCCGTCGATAAGGGCGGATTAGATGGAATGGTTGTCTACTTGGACACGGAGGGGACCTTCAGCCCTGAAAGGGTGCATCAGATAGCGGAGCATTGGGATCTCGACCCTCAGAGGGTTTTGGAGAACATCTATGTGGGCAGGGTCTACACCAGCGACCATCAAATGATCCTGGTGGACCACCTCCCTGAGCACGTCGACATGAGCCGGGTGAAGCTCCTCATAGTGGACTCCATCATCAGCCATTTCCGAGGCGAGTATGTCGGCAGGGAGTCTCTGGCGTCTAGGCAGCAGAAGTTGAATAGGCATCTACATGCCCTTGCCAGACTGGCTGAGGCCTACAACCTCGCCGTCGTAGTCACCAATCAAGCCCTCGCAGATCCCAGCCAGATATATGGCAACCCAAACAGGCCTGCCGGTGGTAACATCATGGCTCATGCCTGCACCCACCGCATCTGGATTCAGAAGGGTAAGAATAACACGAGGATCGCTAAGCTCATAGATTCACCTTCACTACCCGAATCCGTCGCTCGATTCGTGATCACGGAGAAGGGGATAGAGGACTGCGAGGATTAGGAGGAGTTCAGGGAGGCGATGGCTATGGGCTTCACCTCCGCCCTAGAGGAGCTCAGAGATTTGGAGGAGACCTCGCTGCTCTCAACGGGATGCGAAGCCTTAGATCGGCTTATCGGCGGAGGATTGAGGCCCAAGGCCTTCTACCTCTTTTATGGAAACCGACAAAGCGGCGTCGATGAGCTCCTTCACAGGCTACTAGTGCTTAGCACACTTCCGAGGGAGATGGGAGGGCTCGATGGGAAAGCTGTCTACATAAACTGTGGCAATTACAGGATCGAGCGGACAACCCTCGACTTCAATCTGCTTACGGGGCTCTCAAAGGCTTATGGACTAGACCCTACTAAGGTTCTGGAGAGGATTCATGTTGTCTGCGCCTTCTCCCCGGAGCAGGAGGAGGAAGCAGCTCTCAAAGTTAAGCATCTTGTTGAAGTGGATGACAGCATAAGGCTGGTGGCCTTCCACAACATCTCCAGGCTCTTCACCACCGATAGCCGCAGCCTCAACCAGAGGGCTAGGATTACCCTTCTGCAGCGGATCGTATTCGAGACCTGGCGCTCCTGCGTTGAGAGGAGTGTAGTCTTCGTAGCCACCTGCAGACCCTTAAAGGAGACCAGCTCTGGGGTTCCACCTCCTGAGGGTGGTGGATACCTTAGGCATATGGCGACGATAATCGTCTACCTCAAGAGGCTTAGAGATGACGCCTACGCCGCACATCTCATGAAGCATCCCAATCTCCCCCAGAGGAAGATCAGCTTCACCTTTCAAGGAGGTGGTGGATTGGGTAGGATTACAGGCTCCTTCAGAACAAGATTCCAAGAAGAGCTGAGGGAATTGGAGAGGAGCTTCATCAAGGCCCTCAGGGACCCAAGGCGTAGAGAGGCCTTCAACAGCCTAGTGGAGGCCTGGGGTAGCGAGCAGGGGGCGATGAGCTATGCGAATATACCCTCAGTCCTGGACGTGATGCTCCTCACAGCGGTATTAGACAATAGGAAGCGGATAGAGGAACTCGCAGAGCAGCTGAGTGAGGTACTATCAAGACTTAGGAAGCTGCAGGGCGGCTGAGAAGATGAGGGTTAAGGGGTGGCTCTTAGACGCCTACATAGCTGGGGATAAGGCCATCCTGTGGCTTAAACTAGAAGACGGCTCCCTCATAAGGCTCACAGACCAGTATCGACCAGACTTCTACGCAGAACCAGCCGATTCAGATTCTATAGAGGAGATCGTAGGTCTAGTGCTGAACCACCCAAACGTCGAGGATGTGAGAGTGGAGGAGAAGTTCACCTCTCTCGAAGCGTCGGGTAAGAAGAAGGTTCTTCACATCTACTTAGACCACCCAAAGAGCCAGAGGAGAGTCATCAAGACTTTGGAGGATTCAGGGCTCTTCAGGGCCTTCTTCAACATCGATCTCCTACATATCCAGCGCTACCTCTTCCACAAGAATTGGCCGCCCACCCAGAGGGTCGAGATAGAATACGCCGACAGCGAGCTGAGAGGGATCAATCTCCTCGACGATTCAAGGGAAATCGAGCCACCGCCCTTCAAAACCCTCATCTATTCAATTGAACCTCCAGGAGATGGAGAGATCCAAGAAATCACGCTCTATAGAGGCACCAGACCCTATCACAGACTGAGAGGCGGAGAGAAAAACATCATAATGAACTTCAACCAGCATATCGCAGCCAACGACCCAGACATCCTCGTCTCACCCCATGGATACGATGATGTCAAACACCTACATAGAAGAGCTGAGAAGCATGAGGTACACATTCAAATCGGACGGGAGAAGGCCTCTAAACCTCTCACAGCTGGAAGAATCCCGCTTAGATGGGACTTCTACCTAGAATACGGGATATGCGGCGCCGTTGAGAGAGCACGATTCTCCCTCGTACCTCCAAGGCTATGTGCAGATTGGCCTGCTGGAAAGCTCATCGACAGCCGACAATGCTATGAAGCGATGAAGAGAGGGCTACTGATACCTGGGAGGGGCTTCTACATCGAATCCAGGACCGCTCTAGAGGTCCTTCTTAGGGATCGAGGCGGCTTCATACTGGCCCCAGAAGCCGGTCTACACGAGAACGTGGCGGAACTTGACTATGAATCGCTTTACCCCAACATCATAGCCAAGGAGGACATCAGCTATGAAACCGTTAAAAGCAGGTGTGGAGACGGGCTTCTAAAGGCTGTAGCCCTAGAAGCCCTAAACAGGAGGCTCTACTTCAAACACCTGAAGCGGAGGCTCCCAAAGGAGTGTAAGGAGTGGCTTTGGTGCGATCAGCGCTCTAAAGCTTTGAAAGGCATCTTGGTGTGCGTATATGGCTATAGTGGATGCTTCGCCAATAGATTCGGGAACATAGCTACCTTCGAGGAGATCAACCGCATAGCGAGGGAGAAGCTCGTCGAGACCATGAACATCGCATTGGAGGAGGGCTTTCAAGTTGTCTACGCAGACACCGACAGCATCTTCGTGAAGAGGGAGGATGCATCACGGGAGGACTACGAACGGCTAGCCTATGAGATCTCAAGGAAGATCGGATTCCCCTTGGCTTTGGACCATCACTATAAATTCGTCGTCTTCCTGAAGAGGAGGACTGACCCCAGAATTGAGGTGGCTAAGAGATACTTCGGCAAACTCCAGGATGGAAGCCTCCACTATAGGGGAATAGAGCTTAGGAGGCAGGACACTCCCCCATTCATAAAGGACTTTCAGGAGAAGCTCATGCGAATCCTCTTCGATGCAGACAGCATAGAGGAGGTTAGACGCCGCCAATTAGCCAAGGCCTTAGCATACGTGGAAGAGGCCTATAGGAGGGTGAAGAGCGGCAGAGTTGATTGGAGGAAGCTGGTGATCTCTAAGAGACTGAATAAGGGTGTGAGAGAGTATAGATGTAACCTACCCCACGTCACGGTTGCCAAGCAGCTATCCCTTAGAGGCCTAAAACCGGCTCCGGGCTCCCTAATGGAGTATATCATCCTCAACGAGGCGGAGGCCAATCCCTACCGGAGAGTTGCATCTATAGCCTTCCTAAAAGAAGGGGGAGCGAGCTACGACAGGGAGAAGTATGCAGAACTCCTCCTTGAGGCTGCTGAGACTATACTAGGAGTATTCGGCTTCAATAAAGAGCGATTCAAATCCAAGATGGAGCTCAAACCCTTAAACCTAATGGAGGTGATTAAGGGGACCCTTTCCTCCTAAAGACGGAGCTATCCAGTGTATTGAGGGGTTGAATCTCCAGTCCTAAACCTTCTAAACATCAACCTCGCTGGGGAGGAAGCCCCTGTCTTGGGGATACGTAGATGATGAGTGGGATGATTTCATATGGAGACTGGTAAGGGAGCTCTCCCCAGCCCTAAGGATAGAAAGATACCGCTTCCATATAGAGCGTCTAAGAGCCCTTAAATCGCCCTCTGAGAAGCTCATCTATCTATACTTGGTCATCTCGCAGCCTCAATCATTTCTATCCATTAGAAGGGCTCTCGGTTTATCCAGTAAGACTGTATCAAAGTCGCTTAGGAGATTATTAGCTTTAGGATATGTGATTCAGGATGATAGGTATCTATATTGGATATCGGAGGGTTGATTCTCCCTCAAAATTTCAGCCGAAAAGGGGAATCCATAGGTAAATTTATAAGATGGATATCGACTCTGCAGTTTCCTTTCTCCCACATTCAGTTTACCTTTGAGCGCTTCTATGAGGTGAATGGATACGGGAGAGGAAAGGCTCTATGTTAAATGCGTATTAAGTGGAGAGCCAGCCCTCATCGTCAGAGAACTCAAGGAGAGGGGTATAGTAAAGAGCGTGAGGGAAGCCGTTGTACAAGGGCTTCTACTACTCTATGAGAAGACTGCGGAAAGAGACCTCAGAATGGCTCAGGCGAGGGCAAGCAGGAGGCTTGAGGAGCTATGAGGCTGCTTGCGAAGATATCAGATGCCGATCTATTCATAAAAATGCTCAACGAACTCGGCGTAGCCTTCTACCGTAAAGTGGAGGACAACATCGTAGAGGCCGTCTACTTCAGCTCTAATCGAACCATCTATTTCAAAGGCAGCCTAACATCAGCACAGCTGGAATCGCTCAAGGCTCAGGCCTATGAAGCCAATTCCATAGGGCTGGATGTCAACAGAGAGCTCCTAGAGGTCAGCCAGTTCGAGGAAAGCTGAACTAACCGAGCTGGAGAGATGTTCGTCGAGATACCCATCGAAAAGATTCATGCTTCAAGGTTCCGGATCCGCCTCAGCCTAGATAAGGAGTCTTTGAGAGAGCTGGCTGAGAGCCTCAAGCGGGATGGGCAGCTTAGGCCGATAATGGTGAGGCCTCACCCAGAGGTTGAGGGACACTACGAACTGATCTTTGGACTTAGAACCCTTGAGGCTGCGAAGATGGCCGGCCTCAAAACCCTGCTGGCCAGAGTCGAGGAGGTCGACGATGAGGAGGCTATGTGGATTCAATACGTCGAGAACGAGTATCGCCAAGATGTCTCGGATTATGAGAGGGCTAGATGGTTGAGGATGATGATGGATAAGTTCGGATACACTCAAACCGAGCTTGCAGAGAAGCTGAAGCACTTGTCACAGCCCCGGATCTCTAGATTGCTTAAAATGTTGGAGTTAGAGGCGTTTATGCCCACGGGCATACTTTTAAAGATTTCGGAGAGACAGGCGAGGGCTATCCTCTCAGCAAACAAGGAGTTGAGACTGAAAGTATGCAAATGGATTGAAAGAGAGATAGAGAGAAATGGTGAACCACCAACTTCTGATGCTATTGAGGCTTATATTAATGATTTAGATTGGGAGCGGAAGCTTATTCAAGAGCTTGGCGAAAAGGCTGAGGAGACATCGGAGACTGAGGTGGAAGTCGAGAAGAACCCTGCAGAGAAACCTGAAGAGGTGAAGCCTCAAGAATCTCCTCAAGAATTCATCAGCAGAACTAAGGAGCTATGGCCTGGTGCGACAGATGAATTCATAATAAACACCCTCATAAGCCGATTCGGCCTGTCGGAGGACGAGGCCAGGAAGGAGCTCAAAGATCATTATCGTGAGAAGTATGGCCCCTCAACCCCGAAGATGAGGATACCAAGAGGTGAGACTGTTAAATGCCCTGTATGCGGAAGAGCTGTAGACGCCATTGATGTCAAGGTGAAGATCGAGGAGCTTAGAGAATTCGAGCCAGAGCTCAGGGCCTGCGACTGGCTGGAGAGGGAGGCATTT
>CALEIY010000052.1 GCA_937898665.1 Candidatus Bathyarchaeota archaeon | reverse complement strand
GGCTTCATCTATAGACCAAGCTGGCTGATGAAAGCCATGGCCCTAAGGGGATACAGCAGAGATGAGACGCAGGAGGCCATTAGGAGGCTGGTGGAGAGAGGCATCCTAAGAGAGGATGAGGAAGGAGTAAAAATAGCTCAGTGAAGTATCAACTTCTCCTATATATGCTACGACGATGACCAACCGTCAGCAAGAAAACCACTTTATCTCTAATGGTATAAAGAACTCTGTAATCACCAACCCTAAGAGAATAAATGTCCCTTAAATCCCCCAATAAGGCTTTACCAATAAAGGGGTTCTCCCTCAACAATTTAATCTTATCAAAAATTCTCCTCCTAACAACACTATCCAATTCTCTGAATCTCCTCTCAAATTTATTAGTATACTTAATCTCATATTCTTCCTTCTCATCCACAATTAATCTTTAAATGTTGAGCCTACTTAAAAAGGAATCGATTGCATCTATAACAGATATCGAAAGAACCATGAGTATACATACCAAGACATTTTGCTAGTGATTTTATTCAAATTTAAATGAGATTTAAATAAAATTGATGAGTAATCCCATAATTGTCTCAAGAAAATTAGATCATCTAAGAGGAGTGACATCAATATTAAATCATCTAAGGGAAGTGGCATCCATCAATTCTGAAAGCGATTTAACTTTGCCTTCCTTTATCTCCTTTAGGGCTTCCTTCAAATCCTCCATCAATTCCTCATCCTGCATAACCTCTAAGGTCTCGACGAGCTCCTCCATCAAATTGATCGCCCTCTCCAGCAGCTTCCTCTCCTCCGTTGTCAGCAAGGCCTTAGACATCAAGGGATACTCTCCCTGTGTCTTTTCTAAAACTTTCTATTTAGGGAAGACAAGAAAAAGGTGGTTAGGCCTCTTTGAAGCGCTCCTCCAGCTTCTTAAGCACGAGGGGGAGCGTCGTATACTCCATCGCCTGGGGGCCGAGTCTCGCAGGCTCGAATTCACCCATGCGTCTTAGGGCTGAGGCCAGTTCCAGGGCCTCCCTCCTTGCGAGGTCGAAGGCTGGATCGGCTAGGAGATCGTTGATGAGGGGCCTCCCATCGTCGTCGGAGACCAGCTTTCCATCTGCAACCTGTATGCCGAGGGCGACGATCCTCGGTGGGCCGTCGAAGACTGTGCATCGGCTGTCCTTTAGGCCGACGGGCATCAGCGGCCCCCAGTGGCTTCCACGCATCCACCCCGAGACGAGGTATGTATGCAGCAGGGGCGCCAGTATCTCGCCGAGGGCTGGGAATCCGCTTTGCGCTCTGACGAGGCAGACGGGGTCGTCCTTCCCTACATATTTGCCTGCTATGAGGGAGAGCTTAGTTGTGCTTGAGACCGCTGCGATCTCCCCGTCTGAAGCTCTGCGAACCCTCCAGACGATGTATCTCTCCGTCGTCCCTATTAGGGCCAGAAGCATATAGGCCTCCTCGGGGGTCTTGAGAGTGACGACCCTGTTCTCTATGGCGTCTAGGACGTCGAACTCGAAGCCGTCGACCATCCTTGGATCGATGACGAGTCCTGCTGTGTTGAAGGGGTCTGCGAAGACCTTGTATAGTAGGTAGTTGAAGGCTGATGGCTCGGTTTTATCGGCGGCGAAGACGACTATGGGGTCGCTGGGACGCTCCTCAAACTCCATCTCGGCGACTCCAGGCCCCAGACCCTTGACGTTTCCGCTGAAGGCATCCTTCAACAAGTCTTGACCGGCGCCATAGAGCTTCAAAGCCTTTGCCTTCTCGGCAGCCGCCTTAAAGGTCTCCCATGCGAGGCCGTGAACCTCCTCGTTGTCCACACCCTTGAAATGAGTCATGAGGAGCTCCAGGTCGTCGCCGGCGTTGAAGACGTAGTAGCTGTTTATGATGCCCGTCTCAACGCCCTCAGCCAGCTTCCTCTCAGCCAGCTCCATGAGGGGTCTGGGAACGATGGAGTGTCCAGCCAGGCTCCCTATGTCAGCCTTAATTATCGACACGGTTGTCTTCAAATCTAGGACACCTCAGAAATATTCAACCTGAGTCTCTTAAACCTATTTTTACGATTTTAAAGTCGATGCGATATAGCTACGATCTCTTATCGAAATGCTTTTAAGTAGTAATAGCGCTATAATTACATAGCGATTGCGAGTGGTGGCGATGGCGATGAGGGAACAACCTACTCCCGAAGACCTCCGAGAATTATTAGAACGTATTGAAGGTCTGATTACAGAATTAGAGGACATCCGTTGGTTCATACGAGAATTGTTGGGAGAAGAGGTTGTTGAAATTCCGCCTGAGGGGCT
Organism: Candidatus Bathyarchaeota archaeon; assembly: GCA_937898665.1. Lineage (GTDB taxonomy): Archaea > Thermoproteota > Bathyarchaeia > TCS64 > B23 > B23. The sequence goes on along the minus strand of CALEIY010000052.1, from coordinate 4,097 downwards.
TAGAAATAGGCTTATTGTATGGGAAGCTATTCATAGGCGTGGCGATGTGGTGGAATATAATGTTTTCAAGGAGATAACTAGAAAGGTAGGTTATGATCCAAGAGGTATAGGGGGATTCTTTGCAGGGAATCAGCCAAGTATTATTCGTATCGGGGAAGATAAGATAGCTTTGGCTCGCTGGGCATTAGATTACTTAGAGAGATATAGAGAGTGGCTTGAAACCATGGAAATTCCATAAATAGAGATTTCCTCTCTTTTTATGAAATTAAGTGGGTGGCCCTCTCAATGTCCATTTTGGGACTTTGGCATCTGAGATCGAGTCGGCCCTCGGCAGATAGGGCTTTATATCGATGATCGGCGAATCCTTGAAGGCGTCGAGGCCCCTAACCCTAAGCCTGCAATCCTCGAGGCTGAGGAGCTCCACCACTGATAGCCCTATGGGATTCGGCCTTGAGGGGCTTCTGCAGGCGAAGACCCCTGTGAGGGGTGCCCCCTCATGCCTTCTGGGTATGACCCTCAGCGTCCTCCGATGCTTTTCGTTGTCTCTCAGGTGCATCCAGTATAGGATGATTATATGCGAGTAGGCTTCGAGGCCGAGGAGTCCGTCGCAGTATTCGGGGTATATCCTTATGGTTGACTCGTCTCCGCTGACGGCCTCGACGAAGCCTATGAACCAGACCTCACCCCGCATCCTGGACGCCTCTCCTCTATCTTGATTAGGTGAGGAGAAGACTTTAATCCTCCCTCAGCTTCGTCCTCTGGATTAGTTGGTGGGTCGATGAAGAGCCTACGCCACAACGGCGTCCTCATCCCCCCAAGATACGAGGGCAAGGGCCTCACAATCAAGGTGAGGGGGAAGACCATAAGGCTGACGGCTGAGCAGGAGGAGATGGCCGTAGCCTGGGTGAAGAAGCTTGGAACCCCCTATGCCGAGGATCCAGTCTTCGCAGAGAACTTCCACAAAGACTTCTCGAAGAAGCTGGGAATAGAGGTGAAGCCTGGAGACGTGGACTTCTCAGAGGTCATCAGATACGTGGAGGAGGAGCGTAGACGCAGGGAGAGCCTCACCAGGGAGGAGCGGAAGCGATTGGCTGAGGAGCGTAAGAGATTGAGGGAGCTGAACAAGGAGCGCTACGGCTACGCCTGGGTCGACGGCGAAAAGGTTGAGGTGGCCAACTACACGGTGGAGCCGAGCTGCATCTTCATAGGCAGAGGGGAGCATCCGCTGAGGGGGAGGTGGAAGGAGGGGCCACGGGAGGAGGACATAGAGCTGAACCTCTCACCAGACGCCCCGAGACCTCCAGGGAACTGGAAGGGAATCGTATGGCAGCCCGATGCCCTCTGGATAGCGAGGTGGAGGGATAAGCTGACGGGGAAGATGAAGTATGTCTGGCTCTCAGAGTCCTCAGCCATAAAACAGCGGAGGGAGAGGGAGAAGTTCGATAAGGCGAGGGAGCTCCGGGAGAACCTCGACAGGGTGAAGGCGCACATCTGGGAGAACCTGGAGTCCGAAGACCCTCTGAGACGTAGGATAGCGACTGTCTGCTACCTCATAGACCTATTGAAGATCAGGGTGGGCGATGAGAAAGACCCCGATGAGGCTGACACCGTTGGGGCCTCGACGCTTAGACCTGAGCATGTGAAGTTCAATGGCGATGGCACCGTCACCTTCGACTTCCTCGGAAAAGACGCTGTCCCCCACATCTTCAGGGTGAGACTCCCCGACAGGGTGATGAGGAACCTCAAGGAGTTCATAGAGGAGGCCAGGGAGCGTGGCACCACCATCTTCAACGGCGTAGACTCGAAGAAGGTGAGCAGCTTCCTCGATGAGGTGATGCCAGGCCTCTCAGCGAAGGTCTTCAGAACCTGTTATGCGTCGATGGCGACGGAGGAGAAGCTGGAGACGATGAAGGTCAGCCCCCAAGACCCAGACTACGTGAAGCGATATGTGGCGACGCTGGCGAATCTCGAGGCGGCTAAGGTCTGCAACCATCGGAAAACCATACCTAAGACCTGGGCCTCATCCCTGGAGAGGAAGCGTCGACGCCTAGAGGAGCTGAAGAGGAGGGCGAAGGAGGCTGAGGAGAGCCTTAAACAGCGGATCAGGATGGCTGAGGAGCGTTATAGGGAGAGGTTGAAGACGATGGAGGAGAGACTGAAGGCGATGGAGGGGAGGCTTGAGGAGTATAGGCGCCAACTGGAGGAGAGGAGGGCGAAGGGGAGACCCGTGAAGACGCTTAGGGAGAGGATAAGGAAGCAGAGGGAGAGGATCAAGAGGCAGAGAGAGAGGATCAGAGCCCTAAGGGGGAGGCATAGGGAGCGTGTGGAGAAGCTGAGGGAGCGGCTGAGGGAGAGGAGACGTAGAGACCGTGAACGAATCGAGAAGCTGAGGCTCCAGATAGACATACAGCGGAGGACGAGGGACTACAACCTCAGAACCTCGCTTAAGAGCTACATAGACCCCAGAATCTACCTCCACTGGGGTAGAAGAGTCAACTACGACTGGAAGAATTACTATCCAAAGACCCTACAGAGGAAGTTCAGCTGGATAGAGGAGGAGCCGCCGGAGCAGCCTTAGGCTGCTATCTAACGATTATGATTCTACGCCCCTCCACAAGGGCTTGAGCCACCTTACGCCTCGCCTCATGTAGAAGCCTCCACACGGTTCCCCTGGAAACCCCCATCCTGGCTCCAGCCTCCTCCTGAGATAGGCCCTCGAGGTCGACGAGTCTTAGGGCCTCAACCTCAGCGGGCTCCAAGGCGATGGGTGGAGCCATCTCCATGGGGTAGGGTATTAGGGCCTCCAGGGGAGGCGGCTGCCCTATGTAAACCGGTATTGGGGGTCGGCCCCTTCTTCCCCTCCGCCTTCTCCTACCCCATCTGTGCATCGATGGATTTGAGCCTATAGCAATATTTATATTTTTGTGTGATAATGCACAAAATGGATGAGGGATGGGTTGGAGAGGTAGAGGTTGGATAGGCGGATGGGGTTGGAGCGGCCCCTGGCCTGGTAGAGGACCCTTCAGCTATCTGCCTCCATGGATGAGGCCTGGATGGCTCTTCGGCTTCGGCAGGGGCTGGGGCCTACGCTGGTGGTGGGGCTACAACCCCTGGGTCTGCGCCAGATTCCCATGGCTTCCGAGGTGGTGGTGGGCCTATCCAGGATACTGGTGGGCCTACGGCTACCCCTGGTATCTGAGATGGCCCTACGCCTACCCCTACACGCCGATATATCCATACCCCTGGTGAGGGATGAAGATTGACGGAGGAGAGGAAGCCCCCGAGGGGTGGATACCCCTACTATCCGCCCTGGCCGGCGATGCCTCAGCCCTACCCCTACGGCTATCCGCCGATGGCCTTGACGCCTGAGGATGAGCTTAGGATGCTGGAGTCCTACAGGGATATGCTGGAAGCTGAGAGGGAGATGCTGGAGAGGGAGATAGCGTCCGTCGAGGAGAGGATCAGGGAGCTTCAGGGGATGCTGGAGGAGGGGGCTCCAACCCCGCCTCAGCCACCCTATCCGGCGTGGGGTCCACCATCCTTTTTCTGGACACCTCCAACGATGACGCCTGAGCAGGAGAGGGAGATGTTGGAGCAGCAGGCTGAGGCCCTTGAGAGGCAGATAGAAGCGATTAAAAAGAGGCTGGAGGAGCTTAAGAAGGGAGAGAGTTGAAGGTAGCGGTTTCTTCGACAGGTCCAACGCTGGAATCCCAGGTGGACCCCAGGTTTGGTAGATGCCCCTACTTCATCATCGTTGACACCGAATCCATGAGGTACGAGGCCGTGGAGAACACCAGCATGGCCTCCCCAAGCGGCGCTGGCATAGGGGCTGCGAGGCTCATCGCCTCCCACGGCGTGGAGGCGGTCATAACCGGTAACGTCGGGCCAAACGCCCTCCAAGCCCTCTCAGCCGCGGGTATAAGGATCTACACCGGAGCCATGGGAACCGTTAGAGATGCTATAGAGGCCTTCAAGGGTGGGAGGCTAAGTGAGGGAGTTGGCCCTGGGATGCCCTTCGGAGCTGGAACTGTCTCTTATACACATCTGACGCTGCCGACGAATTAGACGGTGTAGATCTCGGTGGTCGCCGTATCATT
>CALEIY010000051.1 GCA_937898665.1 Candidatus Bathyarchaeota archaeon | reverse complement strand
TCGGTGAAGGAGGTTCTACATAGACGAGGATTGGAGGAGCTTTATCCCCCGCAGGAGGAGGCTATAAAGGCTGGGGTGCTGGAGGGGCGAAACCTCGTATTGGCAAGCCCCACGGCGAGCGGTAAGACCCTCATAGCGGAGCTATGCGCCATGAAGCATGTCATCGAGCAGGGGGGTAAGGCCCTCTACCTGACACCCCTCAGGGCGCTGGCCTGGGAGAAATATGAGACCTTCCAGGAGTATGCGGGCCTGGAGAAGCATTACGGCGGTAAGGTTCGAGTGGCCATAAGCACTGGAGACCTAGACAGCTCGACGCCCTGGCTCGGAGGCTACGATGTCATCGTCACAACAAATGAGAAGTGCGACTCACTCCTGAGGCATAGGGCGCCCTGGATGAAGGAGGTGACGCTGCTGGTGGCAGACGAGATACACCTAATAGGCGACGAGCGGGGGCCGACGCTGGAGGTAGCCCTCGCAAGGCTGAGGCAGCTCAGACCCGATATGCAGATACTCGCCCTAAGCGCCACAATCACCAACGCCGAGGAGGTGGCGGAATGGCTGAACGCCGAATGCGTCAAAACAGATTGGAGACCTGTGGAGCTCCGAGAGGGGGTAGCCTATAGGGATGTCATCTACTTCAAGGATGGAAGCGTTAAGAGGCTTAGGCCGCTGCATAGGATAGACGCCCTCAACATCGCCTTGAACTCCGTCCTCGACGGCGGGCAATCCCTCATCTTCGTCGAAAGCCGTAGGAGATCTATGAGCCTAGCGAGGGAGGCAGCCCAGGCCCTGAAGGGGACGTTAAAGCCGAGGGAGAGGAGGCATCTAGAGCGTATAGCATCCGACATCCTAATCTACGGCGAGCGGACGACGCTGTCGGATGACCTCGCCTCAGCCGTCTCCATGGGAGCCGCCTTCCACCATGCGGGGCTGAGGGCTGAGCATAGACGCATCGTTGAACGAGCCTTCAGGGAGGGGTGGATCAAGATATTGGTGGCGACGCCTACGCTGGCGGCGGGCGTAAACCTCCCAGCGAGGACGGTCGTCATAGGCAACTATCGAAGATTCGTCCCAGGCTACGGGATGTATCCCATATCGGTCTTAGAGTATAAGCAGATGAGCGGAAGAGCCGGTAGGCCGCAATACGACGAGTTTGGGGAGGCCATCCTCATAGCCTCCTCCCCCGAGGAGCAGGACATCCTCATGGAGAACTATGTCCTGGCCAAGCCTGAGAGGCTTTACAGCCGCCTCGCATCGGAGGGCGCCCTCAGGGGGCATGTCCTCGCAGCCATAGCATCAGATTACGCCCACTCCGAGGAGGGACTGCTGGAATTCTTCTCCTCCACCTTCTACGGCTACCACTACCCCGTCGGAGGCCTCAGGAGGATCATCGGCGGAATCCTAGACTTCCTCAGGAGGGAGGAGATGCTGGATTACAAGGGGGATTACATATACGCAACGGACTTTGGGAGGAGGGTCTCAGAGCTCTACATCGACCCCCTATCGGCGACAACCATCCGAGATGGATTGAGGAGGGGGGCCCTGGAGGTGACGGATTTCACATGGCTCCACCTAATCTGCCACACACCCGACATGCAGCCCATAATAAGGCCGAGGAGAAATGAGTTGGCGGAGCTGGAGGCCTACGTCGAGGAGCATCGAAGCGAGTTCGCATGCCCCATCCCAGAGACCTACGACCCAGTGGAGTATGAGCAGTTCCTAGGGGAGGTGAAGACGGCCCTCATCCTAGAGGCCTGGATAAACGAGGTCTCGGAGAACGAGCTACTACAACGCTACTCGGTTCAGCCTGGAGACAGGTATAGCATAGTGCACAACGCCGAGTGGCTGCTCTACGCAACCCATGAACTCTCAACTGTGCTGGGCTACCCAGAGCATCGCAGACATCTAAGGGAGCTGAGGGAGAGGGTGAAATACGGCGTGACGAAGAGCCTTCTGCCGCTGGTTAGGCTTCAGGGGATAGGGCGCATAAGGGCGAGGGTGCTATACAACGCGGGTCTAAGGAGCATCTCAGACCTGAAGAGGGCTCCGCTGCGGAGATTGGTGGAGATACCGCTGATAGGCCCGAAGCTGGCTAGGCTGATCAAGGAGCAGGTGGGCGGCGTCGTCGACGAGGAGGAGTGGAGGAGGCTGGAGCATGAAGCTGAGCAGAAGGCCCTTACGGAGTTTATAGAGGAGGAGCCGGAGGAGGCTTAAAAGCGGTGAGCCAAATATAAATCGATGGCGGAGGAGAGGAGGGGATACATCCTCCGAATCATAAGGGACGACTGGGTTGAGAAGGTCTTCAGAGAAAATCGATACTACTCAGGGATTTCAAGGAGGTGGAGGAGGGGGGACATCATCCTATTCGCCAAGAAGACGGAGGCTGGAGACTCCTTCATAGGCTACGGCGTCGTGGAGAAGATAGAGGAGATATGGGAGCTACCCCCAGAGGAGAGACGCTACGCCATGGAGCATGGATGGAGATGGGCGCTAACCCTCAACCCAATATTCAGATTCGAGAAACCCATACCGATCAGGGAGACTATACTCGCCGAGGACCCCAGGAGGGGAAGCTTCCTCCACGGGGCTATGCTGACGGAGGAGGAGTTAGACGCCATATTGGAGGCGGCTGAGGATTACCAGGGCTGAGAGTATGGGATACATAGCGGCCATAGCATCGAAAAGGGGGGAGGACACCTCACATCTCCTACTCAGGATGCTGGAGGCTCAGAACTCCAGGGTTGATGGCATAGGCATAGCATCGAGTGAGGGAGCTGCCGCCCAGCCATGGATGCCGGAGGAGACGCCGAGGGGAGACATGATGATCGGATGCCTCTACACGAAGATAACCCCCCTCGACCACCCTCAACCCATCACCCAGTATGGCTACCACATCGCCATGGAGGGGCGCCTATGGTCGGGGAGATGCGACATCCTAGAGATGGCTGAGAGATTAGGGCATAACCCACACCAGGGGTTGAGAAGGCTCATAGAGGAGGGGGAAGGCTCCTACGTCGTTGTGATCCTCGATGGGGAGTGCATCCTCTGCGGCAGAGACCCGATAGGCTTGGTTCCCCTATACATCGGGGAGTCCGAGAGCCTCATAGCCGCCGCGTCGAATAGGAGGATGCTCTGGAGCCTAGGATTAGAGGCAAAACCCCTAAAGCCAGGCCACATAGCCAGGATAAGCCCCAAGGGCTTAGAGGTGGAGCAGGTTAAAACCTTAGAGCAGCCCAAGGCTGAATCCATGTCGATGAGAGAGGCCGTTGAGCAGCTTGACAAGGCGATGAGAAGCAGCGTCGAACGGAGGGTTAGGGGTCTGAGGAGGGTCTGCGTCGCCTTCTCCGGAGGCCTCGACAGCTCGGTGATAGCAAAATACCTAGACCTGGCAGGCGTCGACGTGGAGCTCCTATCCGTCGGCCTCGAAGGCTCCAAGGATCTTGAAGCAGCAGCGGAGGCGGCTGAACACCTCGGCCTCCCCATCAGGGTTGAGAGCTATGGCCTGGGAGACGTGGAGGAGGCGTTGGATGAGGTTCTATGGAGCGTTGAGGAGGCTGATCCGGTGAAGGTGTCGATAGCTCTCCCCCTATACTGGTGCGCCAGACTCGCCGTCGAGGAGGGTGTCCGCACACTCTTCGTCGGGCAGGGAAGCGATGAAATCTTCGCGGGTTATCGACGCTACCTAGACCTCTACGCATCGATAGGCGACGAGGTGAGGCATCAACTCTTCAGAGATGTCGCCGAGTCCTATGAGGTGAACTTCGCCAGGGACTATAAGGTTTGTATGGATCAGGGCGTCGAGATGAGGGCGCCCTACACCGACTTGGAGGTGATAGAGCTGGGCCTCTCCATACCGATAAGGTTGAAACTCTCCAGTGATGGGTGGAGGAAGCTGATCCTCAGAAGGCTGGCTGAAACCCTCGGGCTTCCAGGGAGCATAGCGTGGAGGAGGAAGAGGGCGATACAATACTCCACAAAGGTCTCCACAGCGCTGAGGAAGATGGCTAAGAGATATGGAAAGAGTAGTCTACGGGAGCTCCTGGAGGAGCGGCTCAGCCTCCTACGAAGGGGGCTGAAGGGGAGTTAGGCGAATATCCGCTTCAAGGCGTCCTCAGCGGCCTTAATCGTCGCTGGAGCCGTCGGCGGAGGCGTCAGCAATGGATGCGTCCCTATCTGGAGGTTCGCGTAGGCGGCGGCTGTCATTCCGCATTCTATGGCCAATCCGATTATGTTGATCATCTCCCCAATTGATTCGCCTCCTGCGATCTGGCCTCCGAGGAAGAAGCCTCCACGCCTGGTGAATATGAGCTTCACATGCACCTCATGTGATCCTGGGAGCGATGCTGGATGCTTGTCGAAGACCTTGCTCCTGCCGACGACGTAGTCGAAGCCCTCCCCCTCTGCTCTCCGCTCTATTAGGCCTGCGACTCCGAGGGCTAAATCCCCTATCTTCGTTGAGAAGATGCCGAGGGTTCCCCTAAACCTCCTGAAGGCCGTCAATCTGTATAGGTTGGCTCCAGCTATCCTCGCCTCAGCCGTCGCCACGCTCGCCAGCATCACCCTGCTCGGCTTCTGGGTGAAGAAATCCCTCTTCTCAGCGCAGTCCCCGACGGCGAAGACATCTGGATGGGAGGTTCGCATATACTCGTCGACCACCACCCCATATCGGCTGACATCGAGACCCATCCGCTCGGCGAGCTCGGTGTTAGGCCTTGCACCTGTGGCCACCACAACCATATCGGCCTTTAGGGTTTCACCCCCCTCCAGCTCGACGGCCTCAACCCGTTTCTCGCCCAGTATCCTCTTGACGGCCACGCCGGTGTAGAGGTTGACGCCCCTACGCTTCAGCTCCTCCTCCGCCATCTGGCAGAACTCATCGTCGAAGGAGAGGCTTAGGATGTGGGGGAGAATCTCGACGATGCTCACAGTCTTACCGACCTTCAGGAGCTCATCGGCCAGCTCAACGCCTATGAAGCCTCCGCCTACGATGACGATCTCATCGCTCTTCTTCATCCACTCCAGCATCGACTTCAGATGCCTCGCATCCTTATAGATGGGGAAGACGCCCTCGAGGTTTCCCCCCTCAATCGGCGGGATCGACGGCTTGGAACCTGTCGCAAGAACCAGCTTTTCAAACCCTATTTCAAGGCCGTCCTTAGTCCTCGCAACCCTTCTCTCCAAGTCCACGTCTAAGACCTCATCGATGAGGAGCTCCACCCCGCTATCCTTCAATGGGCGATCTGGAAGCCTATTCTTCTCCACGTCGCCGAGGGTTCCGAAGATGTAGGGAATAGCGCAGGGTATGACAGCCATCTCCTCACGTCGCACCAGGGTTACATCCTTATCTGGATAGCTCCCCCTCGCCGTTAGAGCCGTAACCACTCCAGCCGGCCCACCGCCGATGATGAGGATGTCCGTCTTCATCGCTCAACACTTTAAATCTCCTCATCCTTCCCCTCAATCCATTTATCTTTATTCCCCAAAACCCGATGAAACATCAGAGGCGGAGGCTCGATTTGGAGGCCGCCTCCGAAACCCTCCTGAGAACCTCGAGGGCTGAATCATAATCGGGGAAGCCCTTTAAACCGCATTCAGGTCCTGCATAGGGGACGTTCTCGGCTCCAAATCTCTCGACGATAAGCCTAAGCCGCCTCTCCATAAGCTCCACGTCTTCGAGGAAATCCACAGCCCTCAATCGGCCCCTCCTGATCTCGGACCAGACCTCCCCAACCCTGCTGGGAGCCTCCTCCGATCCGGCGGGAATGTTTAGGCGTTGGGCTATTAGGGCGTCGAAGTCGCTTCGAGAGATGCTGGCCTTCACCCTCTTACCGGCTTTAAGCACGCTCCCTATGATCCTGTCGTCGCTGTAGAGGGGGTCGTCGACGTGGGATTCAACGATGTCTAGATGCTCCACCTCCAGGTATAGGAGATCGGAGGTGTCATGGAGATGTATGATGGTCTCCAGACCCTTGGAGGAGGCCGTGGAGAATATCTTCTCCCAGGATTTCAATAGACTCTCCCGCGCCTCGGACCCCCTATCCAGCAGGGGGTCATCCACAAGGCCGAAGGTAGGCTCATCCACTGCCAATAGGGCGGTTTCACCCCGCCTAACCTTAAAGATGGAGGCCTCTAAGATTCTGGAGAGGGCGGCGGCAAGCTCCTCCATCAAACTCCCATCCCTATAACTAAACTGGAGTGAGAGGGTGTAGGGGCCGGTTACGCAGAGCTTCATCCTCAGATAGTCGATCTCGGCCTCATCCAGGATGAGGGATAGATTTCTCTTGATCACCTCGACCTCGGGTATCGACGCCTTAGGCCTAGCCGTGACTCCATAGGAGATGTATGCGTCTCCTCTCCTGATGACGCCTCTTAGGAGCTTGAGGAACATCTGATTCATATCCCTGAACTGAGGATAGTTCGGTATGTCTACACCAGCCCTCAGCTTATCTACGAGGGCCTGTAGAAGCACCTTCTCAAAGGTCTCAGCCTCTGGACTCCCCCCTAATAGGTGCTGAAGGGAGACATAGGTCTCAGCACCCCTTTCCAGAGTCTCAGTTGAGAACCTTGGAGGGAGACTCCCCACATCATAGGTCTCGATGTGGAGCTCACACCACCTCCTTCCTCAGCATATTGGGATTCGGCCCATGGCTAGATCCATGCAGAATTGGTCTAGGTGTTGGAACTCTCCCTCGACGACGTCTCTGATCTCGGATTCGACCTCGCTTAGCTTTGTCCCCTCCTCTGGGATCACCTGAACCGATGCGGCCTTCGGCTCGTTTATGGGTCTACCTATATCGCTGAGGAGCCAGACGTAGACCTCCTTCAGGCCGTTGACCTCATCCATGATCCTGTTGGCGATCCTGAAGGTGAGGGTGTTATAGATCTTTCCGACGTGGCTGACGGGATTCTTCCCCGCGGCAGCCTCGGAGCTGATGGGCCTGTTTAGGGGTATGACGCCGATGACGTTGTTCCCCCTTCCCACCTGACCCGAGTCGCCGCCCTCGGCTGAGGTCCCCAGAACCGTGAGGTAACAACCCTTAACGCCTCTACCCCGAGTGTCGAGGACGTTTAGGGAGAAGTCTATCTCTTCGAAGCCCTCCCTATCGGCGAGGAACTCCCTTATGGCCTCAGCCACCTCCCCCTTCTTCCTAAAGTAATCCTCCTCGCTCTCGATGAACCTGTCGACGAAGGCCATGGCTATGGTGAGGTGGAGTCTCCTACCATGTCTGAGACCCATGATCTTAACATCCTCCCCAGACTCTGGGTAATCCCTCTTAAACTCGGGGGAGTTGAGGTATCGCTCCAGGTCGAGGATGAGCCTCTCAGTCCTCGTCATGGGCGCATAGCCGACGGCCGCCGAGGTGTCATTTGCTCCGAGGAACTTCCCCCTCCTCTCGAAGATGTCCTGAAGCGATACGGCTCCAGGCTTGATCTCGCTCTGATAGTTGACGTGAATGTCAGGGTCGACGAAGCGGAGGTTACGTCGAAGCCACTCCTTCGTGCTCCTTATGGCGATCTCATTGACGGGAACCCGCTCATCGCCGACGTCGAAGGTGGCCCTATCCCCATAGACGATGAGCATCGGCGTTATCACCTCTCCCCCACCGAATTTCACCCGTGTCTCCCCAGCGGCCAACAATCCCTTATCGAGGTTGTGATGGAGGATCATCCCGAAGCGTTTGAGATACTCCTTAGACAACTCTATTGAGACCTCGTTCATGATGGCATCACAGATCGAATCCGGATGCCCCAGCCCCTTACGCTCACAGATCTCAAGGGGCTGCTCCTCTAGAGCCACCTGCTTCAACTCGGTTATCATGAGATTCCTCATCTCGATCCCTCTATGATGATTGGAATATCACTGGGGGTTGATTAAAAATATTTTCCGACTTTTCACCCTTTATTATGTTAATTTTGACTATTTTATTCCTATAGGAATATCAGGAGAGGATACTCATCGCCTCTAATAGCCTCACCCTGTGATCCTCAATTCGCTCCCGTCTAACCCCCTCACGCTCTATTAGGGGGAGATCCTCAACGACTCTTCTGATCTCCCCCTCAGCCCTTAAGCCTCCTCCCTCAACCATGAGATGCCTTATAGCGCTGCTCAGCCGATAGATGGACTCCCGTAGGGGTTTGCCCCCGATGCCCCTGAGATAGCTGTCCTCCATCATCTCCAATAGGACTGCTTGGACGAGTAGGAGAGGCTCCATGCTTCCACTTGGTATGCTCAGCCTCACAGGGTATCGCCTCAGCTCCTTGAAGTAGCTGAGGGTCGCCCTCTGGAGGATGTCGATCTCATAGCTTAGATGGGGCTGCCTCTTCAACTCCTCAACCTCCACGCTTCTAGAGGCCTCAACGGCTCGGCTCAGGTATATCTTGGCGTCGATCCAATAGCCCTGTAGTAGGCTTATGGCGGCGTTGGCGATGTAATCCATCCATCTATTCACCGTCCTCCAAACCTCGCCAGCTTTACGGGTGAGGATGAGGAGTATGAACTCCATCTCCCGCATCTCCCTCGCCAGCTGCTCAGGCGGCGTCCCTATCGGCCCAAGCTCCAGGGCCGGCTCCAGCCAGATGGCGACCTCCCGCTCCCTATGATCCGGAGAGTCGATGAGTCTCCCATGGAGCTCCTCGATTCCCTCGAGGGTCGGCTCCTTGTAGAGCCTTGAGAGGGTTTCAACCTCCACGCGATTTACGATGGAACATTCATAGGCGAGGCCTGCGACGATCTTCAGATATCTTTCATCCTCCAAAGGACACTCACATCATCCTACCCCCTCCCCCTAAATATATCTTGGCCTAATACGATGAGTCTCAGAGTTTAAGATATAGAGGAAAAACGCTGCTATCAGGATCCTTCTCCTATACAGCTTCCTGACACTGGAATTATGAAGCTGTATTAGGTGTAATATCAAGAGGCGTCCCAGCCACCTCTAAAGGGGTTTAGAGGCTGAAACCATTATACTTGAAGTTATCTCCCACTATTCGGAGGTTAGAGGTGGAGATGGAGGAGACAACCATCTGTAGGAACTGTGGAAGGGAAGTCCCAAAGACGCTATACTGCATCTACTGCGGCGCACCCCTCATAGGGCTAGAGGCCGAGGAGGGAAGAGAGGAGAAGGAGGAGATAAGAGAACAAGCTGAGAGGAGGATGGTCATCGAAGGCGTGGAGGAGGCTAAAACCGTCGCGGTTAGAGGCGACGTGGAGGAGCTGATGGAGAGGCTTAGGGATCACTATATCTGGAGGCTGAGGCTCTGCGGAATCCTCTGCGACGGCGGGGTCTCGGAGGAGGTCTTCAAGAGGCTCTACGATGAGTATTCAACGAAGATCAGGGAGCTCCAAGGCGAGAGGGAGAGACTCTCATCCAGGCTGAGGGAGGAGTTGGAAGAGCGACGTAGGAGATTGGAGGAGGCTAGGAGACAGCTGGAGGAGCTAAACGTCAGGGCGGCTGTGGGGCAGATACCCATGATGGAGGTGGAGGAGAAGACGCCTCGGCTGAGGAGGGAGATAGAGGAGCTGGAGGAGGAGACCTCAAGACTCGAAGCCGAGCTCTCGAGGCTGAGGAACATTATGAGCGGCGTGAAGCCGAGGGAGCTTTCGAATCTAGAGGAGATAGCTAGGAGGAGCATCGCCGCCCTAGATCGCCTAGTTAGAGGGGGAAGGCTGAATAGGGAGATGGCTGAGAGGGTTAGGGAGGATCTGAGGGAGACGTTGAGGCTATTAGAGGGTGTTGTGGGAGATAGAAGGCGGAGGGAGGAGGAGCTGAGGATGGAGCTATCGCTGCTGGAGGCGAGGTATAAGGTCGGAGAGATCACCGCATCGGAGCTGGAGGAGAGGAAGCGCCGCATCAGGGAGGAGCTGGAGAAACTCTGGCTCTAAACCTTATATCCACCTTGGATGTAGGTGTGAGGGGTGAGAATCGATGGATGATAGGGTTATCGGAGGACTGATCATCGCAGCCTCCCTCATAGTCATGGCGGGATACTTCCTATGGGCCTTCGCCCCCTATCTTGGAATCCTACAGGGATTGATCACACCGGAGATCAGTGAATGGGCCTACAGGGCGCCCGTCATCATAGCGGTCTACGCGATCCTGATAATCCTCCTATGGATCGGATACACCATGGCGACAACTCCTCCGCCGATCCCCCTGGAGAAGCCGTTGGAGATCGAGAGAGGGGAGGAAGAGGAGGGAGAGAGGGAGAGAGACGCCTAGAGTATTCGGGCGTCCACCCTAACCTTCCAAACCCGAGGACTATACTGTGAAACCTTAATTCGATCTATGATCTCAGCTTCCCTATCAAATCTGTCAGCAGCCTCGGAGACTAGGCGCTCAGCCTCCTCGAAGAGGCTTGGTTCCCTAGCCCAATGATAGAAGTGGAGTATCCCCCCCTCGCCCAGCAGGGGGATCGCTAAATCCAGAAATCTATAGGCTCCGAGGGGGAGGGGCATCACGATCCTATCGAAGCCTCCCTCAAGCCTTGGACAGACATCCCTCACATCGCCCAGGATGGGGTGAACCTTATCCTCAACCCTGTTGAGATGTATATTCTCGACGCAGTAGTTGTGGGCGTCTGGGTTAAGCTCCACAGCCGTTATGTCGACGTCGCCCCTCAACTTCGCTATCCTAATTGGATAGGGGCCTACGCCGCTGAACATGACGAGGATCCGCTCCCCCTCCGCCACCTTCGACGCTATGCGCCCCCGCTCAGTGGCCTCCCTCGGCGAGAAGTAGACCTTCATGGGATCCAGCTTAAAGAGGCATCCAGCCTCCTTATGAATGACCTCCGTATCTGGATCTCCGGCTATCAGCCTCAGCCTCCTCAACCTATAATCGCCAGCCCTCCCCGACTCCTTCGCCAAGACGCTCTTAACGCTTCTATGGAGCTCCATGATGGCCTCAGCTATCTCAGCCTCATAGGGTCTCAACTCCTCCGGTATCTCTATGATGGCGACGGCCTTCCCCCGGGAGCCTATTATATCATAGGATCTGGGAACTAGGCTGAGAGACTCCGGAGGTATGACGCCCTTAAGCCTCTCTCTGAGACGGCCCCTCACCCCTGAAACCTCATAGGATCCTCTTCTCACCAAGCTTCCTCATAACCTTAGACCTCACCCTAACCTCCTCCATCGGGAACTCCTCTGGGCCGACGTCCTCCTTAGTTCTACGCTTAATCGTCAATCCGCAGAGACCACCCTCCACAAGCTGATGCCTAGCACACATCGCATAGTTACAGTTAGCGGGATCACAGGGCTCATTAATCCACGTACACCAGGGGCGTCCCCTCCCGAATCTCAGAGCCCTCCTACCACATCTAAAATACCTACACCTGGGGGTGCAAGGCTTAGCGGCGGCCAACACACATAACCTCTTCAGAGACCCCCTTAATCGATATGATGGGTTCATAGGGGGAATTTAAACTTTTCATGTTAGCCTCTCCACATCGGGAGTCATGTATCAGGGGAAGGAATATCAGTTGATCCGAGGAACTAGGTTGAGGGTAATCGATGGTTTTGAAAACTCCCTTCATGGGCTTCTCCGGAGGAGTTTCCTCCGAGCATCCCCTAGCCTCCATCGTCGGCTGCCAAGTCCTAGATAAAGGCGGCAACGCCGTCGACGCCGCCGTCTCCGTCAGCCTAACGCTGGCGGTCACACAGCCCCATCTCGGATCCATAGGGGGAGACTTCTTCGCATTGATCTTCGAGGCCTCCAGCGGCGAGATCCACTGCCTAAACTCAAGTGGATGGACGCCTAAGGGGCTTAACCTCCAGCTCCTAGAGGAGAGGGGGCTGAAGCATATACCTGTGAACTCACCCCACGCCGTCGTCGTCCCCGGCCTAGTCAGTGGTCTACAGATGATCCATGAGAGATTCGGAACGATGAGCTTCAGGGAGTTGGCGGAGAAGGCTGTCAGCCTCGCCGAGGAGGGATTCCCAGTGACCCATGGACTCTCCAGGGCTATAGAGAGGGGGAGGGAGAAGCTCATCGGTCAAACTGAAGCCTCCATCTTCTTCAGAGATCATGGAGAGCCTCTCAGGCCAGGTGACATAATCTATCAGAGGGCGCTGGCCAAGACCCTAAGAAGCATCGCATCCAATCCCAGGGAGTTCTATGAGGGGTGGATAGCTGAGAGCCTATGTAGATTCCTAAACTCGATGGGTGGGGTCTTCGACATCGACGATTTCAGCGAATACGAGGGCGAATGGGTCTCACCTCTGAAGACAAATTATAGAGGCTTCGACATCTACGAGGTGCCGCCTAACAGTCAGGGAGCTACAACCCTGATCCTGTTGAACATCCTTGAGAACTTTGATCTCCAGAAGCTGGATCCCCTGGGGGCTAGGAGGATCCATATCTTCGTGGAGGCTGCGAAGAGAGCTTACATGGAGAAGAATCGCCATCTAGGCGACCCCCGATTCGTGGACATACCCCTAGAGGAACTTCTCTCAAAGGAGAAGGGGAGAAAGCTAGCTGAAACAATTAGAGAGGAAGGGATAATCATCGACGCCTCCCTCAGCCCAGGCGACACCACAAACTTCATCGTTATAGATAGATGGGGTAACGTCGTCTCAGCGATCCAAAGCATCTTCCACCACTTCGGATCAGGGTTGATAGACCCCGAAACGGGTATACTACTAAATTCCAGAGCCTCCTACTTCACATTCTCCGGACCTAACAGGCTTGAGCCTAGGAAGAGGCCGCTTCACACCTTATCGGCTGTGATCGCAGCCTCTGAGGAGGGGGAGATCCTAGCTCTGGGGACGAGTGGAGGAGACTATAGACCTCAACAACATGCCTTACTTCTCACCAACCTCATCGATTATGGCTTAGATTTACAGAGAGCTGTGGAGCTCCCAAGATTCCTATGGATGGGTGGAGCAGACATACTCGTCGAGGAGGGATATAAAGGATTAGAGGAGCTGACGAGGATCGGCCATAAGATATCGCTAGGAGAATATCCTGGGAGAACTGGAGTGGCCCACTGTGGAATACGGAGGCAGCGACTCAATATACTCTCAGCCGATGTGCGGGGAGACGGCATCCCCATCGGCCCCCTAAGCCGATAAAAGCCCAATAACTAACTCATGAACAGCCTTAGAGGAGTAAAGGCGGATTCTGGTAGCCCGGGGGAGATTCGAACTCCCGTCAGGAGGTCCAGAGCCTCCCATCCTTGGCCGCTAGACGACCGGGCTCCAAAATTTGGATGGGGGAGAGGGGTGATATAAGGGTATCTTAAACTCGTTGAGGTGTTGATAAAGGAGGGGGAAGTATGTCTTCTCAATAGCTGTTTATGTTAGCTTCTCCATGTAGACGACGTTGTTGATGACTGAGACCTTCACCTTGTCTTTGAGGTCTCTGGCCTCGATCCTCTTGTTTAGCTGTGTTCTGAGGTAGTTTGGCTCTACACCCTCAACGCTGACCTCGACGATCTTGGCGTCAATCCCCAGGAACTCATCTATAATCGGGTCATACTTGCTTCTCTTCCTGTACTTCTTCGTAGGCTTCTTCTCAACAGGCTTCAATTGGAATTTCACTTCACCCATATACTACACCTCTCATATAAAACTCCAAGCAATATATAATCCTTTCCTCCTCCTTCATCATGATGAAAAAGAGAATTCATGAAGGGTTATAGCTCTAACCCTGAATTCGAGGATTTAGCCGATGTGCAGCTTTCATTGCTCAAAATCGTTATTAGGCATGGGGAGAGGGTCAATTACTACTGCAGGTGCCTTAAGGTATGATAAAGCTAGATTTGGAGGGTGTGGAGAACAGTTCATACCTACCTAGACGAGTATATATCTTCGACACCACCTTGAGGGATGGAGAACAGACTCCAGGTGTAAGCTTCACGGTTGAGGAGAAACTTCTGATAGCTAGACAATTGGATAGGCTTGGCGTCGACATCATAGAGGCCGGCTTCCCCATCACCTCCAGGGGAGAGGAGGAGGCGGTGAGGCGCATAGCTCGGGAGGGGCTGGAGGCGAGGATATGCGCCCTAGCTAGACCGGTGAGGGGAGACATCGATAAGGCCCTTGGCTGCGACATCGACTACCTCCACATCTTCATCGCCACATCAGATCTCCATCTGAGACATAAGCTGATGATGACTAGGGAGGAGGTGAGGGGATGCCTCATCGAGGGTGTCGAGTACGCCAAGGAGCATGGCGTCACCGTCGAGTTCTCCCCCGAGGACGCCACCAGAACCGAGCTGGGCTTCCTAAAGGAGATCTGTAAGACGGCTGTGGAGGCGGGAGCCGATAAGGTTGACATACCAGACACCGTTGGGGTGATGACACCTAGGAGATTCTACAGGCTTGTTAGGGAGATCAAGGAGGCCGTCGACGTCCCCATAAGCGTCCACTGCCACGACGACTTCGGCCTCGCAACGGCCAACAGCCTCGCAGCCATAGAGGCTGGAGCGGAGCAGGTTCACGTCTGCGTCAACGGCCTGGGCGAAAGGGCTGGAAATGCATCGCTGGAGGAGGTTGTCGTCAACCTCATCGCCCATTACGGTGTCGAGCTGCGCATAGATCCCAAGAGGATCGCCGAGACCTCAGAGCTTGTGGAGCGTTTAAGCGGGATACAGCTTCCACCTAACACCCCCATAGTGGGGGAGAACGCCTTCACCCATGAGTCGGGCATCCATGTCCACGGCATATTGGGGCATCCCAAAACCTATGAGGCTCTCACCCCAGAGTTCGTCGGTAAGCATAGGCGCATCATCGTCGGGAAGCATACTGGTAGACACGCCGTTAGGGCCACTTTGGAGGAGATGGGGTTGAGGCCCAGCGAGGAGCAGTTAAACATCATCGTCGAGGAGGTGAAGAGGCTCGGCGACATGGGTAAACGGGTGACGGAGGCCGACCTATACGCCATAGCCGCCAACGTGATGGATCGGAGGGTTGAGGATAGGGTGAAGGTGAAGCAATTGGTCGTCGTCACGGGGAACACCATAACGCCGACGGCCTCGGCGACACTGCTCGTCGACGGAGACGAGGTGGTCACCTCGTCCATGGGGAATGGCCCGATAGATGCAGCTGTCAACGCCATTAGAAGCGCCGTGGAGGGGTTCGCAGACATAAAGCTGGAGAGATTCTACGTCAGAGCCATCACCGGAGGCACAGATGCCATAGCGGATGTCACGGTAACCTTGAGGAGGGGCGATAGAGTTATAACGGCTGGAGGAGTCAGCGGGGACATCGTGATGGCGAGCGTCGAGGCGATATTGAAGGGGATGAACCGACTGTTAGATGAGGTTGAGAGGCATGGGGAAGACGGCGGCGGAGAAGATCCTCAGTAGGGCCTCAGGCGTCGAAGTCGAGGCTGGAGACTATGTGGAGGCCGAGGTCGACGCAGCTCTCATGCCGGATCTAACAGCCCTATTGGCCTTCAGGGCCATGAGGGAGATGGGCTATGAACGGGTCTGGGATCCGGATAGGGTGATAGTCGTCCTAGATCACTCAGCTCCAGCCTCCACCCTCAGGGCCGCCTCCATCCACAGGGAGCTCCGAAGACTCGCGGCGGCTCAGGGCTTCCACCTCTATGACGTTGGGGAGGGGGTATGCCATCAAGTCTTCGCCGAGGAGGGGTATGCCAAGCCTGGGATGCTCATCATCGGGGCGGACTCGCATACCTGCACCCATGGAGCCTTCGGAGCCTTCGCAACGGGGGTAGGCTCAACGGATATGGGGGCCATCCTCGCAACGGGGAGGATATGGCTGAGGGTTCCGGAGACCATCGAGGTGAAGGTGGAGGGGGAGCTCCAAGAGAGGGTTTCAGCCAAGGATCTGATACTCCACATAGTCGGCCTCATAGGGAGCGATGGAGCCAACTATAAGGCCTTAGAGTTCAAAGGCGAAACCATAAAGGCCCTGAGCATAAGCAGCCGAATGACCCTCTGCAACATGGCGATAGAGATGGGGGCGAAGACCGGCATCATAGAGGCAGATGAGAAGACGATCACCTACCTAAAAGGTGGGATGTCAAACCCCATAGAGCCGGTGAGGGGCGACCCAGATGCGGAGTATCTGAAGACCATCGAGGTGGACGCCTCGAAACTTGAGCCTCAAGTCGCCTGCCCCCACTCAGTGGATAACGTGAAACCAGTCGGCGAGGTGGAGGGAGAGGCCGTCGACCAGGTTGTCATAGGCTCCTGCACCAACGGCCGATTGGAAGACCTGGAGGCAGCCGCGGAGATACTTAGGGGTAGACACATCCATAGGAATGTCAGATTATTGGTAGTCCCAGCCTCAAGGAAGGTGTACATGGAGGCCCTTAGAAGGGGGATTATAGACATCCTCGTGGAGGCTGGGGCAACCATCCTAAGCCCAGGCTGCGGCCCCTGCTTCGGGGGCCATATAGGCCTACTCGCCCCAGGGGAGGTCTCCCTCTCAACAACGAATAGAAACTTCAGGGGTAGGCAGGGAAGCCCTGAGGCTGAGGTCTACCTCTGCTCACCCGAAACCGCGGCAGCCTCAGCTTTAAAAGGCGAGATAACAGACCCGAGGTGGATCTAACATGAAGATTAGGGGGAGGGTCTGGAAGTTTGGCGACGGCGTCAACACCGATCTAATTCTACCAGGGAGATACCTCGACCTAACAGACCCAGAGGAGATGGCGAGGCATGTGATGGAGGGCCTAGACCAAGACTTCCCCATGAAAGTGGAGAGTGGGGACATCATCGTCGCGGGGAGAGGCTTCGGCTCAGGCTCCAGCAGGGAGCATGCCGCCCTCGCCCTGAAACACGCCGGAGTCTCAGCCATCATAGCCGAGTCGATAGCCAGAATCTTCTTTAGGAACGCCATAAACGTCGGCCTCCCAGCCCTGGAATGCCCAGGCATAACGGACATCGTCGAGGAGGGGGAGACCCTGGAGATCGACCTGGAAGAGGGCGTTGCATACAACCCCGAGAGGGGGCTGAGGATAAAATTCAAGCCCCTACCCGAGTTCCTCCTCAACATCCTCAGGGCCGGAGGACTCGTCCCATATACAAGGGGACGAAGTTAGATTATGAATTCCAATCTAACTCTTTATATTTATCTGAATAAATGATAATGTTAGAGTGATCATTATGGTTGGAAAGGGATTTGAGGCGGTTGTGAAGGTGGGGAGGAAGGGGGTCATCGTCCTCCCAAAGGCCGTGAGAGAGACGCTGGGCCTAAGGGAGGGAAGCCTCATCCTACTTGAGCTGGAGGGAGGGGAGATCACATTGAGACCCCTCACACCCAGGAGGGTGAGCCTGGGGGGGAGGGTTTCAAGGATCGTTAGGGAGGCGAAGCTGGAGGAGCTCCAACTTGAGGGATAGGGCATACATACTCGATACCAGCGTGGTCGCTGAGTATCTCGATGTGGACTCCCCCTATGGGGAGATGATCGAGGAGTTCTACGAGAAGCTGGGGAGGGGTGAGGTGGAGGGATATTTGACGACAGCGACCCTAGGCGAGATCCTATACGTCTCCTCCAGGATTTACAGGGAGGCTGGATCGGATTCACCGAATGAGGATGCCATGAGACTTATACAGTGGTTGATGAATCACCCTCACATCAGGGTCGTCGACCTCACGCCGGAGATATGCCTACGGGCGGGGGAGCTGAGGAAGGAGATGCACATCTCCCTGATGGACTGCCTAGTTATAGCGGCGGGTGAGGCGATGGGAGTCAAATCCCTATTCCTAAAGCCCGAGAGGGAGTTTGAGAAGTATATGGAGAGGCTTGAGGAGCATGGGGTGAGATTCCTCACGGAGCTTCGAGGATAGATTAATAATGTTGATGGAGGGGTTGTCTCACCATGGCTAGGTATAGGATCGCAGTCATCCCAGGCGACGGGATAGGGCCGGAGGTTATGGAGGCCTGCCTCCACGTATTGAGGGCCCTGGAGGAAGCCTATGGGGGCCTATCCCTCGAATTCATGGAGCTTGAAGCCGGAGATGGGGTGAAGGCTGAGAGGGGTGTCGCACTCCCAGAGGAGACCCTGAGGGGCATCAAGTCGGCTGACGCAGCCCTCTTCGCCGCAGCCGGCGAGACGGCGGGGGAGGTCATAATACCCATAAGGCGGCGGCTAGACCTCTACGCCAACGTGAGGCCTGCCAAGGCCTATCCAGGGGTTCCAAGAGCCAGGGAGGGGGTCGACCTCATCATCGTGAGGGAGAACACCGAGGGCCTCTACGTCGGCGTCGAGGGTCGAGGGCCAGATTGGGGCGTGTCGATGAGGGTCATCACCCGTAGGGCCTCCGAGCGCATCGCCCACTACGCCTTCAAATTGGCTGAGGAGATGGGAAGGCGGAAGGTGACAGCGGTTCATAAGGCTAACGTCCTCAGGGCCACCTGCGGCCTCTTCCTCGAAGCCTGTAGGAGGGTTGCTGGGGATTATCCAGGCATCGAGTATGAGGAGATGCTCGTCGACGCCTGCGCCCTAAAATTGGCCTCAAAACCCGAGGATTTCGACATCCTCTTGACTCCAAACCTCTTCGGTGACATCCTCTCGGATGAGGCGGCGGCCCTCATAGGGGGTCTAGGCATGGCCCCATCGGGGAACATCGGCGATAGATACGCGGTCTTCGAACCAGTCCACGGCTCAGCCCCCGACATCGCCGGTAGGGGCATAGCGAATCCCATGGCGATGATACTCTCAGCCTCCATGATGCTCAGATGGCTTGGGGAGAGGGAGGCCGCCGACGCCTTGGAGAGAGCGGTTTCAAAGTATCTGAGGAGGGGGCCTCTAACCCCAGACCTGGGGGGCGCCGCCGGAACCATGGATGTGGCCGTTGGGATCGCGAGGCTGATCCGTGAAGCTTTTTAAGGGTTGGGGCGGGAAATCTCTGGGTGATCGGAGGTGGGAGGTGGCTACTTCCTCCCATCCAGATAGGGAGCATCTGGATATAGACCTACTCTACTCGGAGGCGGAGAGGCTGAGGAGGGCCCTCCTGAGGCTGAGGGGGAGGGTTGGAGAGAGGGGTTTTGTGGAGAGGCTTCTGAAGAGCCTAGACCTATTGGAGAGGGGTCTGGACAGCTATATCAGGGAGCTTTCGACGTTGAGGAGCGCCTTGAAGCTGGCTGCCTCGACGAGGCTGACGGAGAAGCAGAGACTCCTACTTCGATGGATCGCTGAGAGGGGATGTGGAGAGGTCTATACGGCGCTGATAGAGAGGGCGTCGAGGGAGCTGGGCATACCTAAATCGACGGTGAGGTGGAATATGCGTCGACTACGGGAAACCGGCCTAATAGAGGCCGGCGACAAGGCGAATAAGGGGATTCCAGTGAAGGTGACGGGGGAGGGCTGGATCCTACTAGGCCTCCTGAGAACGTGATGGCTACTCCCCTAGAGTCCTCCACCTCTCCAGAAGCTCCAGCAGCTCCCCCCTTCTAGGGCTTCCCCTAGTCTCACGTCTCGTAGCCTTATAGGCTCCGGCGGCGCATCCACGGCGGAGGGCCTCCTCCTCGCTTAGACCCTCAACGAGGGAGGCTGCGAAGGCTCCGAGGAAGGCGTCTCCACAGCCTACGGTGTTGACAACCCTCAATCCAAGCCTCTCCAGGGGGACGGCTGGCACATGGATTACGCCCTCAGCTGAGCAGAGGGCGGCTCCGGAGGCTCCCATCTTTATGATGGCCTTTAGGCCATCTCTCAGCTCCGCCACCCTCTCCGCCACCTCCCCTGGATCGCTGGTTCCGAGGAGCGTCTCGAATTCAACTCGGTTTAGGACGAAGTAGTCTACATGCTCCATCACACCCATCAGGGCCTCTAGGCCTCTCTCAACGTAGACGCCTGGATCCCAGATGACCGTGGCTCCAGCCTCCTTAGACATCTCAGCCAGTCGCTCGGCGGTTTCAAGCGGCGGATCCATCACTACGGCGACTTTAGCCTCCTCGATCAGGCTTCTCCTCTGTGGATCCCCTAGTCTATCCGGCGTCAACTTGAGGTTTGCTCCGAAGTAGGTGTGTATCTCGTTTTCCCCCTTTTCATCGATGGTTATGTAGGCCTGACCGGATTCAACGCCCTCAACTATGAGGACTCCTGAGTGGTCTACTCCCTCGGCCTCCAGTATGCGTAGCTGCCTAGCCCCTATGTCGTCGTCGCCAACCGCCCCTATGAAGGCGACCCTGCCTGGGCCGAGGATCCTGGCTGCCGCCACGGAGACGTTGGCCGCCGTCCCTCCGGACACCCGCTCTATGACCCTAACCCTAACCTCCTCCCCAGGTCTGGGAAGCCTCTCAACGAAGAGGTTAATATCCCAGTTTATCGCCCCACAGCAGATCAACTCAACCATAGGGGTCACCCACCATATACGACCCTCTCCATGAAGAGCTTTAGAAATCTCTCCGAGTCCACATCCACAGCCACCTCAACGTTCACTGGAGCCCTTGATCCTGGTCTGCGATCCGTGACCGTCATCCCCCTTGTATACTCTCCTCGAAGCTCCACGTCGACGTGGAAGGCCTTGAACTCTATTAGGCTGGGGTCTATGGCGGCGGCCACGGCTAGGGGATCATGGAGGCTTAAGCCGTTGAAACGTTGAACCAGGTCTCGGCAGAGGTCTGAGATCAGCCTCCCTCTAGGGGTTTCAAGGGCCTCGATCTCCCTGAAGAGGCTTGGACTCATCCGGTTTCTGGGGTCGGTTGTCACATCGAGGCCTACAGCCTTCAGTTTGAAGCCGGCTTTGAAGACTATGCTCGCCGCCTCTGGGTCATGCCATATGTTGAACTCCGCCACGGGGGAGGCATTCCCAAAGCCGTGGGATGTCACCCCATAGGCGCCTCCCATGATTATGAGCTCCCCAACCATCTCGGGAAGCCTCGGCTCAGCCATGTAGGCGAGGGCGATGTTCGTCAGCGGGCCAACGGCTATGAGGGTTAACTCCCCTCCAAGCTCCTCAGCCTTCTCGACGATGAGCTCCACAGCTGAACGCTCATCGGGCTTCAGCCTCGGCTCTGGGAGCTTGGCCTGCCCCAATCCCTCGGGGCCGTGTATATCCTCAGCGGGCCTCGGCTCCTCGATGAGAGGCCTCTCAGCCCCAGGGGCGACGGGGACGTCCTCCACGCCTAGGAATTCTAGGATTCTCCTGGCGTTCCTGTTAGCCTTCTCCTGGCTGACGTTTCCAACAACCGTTGTGAGGGCTTCAACCTGGAGCTCCTCCGAGCTTAGGGCGAGGAGGATGGCGAGGGCATCGTCGACACCTGGATCGGTGTCCAGGATGATATGCCTCAACTTCCCACCGTTTAGAGTGGGTTTAGACGGGTTTTAATGGTTGCCGATGGAGTTATCACCCCTGAAGATAATAGGTTAAGGCGATGGTAAGCCTCGATCCACGTCTCATCTACGAGGCCAGGAGACGCATAGGGAGTTGGATCTGGAGAACGCCCCTGAGACACTCCAGGGGGCTTAGCCGCCTCATAGGGGGAGAGGTCTGGCTTAAGCTGGAGAATCAGCAGGTGACCGGCTCCTTCAAGCCTAGGGGTGTGGCGAACAAGCTGCTGAGACTCAAGGCCGAGGCGATGCCTAGAGAGCTGGTTACAGCCTCCTCGGGGAATCACGCCCTCGCCTTGGGTTATCTCTCGAGGACGCTCGGCTTCAAGGCGATAGTCGTGGTTCCCCATGGAACGCCGAGGGTTAAGATCGATGCCATCAGGGGATTCGGGGTTGAGCTTCGGATACATGGCTCGGAGTATATGGAGGCTGAGGACGAGGCGAAGAGGATCGCATCGGAGGAGAATCGAATCTTCATCTCCCCCTATAATGACGTCGATGTGATAGCTGGCCATGGAACCATAGCCCTGGAACTCCTCGAGGATCAGCCCCATATCGATGTGGTTCTAGTCCCCGTGGGTGGTGGAGGCCTCATATCTGGGATAGCCGCCGCCATCAAGTCCCTATCGCCTGGAACAAAGGTCATCGGGGTTCAGCCCTCAGCCTCACCGGTGATGTATGAGAGCCTAAAGCGGGGTCACATCGTTGAGCTGGAGATAGGGGAGTCCATCGCCGAGGCCCTCCTCGGAGGCATAGAGGCCGACTCCATCACATTCAACCTCTGCCGTAGATACGTCGACGACTTCATCATCGTCGATGAACCCTACGTGAGGGAGGCCGTAAGATGGATGCTCCTCCATGAGCGGCAGGTGGCTGAGGGAGGTGGAGCCATAGGCGTAGCAGCCCTATTAGCGGAGACGGAGCGATTTAGGGGTGAGCGCATAGCGGTCGTGGTGAGCGGCGGCAACATCGACCCCGAACTCCTCAGAGAGCTGATGAGGGGTAAGGATTAAAAGGCTCCAGCCGCCAACTGTTAGGGGCTTGAGCGGAGACGAGGAGCTGGAGAGGATTAAGAGGAGGATAATGCGTAGAATGATGCGGGGAGAACCGGAGAGGAGGGAGGGTTCAGAACCCTGGAGAGATGGAGAGGTCATAGAGCTGAATGAGGCAAACTTCGATAAGGCCATCTCCACGGCTTCGAAGCCGGTTCTCGTAGACTTCTGGGCCGTCTGGTGTCCACCCTGCAGGGTGATGAGCCCCATCGTCGAGGAGTTGGCCAGGGACTACGCTGGGAAGGCCTACTTCGCAAAGGTCAACGTAGATGAGAATCAGAGGCTCGCCCTACGATTCAGGGTTATGAGCATACCCAGCTTCCTCCTCTTCAAGGATGGCCGCCTCATCGACAGGGTCATCGGAGCCGTCGGGAGGAGAGGGCTGGAGGAGATGCTCCTCAAGGCGCTTTAGGCCGAGCTAACTCGACGACTCGACAATCCAAGGTCTCAGCGTCGAGGAGGGCTATGGTGCATCTACCGGTGAGATAGCCGCATACCTCCCCAGGGTTGACGACGAGGGTATCCCCAACCCTTTTCACCTCAGCCCTATGCGTATGTCCGTGGACAACCACGTCGAAGACCTCAGACCTTATCAGGGAGTTTAGGAGCTCCGACTCATGGCCATGTAACAGGGCGATGCGGATGCCGCAGAATCGAATCTCGGCGAAGAATCCCCTAAGCTCCATACCCGCCTCCTCAAAGCGTCTTCGAAGCAAAGCCCTCTCAGCCTCATTGTTCCCGTAGACGCCTATCATCCTCGCCTTCAACCCCTTGAAGTGGGGGACGGTGAAGGGGGAGACGTAGTCCCCGGCGTGGAGGACGAGCTCCACCTCCTCCTCGTTGAGTCTCTCAACCGCCCTGTCGATGAGGTGGATGTTGTCATGGGTGTCAGCCATCAAACCTATGAGCATATCTCATCCCTTAGAGATTCAACGCCCCCACTAAAGAATTTTAGAGGCCTATGAACCTCGTTATCGCCAGGGCGGGTAGCAGGGTCAGCGTCGCCGTCGTATCCGAAGCCGAGGTGATGGCTGGGATCACGACATTATCGGGGTTTAGACCCCTCCTATGCGTTATGTGAGCCAGTAGGAGGGCGAGGAGGGAGATGGAGAGGAAGCTGAGGAGATTCGTAAGCAGCGAGACGGAGATGAGGAACCTGAGAACCCCCACATCGGGGAGGCCTAAGAGGAGGTAGGCGAGGAGGGCGAAGAGTATATGTAGCGGAGCCGCTACGGCTTCCACCCTCAGCGTCCTCCTCAAACCCTCATCGAGGATTCCCCTCAGGCTTCTTACATAGCCGAGGGCGAGGCTGGTCGTTGTCAGCGACCCTATGATGGAGCCGATATCCCCGAGGGTGGAGAGGAGGGAGGGGTAGAGGATGAGGATTCCCGGATGCCTCAGGATGCCCTCCCTCAACC
Organism: Candidatus Bathyarchaeota archaeon; assembly: GCA_937898665.1. GTDB lineage: Archaea > Thermoproteota > Bathyarchaeia > TCS64 > B23 > B23. The sequence continues at coordinate 1,803 of CALEIY010000051.1, read as the reverse complement.
GGGATAGGACTATGCCGTTGAGGCTGGCGAGGAGCGTTGAAAACAACACCGTCAGCGTCCCCTCCCTGATGATGGAGGCGAAGAGCTCATCCCCCCTAAACAGGTAGATGATGGCCGCCGCAGCCATGAGGGCTGAGAGGAAGAGCATCGACAGCATCCACACGCCGAGCTTTGTGATCGAGAGGGCCGCCACCGCTGCGTAGGAGCCGCTTACCAGGATGTCGTTTATGGAGGAGAGGCAGGGATAGAGGATTATATCCGGATCGAGGCCTCGACGATAACCTGAGATGGCTATCAAAGTCGTCAGGGGTATGGAGATGAGAACCGCTACAAGGCAGGTGACCGTCGGCAAAAGCAGATAGAGGCCCAAATGCCCTATAGAGGCTATTCCGAGGGGGAGGTTCAACATGAAGGCGATGAGACCCATCCCAAGGGTGTCGAGAAGCGTAAGGACATAGATGCTGGAGATGAGGCTGTAATAGGTTCTGGTGTTCCCCCTAATCCTCGGATATATGAGGCCGAGGTGGAGCATCGTGGAGAGATTCCCGGAGAAGATGCCGCTTATGTCACCCCTCACCGTCAATATCGGCGGATAGAGGGCTAAGAGCCAAGGCCTTGAACGGAGGAGGGGAGTCAAAAGCGAGACGAGGCCTCCGGCGAGGAGGCCGAGCGAGTCGACGGAGAGGGCGAGGAGAGCCTGAGCTGACACAGATGCGTAGGGGCGTCTAAGCCCTCTCTCCCCCCTCACATTTGCCCCATCCAGACATCCCCATGGAGTCCAGGGCTGAAGCCCCACCGGAGATAACCAACAACCCTTAAAAAGATATCCAGAGTTGAAGAGGGGGAAAGAGCGGAATTCTCTATTAACCGATTTAATTTACACTGCGGAGTAACATAAAAGATCATAGCGATAGAAATTCTTCTATTTTCGTAAATTTCATAATATTCATAAAATCTTCCCAATTTTTCTTTTCCTTCCATCTTTTGATATCCTTTTTAATTTCGTTAACTACATCTTTGATTATTTTCCTCCAATTTTCTATATCTTTCCTTATAATTTCTCTCGAATCAAGCACTTCCTCAATGAGATTATTTAAAATTGATTGAGATTTAAGTAATTTATTATATGTCAACCACCTTTGCCATAGATACGCAACATTTTGATAACAATTATAGAACCTCTTCAATTCTAAATTTTTAAGATACGGACCATATCTTCTCAATTTTTCTTTACCCAAGATTTCACTTATTTCTTTCGGCTTTAAAATATATGGTTCTTGTAAAATATTTACCTCCTTAAAGTGAACCTTAAGAAATCTGGAGGCCCTACAAGTATTTTTTAGTTTACGAGGGCAATTTCTACATTCCTCCGCCTTCCCAGGTTCATAATCTTCATAATCTATAACATCAAAGTAACCAACTATTGCATGATAATTCCCCTCTTTAACCCTTAATATAGTCTGGAGAAGAACTCTAAACCCTTCAACTGAGCCCTTTCTTGGCCATAGATTAAATCTGCAGAGGCAAGGAAAGTGAACTCCAACATGAAATTGAGGAGTTGATTTAGGGTGTCCGAGATCGAAGTGTCTGGGAAGATAGGCGTATGGGGGAACCCTTAAAAACTCATATCTCTTAGCGAGGGGTGATCCGCCCATAGACATATAGGGATAGAGTATCAATGTCATATTGAATAGAGATTCTATTTGTTAAATCTAAAAATTTTTGGCGGGCCCGCTGGGATTTGAACCCAGGATCTCCGGCTTAGAAGGCCGGCGCCTTATCCAGGCTTGGCCACGGGCCCCT
>CALEIY010000050.1 GCA_937898665.1 Candidatus Bathyarchaeota archaeon | reverse complement strand
TTCGCGATGATGATGAAGATGATGACTAGGTAATGGCCGAAGGTGAAACAGTCCATCGCGGCCAGCCCTGGGCCTGGCGCATTGATGAGCTTCTCCAACTCCGCCCCACCCCTCATGCTTGGGAGTAGGGCCTTGAAGATGCCTGTATCTACATAGGGTTTTGTGGTTGGTATCATAACCCCTATACAATTGATAACCATCGGTGTCCCCCTTAGGCCGTAGTGTCTGATGAAGGCGTCTGATCGAACGCCTGTGCTGAAGATGGCTATGAGAGACCAATCCTTCCAATCATGTATCCTGTCGAGGAAGGTTCCCTTGATGGGTCTCCCCTGCCAATCCTCCTTCACTACACTGTGGAAGTCCTGGGCGGATGAGGCCACCGCGGCCTCGTTTGGGAATATGTATCCCAGAACCACGTAGTCCTCACCATACTTATAGTCATACCTCTTCATTACATCTCGGAGGTAGCTGAACATCATCTGAGGTATACCCGTCGCCTCCGGATGGCTGCAGGCTATCGCCATCTTGGCCCCCTTCTCAATTATCAGTCTCGCGGAGGCTAGTACCCCCGACTGTATCTCCATGTATCCGCTGAACTCTGTGTCCAGGACGAATAGGACGATGTCATCTGGGCCTAAAGCGTTTAGAACCTTGTAATACTGCTTCGTATCTGGGCTGACCGCCAGCGGCATGGCTACCGGCCTCAGAATCGGCAGCGTCACCACGATGAATAGGAGGAGATATATGATTCTCCGATCGATCTCAGCTAGCATTCTCGCTAAACTTCTCTCCTCGGTCATCTCAACTCTCCTCCCGTGCGAATCCTAGAACCATTGGCTCCTTTCCTAGAAGCACCCTTATTCCGAATACGATGGCGCCGAGGGTCACGCTGATGGCGAAGACCCTGGCGAAGGCCATAGCGAAGGTCTCGGTGAAGTATCTCGCGACGGGTTCTATCCCCGGAATTATCGCCCCCGTTAGTGGAGCCTGGTAGAAGAGGACTATGAAGCCGGCGATGAGGAGGGCGAATGCCTTCAGGTTTCTGGCTCTAAACGCCCTAGCGCAGGTTGATGATAGATAGAAGGCTAGGATACCATAGTTCACCGAGCTGAGGGGGGTTATAATAGCTTGCATTGCCCAGCTGTAGGGTCCCTTCTCCATAGATACCACGGCGAAGATGATCATCAGGATTATGCCCGTCAGCATCCATAGCTTGAAGCCCCAGGCGCGCTTCCTAGCTCTGATGAA
>CALEIY010000049.1 GCA_937898665.1 Candidatus Bathyarchaeota archaeon | reverse complement strand
CATGAGATATACATCCTCTCAGGCAGGGGCCTAGCCGTCGGAGAGGAGGGTGAGAAGCCTATAAAGCCTGGAGACGTTATATACATCCCGCCGGGGGAGAGGCATCAGCTTAGGAACAACGGCGATGAAACGCTGAGATTCCTATGCCTCATACCCATCGTCGATTAACCCGCATCAGTTTTTATATACATTGTATACATTGAATACTTGGTATACAATGTCCATCGTGAGGGTTTCGAAGAGCACGAAGATGGAGCTCCTGAGATATGCGTCGGAGCTCCAGATGAGGCTGGGGCGTAGAGTCGACTTCGACGAGGCGATAGCCCATCTGCTAAGGGAGGCGAGGAGGAAGAGGCCTAAACTCCTCATAGAGGCCTGTCAACCAATAGAGGGCGCGGAGGAGGCCTTAATGGAGCTATACAGGGAGAGGAGGATGGATGAGGAGAGGGTTGAGAGGAAGCATGGCCTTTGACGCCGACGTCCTCATAGAGCTCCTCCTCTCCACCCCTGGGGGAAGGCTGCTCAGGGAGAGGCTGCTTGACGGCAGCCTCCTCGGATACGCGACGGAGCTCGCCCTAATGGAGGCGAGATACATCCTATGCAGGAGAATCGGATGGGAGGAGGCTGCATCAAGGGTTGAGAAGCTATCCCTCTCAGGCTTCATAGAGGTTGAGGATATAACACCCCTCTGTGAGAGGGCATCGAAGCTTAAATGCGAGGCGGCCCTATCGCTCCCAGACTGCTTCACCATCTCCCTCGCGGAGATGCTCTCAATACCAGCCCTCTTCGCCAGGAGGGAGAGGGAGCTCCTCAGCGAGCTTAGGAGAATTAAAACCGAGGCTGAGATACTCTTCCTCGAGGACTTCGTCGAGGCGGGGCGGACGAGGGGGTGAGTTCTAATGCCCTCCAGGGGACTGAAAAGGTTTTTAAATCATCGGAGGCTGTTGTGTAGGCGAACGGTGAACCTATGCCCTCCTGGAAATATTCGGTGAAGGGCCTCGATCCGGATAGGACAGCGATAGCCAGCGGTAGAGACCTGAGGATCTCGCCGAAGGCGGCGAGGGAGATATGCAACTA
>CALEIY010000048.1 GCA_937898665.1 Candidatus Bathyarchaeota archaeon | reverse complement strand
AAGAGAGACAGCAGGCTCTCAGTCATCGCAGCCTCCAACGACGAGATGCTCAGAAGAATCAAGGAGCTCCTAAGATAGATTTGATAAGGATTGATTTATGAGATAGGTTTGGGGATGATTTGTCCTCTTTGGTTGATGCTGTCCCACATGATATTTTGAAGGTTTTGGATTGGCATAGGCATGCGGATAAGGGGCTCGCTGAGGAAAAGTTAGGGGAGGCTGCGGAGTGGTATTGGACTGAGCAGTTGGATATTGAGGGTAAGGCGGAGAGGAGGAGTTTATTGGATGTGATTAGCGGGCATCATTCTACTAAGGGCTTCTGGAGACGGATGCTGGCTTATGCTGATAGGTTGTCGACGGTTGCCGGTAGATTTAGGTTGGTTTACGACTATTGGCATGCGCAGGGGCTTAACCCCTTCTTCGTCAGGGTTTACGGCGATATCAAGGAGTGGGGTGAGGAGGAAAGAAGGCGGGTTTGGAGTAGGATCGTTGGGATTCTGAGGGAGAACATGAAGCGGGGAGGCCATCCCTCCGAGGCTTATAAGGAGATTAATGAACTTCTCAGCGAGTTTCCGGCGGATAGTAGGTTTCCATATACGAGTCTGAAGACTCATCACTGGCTTACGGATGCGATAAGGAGGAATTGCTTTTTCTGGGAGGAGATTAGGAGGAGCACGTTAGAGAAGAGGGCGCCTTCTTTTGAGGAGCTTTATTTGGTTAGAATTTCGATGCCTGAGGTTGAGTTTCATAGGGTTAAGGAGCTCCGAGTTGTGAAGGAGCTTAGAGATGGCTTCTTTGATTTGATCTCTGAGGCCCTGTTGAGATGGTCTCCATTAAGGGTTGGGGATGACTTGTATCTATTGTGTATGAAGCGGGCTGAGATTAATGAGATTCTGGAGATTCTGAGTGGGAGGGGTCTTGGATTTGATGTTGATGTATTCAAGTGGAGTATTGGGAGGGATCATGAGTATTCTTTGAGGAGTGTGGAGGGGTGGTCTCTCAGCGTATCGCATGAGGATTTCGATTATGTTCCTGAGAGTTATGCTGAGTATGCGAGGATTCTCGATGGTGATTATGATTATGTGGCTTGGGTTGTGATTAGACCTCTCGATGATATGATCGAGTTGGGTGAGAGGTTTCTTGAGTGGGGTGAGGGGGAGCTTGAGAGGAGGTTTGGTGATAGACGGGTTGAGCTACATGAGGTTGTTAGGGAGCCTGCCCCCTTTCTCAGCCCTGATTTGGCTCTTGCGATAGCTGAGGGTTATGAACGTTTCCTTGAGGATTGTGAGGGGAAAATTAGGGAGTGGGATGGTAGTGCGATTGTTAAGTCCTTTGGTGGAGCCTTCTTCGTCTGTGGTTTGATTGATGAGACTGAGGTATTCAATATCTATTGGGAGATAGCATCCTTGAAGTCTATGCTACATATTCCGGTTTCATTATCTGTGATTGTTTCTAAGCCGAAGTATCCTTTCTGGAGGATTTTGGAGTTATCATTAAATGGTGGCGGCCTCATATTCGTTGTTGGGGAGAAGATTTTGAGGCTCTCAGACGAGGATGTGGCGATACTGAGGGAGGTGAGTCGTTTTCTTAGGGATGTTTCTCGGAGTCAATTTCATGAGATCATAACTAAGTCTCGTAGGGCTGGCTTGGAGGAGTTGAAGTTCTTTATTGAGGGTAAGGCTGTGGATAGAAAGATTCCCTTTAATGCTGCTAAGAAGTTGTGTTGGATGATCGATGAGTTCTATAAGAAGTATGGGGATGATTGGAGAGCCATGATTTGGAGAGCTTTAAAGGCTCTTGCACCCTATACAAGATTTGATAGGAGGGGTAGGCGTGGAAGAGGTTGAGTTTGAGAGGATGGAGGGATTCCATAAGCTGAGGAGTCTCTGGAGCATCGAGTATAGGGTGACGACGCTGGAGCCTATATTGACGCAGGCTGCTACGGAGGAGGCTAAGGAGCTCGTTGATAGCATCATCGGGAAGACTATTCCCAAGGACTTGCCTGATGCTGTTCCGCTTATCCTTGGTAATAGGGCTGTGATTACGGGGAACGCCGTTAAGGGTGTGTTTAGGCATGTCATCTCCGCTCAGCTTAGGGAGGCTGGTGTCCCGATATGCTATCAGGGGGTTAAATATACGGAGGGGAAGCCGCCGGAGGAGTGGCAGTGTAAGCCTGAGAATCCTTGTTTTGCCTGCACCTGGTTTGGGACTCCTTCGAGGCAGGGCGCCCTCTACTTCAGCTTTCTGAAGAGCGTCGATGATGTTGAGGGGGTTTTGGCTGGGGAGCCTATTCCGATGATCGCTTTGAGGGATGATTATAGGGCTCAGAGGGGGAGGGCTTTCCTAATGTTGGCTCCGGTGAGGGAGGGTGTTGTCTTTGAGGGCTATATTAGGGGTGAGAACTTGAGCCGTGAGATTCTGGGAGCCTTGAAGGAGGTTCAGGATATGAGTGAACGTGGATTCATCAGGTTTGGCGGCTTTAAGACTCGTGGCTTCGGCTCCGTGAAGATTGAGATCACGAGGATCGAGGAGTATGGGACGACGCCCTTCGAGTTGAGGAGGGTCTATGAGGGGGAGGAGCTCCAGAGGTTCCTGGAGGAGTGTCAGGAGGCTTATCATAGGCTGATGGGGAGGGCTGAGAGGTAGGGGGTTTGAGCTTCCTCCACCTCCACTTCAGGGGGAAAACCACATCCCCTTGGCATATTGGGAAGAGGATATACCAGGATTACCACTATACGAGGGATGACTATCTCTGGGGTAGGGGGATTAGGGGGCCTGTTCTTAGGCAGCTCTGGAGAACCTACTGCCCCCGTTCTGATGCTGTGGATGGCGCCGACTTCAGGCCTGAGAGGGATTGCCCTCGGTGTGAGATGGCTGAGGATTGCCCCTTCTGGAATCTCAGGGGCGCCGATAACGATGGGGAGTTTAAGGATCAGCCGAGGCTGATAATCACGAATCTTAGATTCAGACGTGAGACTGTGCATAAGGATCGAGTTGTCCTGGCAACCCTAAGCGACAACTATCGAGGCGTCGTCAGAGGTAAAGCTCCAGTCTATATCGAGTGTATCGGGGAGGGAGCCGAATTCGATTTTGAGGCTATATTGATGGGGAGGGGCGTCGACTTCGAGGGGGAGTTTAGGACGGCTGTGGAGGTGAGCCTCAGATTCTTCGGTTGGGGTGGCTTCTGCAACGAGGGATTCGGTAGGGGTGAGATCACCGATGTGAGACAGAGGGGGTTCAACACCTTCGAGCATGACCTCATCGACCCCCTGGCCGAGTATATCGGTGAGCGCTCTGGGG
>CALEIY010000047.1 GCA_937898665.1 Candidatus Bathyarchaeota archaeon | reverse complement strand
CTACACCGTCTAATTCGTCGGCAGCGTCAGATGTGTATAAGAGACAGCCTCAGCCGTCGGAGGAGGCGGAGGAGGCGGAGGAGGTGGGGGTGGAGGTGGAACGGTTATGGTTATCGAGCCCTGATAGAAGGCCACTATCCTCCTACCCGTTCCGAGCTCCCATACGCCGACTAGGAGGATGTAATCCCCTGACCATAGATCCTCGGTTGAGAGGGACAACGACGCCTCCGTCTCGGAGGTCACATCAGAGTATCCAACGGAGACCTGATAGTCTCCGACAGCAGAGATGAGATCCTCAGCTATGATATCCTTATCTATATTCGCCAGCCCCACTCCGGCGACCTTGAAGACCCTATCAGCCATGCCCTCTATGAGCACCACGCCATTGCCGGTTAGGGTGGTTCCGGGAACCGTACCATCGCTGGTTAGCTCGATGCCACCGCTGTAGGCATCGCCATAGATGATGGCGGCCCCATACCTATAACCAGCCTCCGAGGGCTCCGCTCCAACCAGGCTGATGTCAATGTCAATGGGTCTCCCCCTCCTCACGCTGCTGGGCGCGGTGACATCGATGTCATAGTCCAGCACCTCCACCAGCGTGGCGGAGTAGAACCATAAGTTGTAGGTGTTCACGCCCTCAACTTCCCTGACGACTATGAGCGCGTAATCACCAGGGGAGGGAGCCGTGAAGCTGAACTCCGCATCCCCAGTATCATTCAACGTCGCCGTCGTCGACCAAACAGGGCTTCCAATCAAGCTCTTCAACGGCTCTAAGTCGCCTTTGAAGGCGCTATTCAACACGTCCCTGAGGTGGAGGGGTGAGACCTCGATTAGCCGGATATCCACCTGATCGCCAGCTATCGCTGAGGAGCCGTAGAAGACTCCCTCAACGGTGTCGCCCTCGAAGTAGACCCTATGCTCATCTAGGGGATATGTGATCGTCTTCGACGTGAAGGTGGAGGTTATCGTGATGGTTCGGCTGTCACGTACATAGGTTGCAGATTCAACTCCTTCATAGGTCAATGTTATGGGAGCTGGAAGCTCAACGATCCTCCCTCCCGAGAGCGCTATCCAGTTACCTTCCTTAAGCTCTGAGCTGTGATCGGCGAAGTAAAGGGTCTCGGTGACTCCATCATATGTGATGGTCACCTGAACTGGATAGGTCTCTGGGTCAGCGTAGCAGACCTTAAATCCCTTCATTAGAGGGCCTTGGGATATGATGGATAGCGCTGCTGCAAATAGAATTATGACTGCTAAATACCTCTTACTCATCATCGCTTTCAAAGCTATCTTTAATCGATGTTCATTTAAGCATTTTTCAGAGCTATCTGCCACTATAAGAGGTTAAAACCTCATATCCCCTTCTCCTTGCTTCCCTCAACTTCACGGCTAAAGCCTCAGCGTCGTGACTCCAATCTGAGATCAGAACCATGAGAGCGGGAGGAGGAGCCCTCCTCAAGGCCTCGCCTATGGCTATTCCAGCTGGATGTCTCTTCGAAGTCTCGATGAAGGCCCTTAACTGAAAATCGAGTAGGCTTAAAACTCTACCTCCATCCCCAGCCTTCCTGAGCAGCTCTATATTCCTGATCAATCTATCCAGCTCTATCGGGCTGAGAACCCCTTCCTCCATTAAGCCCTCGGGTATCTCGATCGAATCCACATATTTGAGAAGTCTCTTCATAGACTCCTCGGGTGTTAGGGGCGGCGTGGAGTCTACGACCTCCCCCCTCTTATATAAGGCCAAAGCTATTGGAGCCCCCTCCCTCGCCAGCGTATAGCCTGATGAGATGAGATTGAAGAGCCTCACATCAGCATCCTCTCGGCCCTTAGCCGTCATGTTGCCCACTATAACACCCGGCCTCCTAAACCCTCCACCATACTCCTTAACCACCAGTCTTTGAAGCTTCGAAGTGTGCTTCCAATCGATCCTCCTCGGGCTGTCTCCGGGATGGTAGAATCTACAACCCTCGAACTCCACACCACCCCTGGAAGGCCTTAGACCTGGCAGCGTGATGGGGGTGAAACCTCCACTCCTGATGGAGCCCTCTAGATACCTCTTAGCCAGCCACTCCGCATACCTCGCCCTCGGTATGACATGGAGCTCCAGGACATCTAGATCAAAGACTCTGAGGGTCAACCCCAACCTGTCGGAGACCGCCGCCCTCACCTTCAACCTATCCAGTCCGCTGTGGATGGGTTTGACGCCAACCTCCAACTCCACGGCGCTACCTGGGAGAATCATGAATCGACGGGGTTTAATGTAGAAGCCCCCCTCTAAAGCCATCAGCTCAGCTCTAACTTCAACACTGGCCCTCGATGAGATCTCGCAGGTCACCTCCCTCCTCTCTCCCGAGAGAACCCTCAGGAGGGGTAGATTGGATTCAAGAGTTGGGGAGGGTATATGGTTGAAGAGGTATATGGCCGTAGATATCAGGAAGGCTGAGGCGATGAGGCTGCCGATGAATATGTAAATCTGTCGGAGGAGGGAGGCAAGGAATAGGGAGATGACTGAGGAGCGGATCAATATCTTACCCATTTTTGTCAGCCTTCTCCCAGGCTCCCAATCTACTGTTTGGATTGGTGAATCCTCGAGGACCCTTACAAGCAGCCATAGGAGGGGGATGACCATGAGACCTGAGGCGATGACGGGCATGAAGGTGCAGGTCATCGGTAGAAGTATGATGGTTGAGAGCGTTAGGGGTGGGAGAATCCTCCTAGATGGAGGCTTGACCTCTATGTAGAGGTTCGATAGTAGGAGTATGATGGCGACTATCGATGAGGGAGGCTTGGAGAAGACTCCACCCAAAACTAGTAATAGGTAGAGATAGGCTCTAACTAACCCTTCTCTCAACTTTGGGCACCGGCGTCTCTTTTAAAACCTCATCGAGGAGATAATCTATTTTTATTCCCTCTAACTCCGCCTCAGCCCTCAGCTTAATCCTATGCACCAACGCCAATGGGGCGATCCTCTTCACATCATCGGGTATCACAAAGTCCCTCCCCTCTAAGAGGGCGAGGCTCCTAGCCCCCTTGTAAATGGAGATACTAGCCCTTGGGCTGGGGCCATGTAGTACATCTGGATTCGTCCTCAGCCTAGATATTATCTCCAGAATATAATCCACAATCTCTTCTGATACATAGATATGGCGGGATAGATCCTGAAGCTTCAATATCTCCTCGGGATTTGAAACCGTCTCCACCTTGAATTCGTCTATGTAGTCTATCTTCCTCAATATCTCGGCCTCCTCATCCCTCTCAGGGTAGTCGCTCCAAACCCTGAACATGAATCGATCTATCTGAACCTCAGTAAGCGGATAGGTTCCCTCATAGCCGTAGGGGAGCTGGCTCGCCACCACCATGAAGGGCCTTGGAAGATCATAAGTGACCCCCTCTATGCTGACCCTCCCCTCCTGCATCGACTCAAGGAGCGCCGCCTGAGTCCTAGGCGTAGATCTGTTGAGCTCGTCGGCTAGGACGATGTTCGCGAAGATCGGCCCCCTAACGAACTTAGACGACCCATCGGGTCGATACATGTAGAAGCCCGTAATATCGGAGGGTAACATATCGGCTGTGAATTGAATCCTCTTAAACTCACCCCCTATAACCTTGGCGAAGCTCCTCGCCAGCAGGGTCTTACCAGTGCCGGTCATACCCTCGATGAGGACGTGTCCACCGGCGATGAGCGCTATGAGTAGAGCCTCCTTGAGATCTCCTTTCCCGACGACTATCTCGTCCAGCTCCTTTCTGATTCTATTAACGATTTCTGAGGCCTCCTTCAGCTCCTCCAAGTCCTCTCAGCTCCTCGAACCATATTGGTGAAAGAGAGACAATTAACATTAACGTGATTATGAGAATCGAAAAACCTGGAGATGATGCAAGAACATAGGCTTCCCTCAACCAACTCTTAGCCCTATCCAGCCTAGAGGTGGGAAGATGAGAAACATCTAAAAAGACCTTTTCCACGCCATGGATTTCCAGCAGCCTCTCAAAGAACGATTTATTATCATAGAGGTCGATCATGCTGTTTATCAAGATGCTTGGATCAGAGACGGCGATCAACCATCCTTCACCCACCCTCAACCTCGCAGCCACCGCGAAACCCCCCATCGGCTCCCCATCATCGTGCTCCAGGTCTCCATCTTGGTCTAGGTAGCTGAAGCTAGATGACCAGGCTAAAACCTCAACGGTTCCCGAGGCTTCAAGCGTTGAGGCATGATTCAAAGCCAAGTCCTTCACTCCAGTGAACTCGTGAGACAACCTAATTGCCCTAGGAAGCTTTGGATTCTTATAACAGAATAGGGGATCCACGAGGAGCTCATGCGTAAATAAGAGATCTCTGATTCCAAGCCTCCTCAGGAGATCCCCGCCATATCCATAATCATCCATGACTATGAGTACTCCACCCCGCTTCAGGAATGAGGATAGCAGCCCTATCTCCCAATCTTCGATGGGGGTGTAAGGTATTAATAGGAGGGCTACTCCCTCAACTTCCTCAGGTAGCTCTGTGATGGAGGATATCTCCAGGATGTTAAAGCTTGCCCTGGCCTCTGAGAGGCCATTCCAGAAGGGGTTATCACACCTGAAGTCGCTGGTGGAGGGGTAGAACCAGATTAGGGATGACACGAATAGGAGGTTTGCAAAGACAAGTATCGTAATCGTCCTAACCCTCATGGTGCCTCCCCCATAAGGAAGTCAGCTAACTCAACGGCCCTCTTCACCTCATCCTCGGAGGGGCCGGTTCTAGAGTAGAGGGCGACCTCGGCTATGCGTGTCAACTCTAGGAAGACCTCGGATCGAGCATCTAGGTAGGGGGCGCTCCTCATCCAGAACTCCCTCATGGTCTCGCTGGGATGGGGTGTCAGCCCCGTCGCCTCTATCACCGCCTCCAAGGCCTTTAAATAGGCCATAAGAACTGGATCCAGCGTCTCCTCTATGACCATTTTTGGGGGAGGGACTTCACCCTCCCCTTCTTCGATGGCTCCTGTAGGCGCCTTAAACTCCCTGCCGATTCTCCTTCTAATTCGCAGCCTCTTCGGCGTGAGGTAGATGAGGGCCATCGAGAACGTCAATGTCAATGAGAGGTTGAGGGGATTTACGAGAAGAATGCTACTTCTCCAGCTTGCCCTGCTATTCCACGGCTCTAAGGGCTCCACCTCTACCTCCAATCTGTAGAATCCTAAGATTATGTTTAGAAGAGGAATCCTGAGGTTGCAGGTGAAGGATCCATCACTCCGTATCTCGGTGCTGTTCTCATATCCCTTAAGGTGTAGATGGATTAATCCCCTCCTCAAAGCAAGCTTGGAGAAGGCCCTCCCCTCGATTCTCAGGACTCCCGGCAGGATGAGATAGCGAGGAGCTTCAACCTCTAAACTCAATTTAGCTCTGGTGACATCGATGCTGGCGCTATACTTCCCTGGGGCATAGACATCAGAGGGCTGGGACTCGATGGTGAGGATATAGCTCCCCACGGCGGTATCCTCCGGTATCCGGAGGCTGAGGTTAAAGCGGCCATCATCACCGCTCCTTGCGGTGGATTTCACACCCGCTAAATAGGCTGCAACATCAAGTGAGGAGACGCCTACTCCCTCCTCCGTTGACACTCTACCAGTTATGTTGAACAGCCTGCCAGGATAACCCTCATTGGAGTGTGAGACATCCACACTCACTCTATAAAATATGAGGGTTATCTCAACAACGTCACTCTCATTAGCGCTATAAATTCCCACATCTTCACCGATTGGAATGAAGACAGCTCTACACCTCAATTTATCCACATAGATATAGGGAACTCTGAACCTGATCGAAAACCATCCACTACTATTCGTCTCAGATCTTGAGATGATCCTATCCTCTAAAAGGATTTGAATCGTCCTATTTGGTAGAGGATTACCCTCTGACTCCAAAAGACCATAAGCCTCAACAAATCTACCAACAAAGACATGGGTCTGATTCAGGTATAGCGATAAACTGGTTGACCTTAAGGTTGGTAGGGTCTCCTCTTCGATGATCTCCGGTAAGATGGCTTCTCCTACGAGGAGGGAGGACTCCCCCGCAACCTCCTTTAATAGCTCTAGATATCTCCTCCATATCTCCCTAATCTCATCAATCAATCCCCTCAACCTTTCATAATAGATCCGGACCTCGCTTCCAGGCGGAGCTGAGTATACGCCGATCCTCCTTGAAAGCTCATCTAGGGCCTCCATAAGTTCGATGAGGGTTATGTTGGCTCTTCCAAGGGATATGCTAGCCTCTTCAAGTTTCTCTCTCAACTTCCCCAGTCTATATGTCTCCATGAGATTGTAGGCCTCCGTTAATAGGGCGTCGGTCTCGTTGAGCTCCTCATCGAGTCTTAACAGCAGTTCATTGAAGCGTTCGAAGAGGTATCTCAAATCGCTTGGGATATAGAGGCGGCCACCCTCCTCTAATAGCTTGAGGGCTTCAGAGTAGTTCTCCATCGCCATTAGTTGGAGGATATAGCCATACCAATGGAGGAGCCATAGGGGGGAAAGCGTCTCCCCCACTTCCGACGGATTCTCGTGTGGTATATAGGGCGACTCTAATCCCTGCCCGATGAGGGGGATTAATAATAAAACTACTAGAAGCCTATTAGCCTCCATATCCACACACCATATAAAATCTCTATGACTCTTGCAGCAACTATCAAAGAGAATATTAGAAATAAAGCTGTGCTAATTATGTTAAAGTATAACCTCACCCTCCTCTTCAAAGGGCTATGTAAAGATAGAGTTATGAAATATTCAAGTATGAAGAGGGAAAGATAAACATCAAGTCTACGTTCACCAAGAGATGAGAAGATGACGATGGTTGATGTGAAGAATATTGAAAGTATTAGGATTAGCCTCTCCACGACCTCCAAGTCATTCACCTATAATGCGCATCTTAATGAGAAGCTTCCCCTCCCTTTGCTCCTCTTCCTCTATAATGATTGATTTGTCGAGGGACTCAGCCATCAACTGGGCCACCGTGGAGGCTAGGGGGCTTCCTAGAACCAGGTTCACCCTCAGCTCCTCCCCCAATTCAATCCTAGGGTTCAAAAGCTCAACTATGCTCCTATCCCCCTCTATGGAGACTCTCACGCCATCTACGAGGCCTAAAAGGTTGACGAGGAGGGTTGAGAGGGAGGATTCTAGGGTTGAGGCTGTTGCCTCCTCCGGCTTCTCAAAGAGTTTGAAGGCCATCGTCCCCGGAGTCTCAACTAGTAGCCCCATCTCCCAAGCCTCATCTCCATATTTCACTATCAACCTATTCGGGAGGCTCCGCCTAATTATGGGAGGCTCAGGATTGTTCCTTAAGGGTATCAAAGCTAGTGGGAGGTTCCCTGAGAGCCTTGATGGGAGGTATAGGGCCTTCGACCTTAAACCCAACTCCTCGATAAGTCGAGAGATATTTCTCATACTTGTCTCCATCATCAATACACCAGCCTCCTCGGGCAGCCTTGGGAGACCTGACGAGAGGGCTAGGAGAACGGCTGAGAGGATCAGTAGAGATGAGCCGAGGGCGGTGAAGACCGTCGATCTAAGGAGAAAGTATGAGATGGGAGTGAGGATTAGACCTGAGGATAGGAAGATCCATGCGAGGATGAGATAGGAACGCCTCCGATCCCTCACTCCCATCACTCTTCAAGCCTCTTTATATCCTTTTAATGTTAGTCTTATCTCGCTCCTTCAAGGCTTAGTCGAAAATAGATGTATTTTCTCCTTAAGGCGATTATGGCCATCGCCCCCGTGAATATTGCTAAGCTTATGGATACTGGTGTGAGCCTAATTCCCCAGGGAGTATAGTTTAGAACGAGCCCTATGAGGGGGACAACTGCAAGACTCAAACCTATAGATAGAGCCAACCTCTCTAGAGGCTCCAATTCTTCACCTCTAGGATACAGGGCTTCAATCAACATAGAGCCAGGGAGATATAGAACAAAGATGGATCCCAATATATATCTAACATAGACTAATGGAGGCCTCGATACAAGGAATACGAGGGAGAGACTCACAGCGATGAGGGATGATAGCAGCCAGAACCAAAGGCTCCTCAGAGATAACATGTATCCCATAAAGTTCTCAGGGGGTTGAGGCTCAAGTAGTTCTATCTCTCCCTTCTTCCAGGCGAGATAAAGCCCTAAGGCGGCCTCATCGAAGCCCATACCCTCCTCAACAAGCCTATCTATCATATCCCTCACAGTTGGATTCTCTAAATCCTCTAGGACCTTAAGAACCCGCTCCACAGCCATCAAAGAACATCACCCACATTATAGTTAAATCTCCCACCCCTTTGATGAATAATCTGGTACGGAGATCGCAGGGAGGATACAACGATTGAAACATAACCATAGATCACTCCCACTTCTCCTACTCCTAGTTATATCATTGTTTAGACCTCCAATAACTCATGGAACCTCTATCGATGAAGTGAAAAGAGAATCCCTCAGAGCTTACGAGGCCATCCTGGAGGTTAATAGAGCCGGTGGAGACACCTCTCAGCTCATAGATAAGTTAAATGAGGCCCTAAGCCTCATTGAAAAGGCCGAAGTCAAAGGTGACCAATCCCTATTAGATGAGGCTGAAAGACTGATAGGGGAGATCATCGCAGCCTCCCCAGAGTTGATCGAAGAGGGATTGAGGATACGCAGGTGGAGAACAGCTATACAGATGGTTGAGGCGGTTACCATCATCCTGCTGGGATTCCTAATCTATCGACATGGCCCAAACCTCTTCTGGAGACTCTGGATCAAGTTGAGGGGGGATTACCTCATCAAAAGATCGGGGCCTTCGAGAAACGCCTCAATGCTCGTTAGCGGCGAGGTATGGGCTGTTATCACGGCTATAATAATCGTCGGAGCAGTCTTCGCCTTAGCTCAGTCACTCAGGGCGGGTAGAGTTGTGGAGCCCTTCAGCGAGCTTGGAGTCTTAGGACCCAACATGAAGATCGGAGATTACCCGAAAACGGTGGTCGCAGGTGAGTCCTTTAGGCTCTACCTCTACATCGGCAATCATATGGGCAAACCAATGTACTATATAATCCTCTTAAAACTAGGCGATAGGGAAACACCTATAGACCCAGCACCCCTCAACCCCCTCAGAGAGTTGTATATCGTCTTAGACGATGGAGAAAATAAAACAAAACCAATAGACATAACATTAAAAGAGCCAGGAATAAATAAAAGACTCATCTTTGAAATGTGGATATATAACACAACGTCTAGGAACATAACCTATCATAAAAGATGGTGCCAACTATGGATAAATGTAACATCACCTCCACTATAATATTAAAAAATATATGAAATCCTTAAGAAAGCTCCCTACCTTAGCGGAGAGACGAATTGCAATTAGTAGAATTTGGCCGCTTCGACAAGCCTTTCCCGTCGCAAGGATCGAAGAACCTTTAGGGAATTATGACTTTAATAGAGTAAATTAAGTTATCCTTAGTCCCATAAGGTTTAATCTTACTTTTGAGTGCCCTCAAATCGCTTGAAAAATGTCATTTTAGAGACCCATATAGTTTATGTTAATATCGTTGCCGAACGAACGAAAAGCGAATCGGTCAACCCCATCAACGGGGAGACAGCTGGCCTCTGCAGCCAGGCGTCATCCCTGCGTCGATGCCGAGGGTTGGCCACTGGCGGATCCTAGACCTGAGATCAAATAGCTGGGGGATGGAGTGTCAAACCGATGAAACATTACGTCTTAATGTTTCATACAGAGGATTGAGACTGTCTCTTATACACATCTCCGAGCCCACGAGACCTCTCTACACCTCGTATGCCGTCTTCTGC
>CALEIY010000046.1 GCA_937898665.1 Candidatus Bathyarchaeota archaeon | reverse complement strand
CCCTCAGGGCCTATCCAACCTTCGCAATTCCCCAGGGCGGAGCCTTATGGGTGTTTAGCCAGGCCCTGCTCTTCGGCTTGGGCCTCAACAGCCTCATAAACGAGGCGTATAAATGGCTGGAGCCAACCTCCAGCCCCTTCATGGGCCATAAGGGAGGTGATGAGTAGGGATGAGCGCCGTAAAGGGTTGGAAAGGGGCGCTGCGGATAGCTGACACCGAGGCGGATCTCGATACGGCCAGCGACGAACCCTACATCGAGAGAGTGGAGACGAACATCGATGGAGGCCTTGAGGCTCTCTACCAGCTTGGAAGCCGACTGCCGAAGGAGATCAACGAGGGAAACGTCTCGATGTCGGTGAGGATAACGAAGAAGATGGTGGACAACACCTGGGCCGGATACGCAGGCGTGGGTCAGACCGACATGCTGCCTCCGACGAAGTATATCGGCATCTACCCTATGGGATATGAATCCGGTAAGCCGAAGATCATCTGTAAGGGTAAGTTCACGAGCTGGAGGCTAGGCATCGCTCAGGATGGCTATGTAACCGAGACCCTGGAGTTCATTGTGGAGAGCATCAGCGTCGGCGTCATATAGGAGGGCTGACCGGAGATGAGTGCCACTAAGGGCTGGAGATGCAGAATCATCATCCAAGGCTCGCCGGAAGACGAGGAGATGATAGGGTCACCGGCCTCGGATGGTCAGACGGTCTTCTATACCAGAAACTTCCCAGTGGTCGACATCCTCGGCAACATCACCGACAGCGAGGATGAGGTGGTCGTCAAGAAGAACGGCGTCACCCTCGACCCAACGGAATACACTCTAGAGGGCGCCACAGGGAAGATCACCCTCGCATCAGGAGCCTCCGAAGGCGATGTGTTGACGTGCAGCTACTCCTATAGGCATACCCTGGCCTATGGTATCAGCGGAGAAGTCACCCTCGAGGGCGGCCTCGAAGCCATCTACGCCCTGGATAGTCGTCTACCGAAGGAGATTCTGGAGGGAGTCGTCAGCATAAGGGGAACCCTTGAACGCTACATGGTGAGCAGAGACTTCATAGGGAAGCTCGGAAGCCTCAAGGAGGAGCAGGCGGAGTTCTTCATATACCTCTACCCCCTCGGAGAGGAGACGGGGAAGCCCTACTACATCATCAGCGGCGTAAAATTCAACGTGCATAATCTCCGCATACCAGACCCCGACGACGTTGTGACTGAGCGCCTCGAATGGATTGGCCGAAGCATAGAGACCGGAGTGGTGAGCTGAGAGACATGAACCCCGAGGAGCTCCAGGAGCTCGAAGCCAAGAGGCGTCGAATCCTCGAAGAGCGGGAAAAGCTGAAGCGGAGATTCGAGGAGAATGAGGAGCGCCTACGCAGAGAAGTCCTGTCGAGGCTCACCATCAAGGACAGGCTGATGAGGAGGCTCAGAACCAAGACCGTCAAAACGGTTCTGAGGGACGACCTCGGCGAGTTCATCATCGAGACGAGGCTTATGACGAGCGAGGAGATGGCACGAGCCCTAGAGCTTGATAAAATGCTTCGAGAGGCTGGAGATGACCCTGAGAAGTATCTCAAGGCCATGAGGGGCTTCAGGGAGCTCCTCGACGAGCTGTGCGTAACCCCAGGCCTCGGCCCAGGATTCTGGACCGACCCCAATTGTCCGGCGACCGATGATGTCGTTGTCGCTGTCGTCTTGAACACGGCTGCTGGGGCTGCTGAGGCCCTTGGGGAGGCCATCAGGGATGTCAGGAAGTTTCGCAGCCAGCCCTGAAGGACAGCTATTGTTCACCCTATGTGTGCTGCTGAACAAGACGCCGAGGGAGCTGGGAGAGCTTCGTCGTCGTGACCCCCTCTGCTATGAGTTCCTGGAGGCGGCTCTCAGGGAGCGGTTGAGGAGGATGGCGGGGTGGTGACCATGGTCACCACCTATCGGCTGAGCGATATATGGAGGATGGCGGAGTGATAATCGCAACCCTCGAATGGGAAGGCCTTGAGCTCCTTCAGAGATACTTAGCCAAGACCATCCCAGAGGCCCTGGAGAAGGCGGCTCTGGAAGCCCTGGACGAGACGACGAGGAGGGGAATCGACTATGCTAAGGCTGTTGTTCCCGTCGATACGGGGGCGCTGAGGAGGAGCATCAGGCAGGAGCCTAAGCCCCAGAGGGAGGATGGCTACTATGTAGCAGGCATCACGGCGGGAGGCGGAGGGGTCGTAAACCCCAGGACGGGTAGAGAGGTTGATTATGCTGGGTTCGTTGAGTGGGGCACGTCGAGGACTCCAGCTCAGCCCTACCTGACTCCAGCCATCTACGAGGCTGGGGAGCATCTCCTAGAGGCCTTCCTGAGAATCCTGAGGAGGCTAATCAAGGTTGAGTGAGGTCCCTATCATCTGTCTCTTATACACATCTGACGCTGCCGACGAATTAGACGGTGTAGATCTCGGTGGTCGCCGTATCATT
>CALEIY010000045.1 GCA_937898665.1 Candidatus Bathyarchaeota archaeon | reverse complement strand
TATGCGACCCACCTCGGCTCGCCATCAACCTCCTCGCTCCTCAGATCCACAATCCTCTCTATAAGGCCCCTAGCCTCAAGTCTCTTAATGGCTCTGTGGAAGCTCGCCCTATGCTTCTCCGTCAGCCTCCTCGACTGCCTGTGGCAACCGTCTATCAGCTTGAAGATGATGGCCTCCCTCCTCCTGCAGGCTTCCTTGGCGGCCTCCTCGCTCAGGAAGTTTCCCTCATCATCCGTCAGCTCCCTGAGCTCCTCCCTGAACTCCTCTATCAGCCTCATCTTATGCTCCTCATCATCCCAAATCCGGTCTCCATGACCCCTGTTCAACCTCTCAGCCACATACCAGCTGACGATGGAGACATGGCAGAGGTGGTCGGGGAAAATCTTAGATCGGCTCCTCCAGAGACACTCTAGAATTAGCGTCTGCTGACCGCTCAACTCAAATCTCCTCCCAGATAGAGACCCCTAGAGAGATTCCTAGAGGAAGGCAGTACACAAAATCAGGAGAGAGATGGTTGAATATGGACGCCTTAATTTTAATTCTCTCCACCTATGTCATAGGGACAGGCCTTATAGTCCACGCATATTTTAGTATGCATCGACCGTGGGTCGGTATTTGACGCAGTATACGGTAAGTGTTAATGTTAATTTAATCAGTAATACTCTATTATCGGTTCTATGAAGTTATAAATTGTTTAAGATATTAATGGGGACGGTGAAGAAGGTGTCCACTAGATGGATGCTTATGTCAGAGGCTTGGAACTTGAACGAAATAGCTCATAGAGTAGGGGACGCCCTAACGGCTCTGACTCTTCTAAAGTTCTCTAAAATGCGGGGGCTTGCGATAGACGAGGAAGAAGAAAAGCTGAGGGAAAGAGTTCTGGCGGTGAAGCCCGTACTCCAGAATCTCTTGAGTGAGATAAAAAACACCATCAAGTCCAGGTATGGCCCTCCTCCATTGCTTAGAGCCCTTCAGGAGGAGTATGGGTACGCAGATCTAAGAAGAGTAGAAGAAAAGCTGAAGAAAGTCTTGAATGCACTAGAACGTATATGGAAAGGAAGCTATAGAGGAGAGGACTTCGAGGAGATTGAGAGGTTATTGGAGTGTATAGCTTACGAGGCCTCGTCGAGATCCCAGGAACTCGTAGCTAGGGCCGGACGGTACTAGTACTATGAGTGAAAGACCTCTCCTTAACATGATAGAAGACCTTCGCTCTGACGTTGCATCATTAAAGGAATTCTTTAGGATGATACACTCAGATGACGAGAAGACTTCCGAGCTAGTAGGCAGATTCGAGTCTAAGTTGAACAAAATAGAGCTTGATCTTGACGCGCAAGATAGACTATGCAGGTACTTGTCTAGCATTAAGAGAGTAAGATCCGCTTACAAGGAATTGTACACCAGAATACTATTTCGGCTTCAGCAACATAGACAATCAGTTTACCTCCTTCATATGGTCTATGCGCTAGCATCTCTCAGAGAAAACGCTAGGGAAGGAGAGGTTTCCCAGAGGTTCCTTAGTTTAGTAGACGAGTATATAGATTTGCTAGCGGATGAGTTGGACGTATCAGCGAACTTGCCGCTTGTTATAGCGCCAGAAAGCGCGTATGCGTCTTTGCCAATACCGAGCGAGAGTGTGTTTATTGTGATGCTCCCACTGACAAATCTTACTAAGCCTTGGAAATGGGTTCTGCTTTCTCACGAGCTAGGACATCTATATTTCCAATACTACAGGGAAAATATAATTGCTGAGACTTTACCAGTAATAGAGGAGGAACTAAGGGAGACTATACGTAAGGAGGAGCAGATTGATAAGTACACTAACTTGTGGGGCGGTTACTGGCTCCAAGAAATAGTTGCTGACATTATAGCTGCAGGTCTGTCTGGACCAGCCTACCTCAAAATGCTTATCATAGAAGCTACCGAACCAAAACCAACACGGGAATATGGTTCCCACCCGCCTTTAGATGCAAGGAGCTTAGCACAAATAGTTTACATGGAGCTAGTTAAAGCCCCTAACGATCTCACACTCACTATGAAGCGTGTTTGGGAGGAGTTTAGGGGTGGAGTGCAAGAGACAGCCTCCCTTTCAGATTACTCAAGTGAGGAGATAGTTGAACTCATTTCACGCTTCATGGCTAACGCCATCCGAGAACCCTACATAGTTAAAAATTGGGGCGAATTTAAGAGGGTAATAGGAGGTCTCCCTGAGACTAAGAGCGAGGATATCAGGCTCGTGGTTCCAGCTATGGCATTAAGTGATGTTCATGTGAGACTATAGTGGCGGTCCGATTATATCTATCCCCCTCTCTGCAAAAACCGCATATTCATCTGCGTACTTTATGGTTATAGGCAACTTTAGCTTCTTAATTATCCCCTCCCAGTGAAGGAATGAGAGGTAATACACCTCCTTTACCACTTCCTGAAGGGTGTAATCAGGCTTATCGTTCTTAATCACTTCTATTAGAAGCGGTCTAGCCAATCCCTGCTTTATCAGCGGCCAGCCCACACTGGCTAAAAGTCCCATGTGTTCGCTTAACTTAACGAACACTCCTGGCGGGCAGGGCATTAAATTGCCACTATTATACTTGAAAATCCTATAGGGGGTAGTTTCCCTTACAGAGACTAACGTTGCCGATACTTCTAGATTCCTCCGCTTTAGCGAACTCACTGCCTCCTCCAAACCTTGCTCCTCGCTTACATAAACGTCGCCATCCCTATGCATTACGAGGTGAATAGGACGCCCTTTGGGCAGGGCCCTTAAGTTTTCCATTATAAGCTGCGTTACTGCATCTCTCATAACACCTTCTTCCACCTTGGATCCTTCAATTGGCATCCTAGCTTCGCCAATGTAGTTCCCTATACTGTCTATCAATGTGAAGGTAACGACTTTACTTGGCCTCGTGTCCACCCCTATGTACAGGTCCCCCTTTAACTTCTCGCCTAATAGCCATGGACGGGCCCCCATCTTCCCGAGAAGTCCGCAAACCAGATTGAGCACGGAATTAAAATACAAATGCATTTTATCGCCCGGCAGGTCATATTTACTCAACACAAGGGTTCTTAGTACCATCTGACATGGCACATCCTGAAACATCTTTTTAAACTCGAAGTATAAAGGATCATCACTGCCCAGAATACAGATGATTGCCTTCACGTTGCCCTTAAACTTGGAATAATTTTTCCTCACCTCAGTAGTGTCGTCACCTGAGTAATCCCAAAGGTATAATTTATTCTTAGGCGGGAGCTTGATACGGAGATACTTCCTTCCGACTTTCCTTAGATCCAGGTAGAATTTCTTAACCTGCTCCTCAGCTAAGTGTTCACGTGGGTACACTAGAGCTAGTCTTTCCCTAGCGGAAAATCGAACCTTAGCCTTAGCCGGTCCATGTTCTTTCAACTTATTCTTGAAGAAACTTGTGTACTTTTCAAAACCACCCTCGTCTTTTAAGTTAAAGATTTTACCACGTCTAAATCTTAAGTCTGGGGGTTCTAAATACCTGCTCTCAAAAGTCGATGGTTCCTCTAAAAACTCTATTTTTGGAATATTCGGAAATTTTGGTACATGAAGCGGGTTTATTACATTCAAGAAGCGCTCTATTTGGCCAAATCTGCGGTCAGCGGTTAGGTATATCTCGTCCTTTAGATACTTAGACTCACCCTCAATGTCCTTCGTCCTTAAAACTAAGTGCGCCATGCTTGGAGCGTAGTACAAACCTCCTTCGGTCTCGAGAAGAGGTTCATCGTCACTTATTTTATTCGCTATCTCAGGTAAATCTCTATAATCAAGGTACCAGCTCTTGACGGTGTACCACCTCCCATCCTTCTCTATCACTTCATCCCTACCAGCCCTCAAATCGTCCCTTAACCTCAATACTTTTCTTACACTGAAAGTAGGAATGATTCCTCTGACCTGGCTTGTAATGATATATCGTCCTTCTTTAAACATCGCCTTAACCTTCTCTACTCCAAGCTTAGACAATAGAACTTGCACGGAGTCGTTCTGGACAACACGGGTTATCGAATCTAGCACCAGCCACGCATAACCATCCATTATTTCATACCTGTAGAACACACCTCTGTAAACCCTGTACTCCCCGTACTTTCCCTTTACTATTTTATCATGAGAGAAGCTAAAGTATTTGTTATAAACATCACGCCAGAGGCCGTGGTACTCAAGTTTCTGCCTGGTTAGGCTGTAAAGCAGTCTTTTCGCCGGTGATGGATATTTTCCAAGTCCTTCTCCTTCAATTTCTAGTCTTAGAATGAAACCGTCCATTTTGATCTCTTTAGGAGGATTAACAGGGTTAAAAATCAAAACATAATCCTCTTCCTCGCTTGGGCTATACGTTGTAGATGGAGCGTTGAGCTTTGGAGCAATCTCTCGACTCAGTCTTCCCAACACTTTAAACTTATCCTGATCGCGTCCCAGATTAAGAACCCTATATCCATATACTTCTATTCCAAGATCAGATATCAGGTTTCTAGTTCTAAATATGTTAGTCTTGTAACTCATTCTCTGGCCTCGCTCTCTTAAATATATTAACACGTCTCCTTAAGGGTTATCATTGTACTTTAAGTGTGTTTTCCTCTTAACGACCCTAAACACAACTAGGAAGGCAAAAAATACATAGCAACTAGCTGCCTTGCTGACTCAGGCATCCCAGAGATGAACCTCTGCTACCTGCTCAGCTTCCTCGGCCTAGGCATCTGGTGACCTAGATGTAAACCGTTTCTATTTATAATTGGCTCGCTCGTCGGCTGCGATTTCTCTATGGGATGTCGAAGAGGAAGCTGAGGAGGGCTGAGAAGCGTCTGGAGGCCTTGGTGACGGGTGTCTTAGCTTTCATATTGGCTTCGATAGCGTTTTGGAGCTTCCAAAAAGCCATCTATGAGCCCCTAGTCAATTGGCTGACGGGATTCCTTGGCGAGGGCATCGGAGCTTACCTGATTCTCCTCATAGTCAGCAGCGTCTTCCTCGTATTCATCCTGAAGCGTAAGCTCCCCTTTGTTAAGTGAGTCGAGGCTCTCAATAGATTTATTTTCTATGTCATCATCTTTTCTCCAAGTGTCTATATGTCTGAGCCTCTCCTAACTGAGGAGGATAGGGCTAATATTAAGCTGATAGCTGAGGAGCTTCCGAAGTTGAGGCGTCTCGTAGAGGAGCTCCTGGAGACTTTGGATGTTCTGGGCAGCGAGGAGGAGCTTAAAGCCATAGAGGAATCCCTGGAGCAGGTTAGACATGGAGAGCTGAGGGACTGGGATAGCTATGTCAAGAGCCTCAGGGAGAAGGGAGAGATATAGCATTAGATTTACACCGAGATTTGGGAGAGATTTCGATAGACTCCCAAGGGAGGTCAAGAGGAGGATCGTTGAGAAAATCGAGGATTTGAAGGGGAGGCCCCATGCCTTCAAGAGGCTTCATGGAAGGCTGAAGGGTCTTTACGCCCTTAGAATAGGAGAGTATAGGGTTATCTACCTGATAGATGATGAGCATAAAGAGGTCATCCTAATTAGTGTAGCACATAGGAGAAGAATCTATAGATTAAGATAGGTTCCTTGCGAGGACGAGTATAGCTGATTTCTCTATGGGATGGGTGGGAAGACTCGTAGGAAGAAGGGGGCTCGGAGATATAAGGTGAAGGGGCGTCCCGGCTACTACGTCGTCCGAGACCGCTATGGCAGATTCAAGAGGTGGGTGAAGATTCCCAGGAGCATAGCTGTGGATGCGCCTCGTAAGGCTAAGCATCAGCCTAAGAGGCCTGGATACGGGCATAAGGGTGATTATCCAGCGAGGAAGGGTAAGGGCCAATTCAAGTGTCCAATCTGCGGTAAGAGGTTCAAGTCGAAGCGGGGGCTCAGCATCCACATGACGAGGGTTCACGGATAGGAGGCCTCCTCCATGGCCAGAGCCAAGAAGTCCAGGAAGGCTAAGGCTGCGAAGGGTAGGAGGAAGCCTCGGAGGTTTAAGTGTCCCATCTGCGGGAGGCGCTTCACCTCTAAGCATGGCCTCAGCCTACACATTAGGGTTCATCAACGTGAGGCCGCTCCTCCGCCTAAGGCTGAGGCTCAGCCCCCTCCGCCTCCCCCTCCGCCGGTTGAGGCTCCTCCCAGGCCTGAGGAGAAGCCTAAGAAGAGGCGCAGGAGAATCGTGAAGAGGGATAGGGAGGTTGTGGGCTTCTACACGGAGAAGACTGAGGAGGGTGAGAAGAAGGTTAAACCCATAACGGCTCCATCCGGGAAGCCGAGGAGGGTGAAGGTAAAGGTTAAGGAGGCTGAGCCTAAGCCTCCTGCGAAGGTGGAGCAGCCCCGCACCGAGCTCCTCGAAGCCGCCTACAAGCCCTGGGAGAATCCCAAGGTTCTGAGGTGGTATGCCAACTACTGGCCTGATGAAAAGATGCTAAAGAAGGTGCCGCCTGAGCGTAGGGGGAGGCTCATCGCACCCTTCATAGACTGGGACAGCGTGGAGAAGCGCTACATGCCTCCGCCACCTGGAACCGTAGAGTATCTCGACTATCCACATCCAGACGCCCCAGACGGCGTTATAGAGGAGCTGAAGTGGGCTTTCAGGCTGAACAGGAAATACGTCTGCCAAGGCAAGGATCCCGTAAACGTGATGCTGCTCGGCCCGCCAGGGACAGGCAAAACCGCCGCCGTTAAGAAGTTCGCATCAGAGATGGGCTTGCCCTACTACTATATTCCGGCTGACGCCAGATACATGACGGCTGAGCAGCTATTAGGCCGGAAGGAGCTGGAGAGGCTGCCAGACGGAACCATGAGAACGGTCTGGAAGGATGGGACCATCGTGCAGGCTGCGAGGACTGGAGGCGTGCTCCACATCGACGAGTTTAGCCTCCTAGACCCCGAGGTTGCGACAAGGCTGCATGAGCTCCTGGACAGCCAGAGGAGGCTTAGCCTGGAGGGGATTACGGGCGAGGTGATTAAGGCTCATCCAGACCTCTTCATAGTCGTCACCTTCAACCCGATAGAGCTGGGAACCGAGCACGTCAAGCCCATAAGCGGACCCCTATTCCGCAGGTTCAGGGGAATCCTCATGGATTACCCGCCTCCAGAAATAGAGCTGAAGATCATAAAGACGCAGCTCGGCCTCAGCGATAAAGAACTCAAAGTCAGGGATGGAAACGTCGAGGGAAAGTATGCTGAGCCTCTAACTCGCCTAGTGAAGGCTCTGCACGACATCAGAGGTGAAGCCGAGAGAGGTGGAGAGATCGTCCATATACCGACGCTCAGCGAGGCCATAGAGTTCGCCAGGGAGCTCAAGGAGGGGACCGATGTGAAGAGGGCGCTTCACAGAGCCATCATAGGCAAATACTGCGGCCTTGAGCGCCGTAAGATCGAGGAGAGCCTCCGATACCAGTTCCCAGAGCTGGGAGGCTGAGACCCATGAGCCAGGAGAGGAAGCTGATACTAATCGACGGCCACCTCTACCAGGTGGCTACCGAGGAGGAGATAGAGATTCGAGGCGGATTCATCGACGAGAGGGGAAACTGGATCCCCCAGGGGAAGGTTCCCATGCCCTTCATAGACCTCAGGTATAGGCCTCCCCTCCTCTTCGGGGATCCACCTCCAGACATCGTGAAGAAGAGATGCCCCAAATGCGGCTATGAAGAGGCGAGGCTGATATTCCCGGCGCATGTGAACAGCGACGGCATCTACCACTACCCAGTCTATAGCTGCCGCCGCTGCGGCTATCACTTCGGCCTCCCCGGTGAGGCCTGATGCCGGGGAGACGTAAGCCCATAGGGTTCTACACGAGGGAGACTCGTAGAGGGGAGAAGGTCGTCTCCCCCATTTTTCCACCTAAAGGCCGCATAAGGCAGCAGGTAACCGTCAGGAGGAGGGTTAAGAAGAGGTCGAGGAAGAGCTGGGCCAGCTACGCCTCAGCGGCTCAGGTCATGGAGCTGAGCCGGTTCCTAGCGGGCTACGTCAGCGGCAGAGACGTCGAGATTCAAATGGTTGATCACCCCCTTTTCCGTGGCTTCTCCACAGACCTGAAGACCATCTACGCTCCGGATTGGGCTGATTATAACCTGCCTGTAGATGGCTTCGACGAGTGGAGAATCTATAGGCATGGAATCTGGCATGAAGCCAACCACATAAAATACACACCTGAGGAATTGTTGAGGAGATCCAGAACTTCTCCGAAATACATTAGCCTTCTCATAAATGTCCTGGAGGATAAGCGCATAGAGGATCTCGGCGTCAAATATCATCCAGGAGCCCTCTCAGAACGCCTCTATCACCAGGCCTACGGCTATGCCCTGAGGCCCAGCGTCGAAGTCTACAGCTGGTGTCCACCGGCTCAGCTGTGCGAAGCCTTCCTCCAGAAACTGCTAACTGGCAGGATTAAGGGCGATATGGATCCCGAGCTGAGGGAGAGGGTGGAGAGGGCTGCAGCCTACGCTGAGAAGCGGATTAAGAAGCTGGAGGAGGAGAACCTGAGGGGAGAGGAGCTGGCGAATAGGATAGCAGGCCTGGCCGAAGAGGTGGCTGACATGCTAAAGCTGAGAGATGAGGTTAGGAAGATGGCGTATGGCGATGTTGAGCCTCCGTCGAGGCCTCCGAAGGGATTGAGCAAGAGAGATCGGGAGAGGGTGAAGAGGGACATCAAGAAGTATAAGGAGCAGCATGACCTACCCGAGGTCGAGGATTGGGATGAAACCTTCCGCCCGCCGACGCAGGATGACCTGCCGAAGCCGACTAAGAGCAGAGTCGAGAAGGACATCAAGGAATACTTCAAAGAACTGGAGAAGGAGGCCAGGAAGAAGGGATGCATCAAGAGGCCTGACGGAGCCGTGAAGCCAGATGAAATCTATGTGGACGACGTTGAGAAGGCCAAGACGGGATCGGCTGATGTCAAGGCTGAATACGAAGCCATAACGGGTGGAGGCAGAGGTATGGAGGATCCCGCCCTGACGGGCTTCATGCCCGTCGCAGGGTCGAGCTCAGCTGCGAAGTATGAGGATCCCAAGTTTAAGAGGAAGATGGCTGAGAGGCTGAGAGAGTGGAGGAGGGGATTCAGGGCCACGCCCTCGAAGACGGGGGTCAGCTTCAACGTCGACGCTTGGCTTTACACGGAGGGCAAGAGGCCCTTCGTCTCCGTGAAGAGGCGGAGTGTGAGGGGAGGGAAATACCTCTTCGTCGTAGACTTCAGCGGTAGCATAAGGCCCTATGAGGAGAAGTATAAGAAGGCCTTGATAAACGCCCTCGAAGCCCTCCAGGGCATAGGAGCCCAGATAGCGGTCTTCGGCTTCGGAGGGCTCACGGTAGGCAGGGCGAGCTACAGCGGCCTCTTCGCCCTCAAGCGATTCGAGGAAGGCCCATGGCGGAGGGGGCACAGCTCAAGGCTGGCTGGAGGAGTGGAGGCGGATGGAGGAACACCTATGGCCAAGGCCTACAAGAGGCTTGAGGCATACATCAACAGGCATAGGCCTGAATACATCATCACCGTCACGGATGGAGCTCCAGACAATATAGGGCTGACGAAGGAGATGATAGAGAAGCTGGGGAGGAAGACTGAGATGGTGGCCTTCGGAATCGCCAATAAAGAATCCACGGCGAAAATGATGAGGTGGAACCTGAAGAACCTAGGCTACCGCCGCAACTTCGTAGTCACAGACCTGGACAGGCTCCCTGGGAAGCTGGTAGACCTCATCGCCCCAAAGGAGTAGCCGATTTCTCTATGGGATGGCTCGCCGCCGTCGAAGGGCTCAGCAGGCCGAGGTCATAGGCTTCTACAAGGATGAAGAGAAGCGAACCAGGCCGATAACCAAGCGTAAAGGCCGTAAGAGACGTAGGGTCGTCGTCAAGGCCAGGGAGAAGCCTAAACGGGTGAGCCCTGATAAATGGGCTGGAGGCAGGAAGGCGACGCTGATCTACAGGGATGAGGAGCTGGAGATTCAGGCTGCGATACGCTGGGAGACTGAGAAGGTTGAGCCCCTCGTCAAGGTAGAGTATAGGTCCCCGGAGGGGAAGCTCGTTGAGCGGAGATATATAGGCCCTAAGAAGCGTTTGGCCTGGGTGGACGAAGACGGCAGGGAGTGGAAGCCTGAGGACATCCAGCCCTTCCAGGTTCTGCCAGATGGAACTAGGAAGCCTATCAAGCTGTTTGAGCCGAGCAAGAAGATAACCGCCGAGCCGAAGCCCAAGGAGCTCATGGATGAGTTTATGCCTGCTGGCTACGTGGAGATATGGAGCGACTCCACGGAGGGTCAGGCAGCCCTACGGAGACTGGCGTGGAAGCTGATGAGCGAGGGCAGGGTGGCGGCTGTCAAGAAGTTCGTGAAGGCTAAGGGAGCCAAGGCCTACGTGGGCTTCATCTACCCCGTGCTCAACGAGAAGGGAGACTTCACACTTGAGATGATGATAGCAGAGAATCGACGTCGGAGACGTCGATGGATGCCAGCTGAGCCCGTTGAGGTGGGTGAGCCAGAGGAGCTTGAGGAGGCCGAGCTCCCCGAGGTGTTCTAAGATGGTCAGCCGATGGCGCATCCAGAGGGTTCTACGCTACGTAAGGGAGCATCCAGGATGCACCGAAGACGAGATAGCCCAAGCCCTCAGGATGCATATACTCGACGTCCTGGAGGCCCTCCACATTCTAGAAGCCGAGGGCCTCGTCAGGGGAGAGGAAATCCCACCTATTTCTCAGGTAGATGGCTCGCAGGCGAAGAGCTAAAACTCGGAGAGACGTCATCGGCTTCTACAAGGATGAGAAGAAGCGGACTAGGCCCATAACGAAGCCGAAGGGGAGAAGGAGGACAAAGACGAGAACCATCTGCGCAGCCAAGACGAGGAAGGTCAAGCTCCAATCGAAGAGGACACGCAGATGGGGTGTAGTCAAATATCCACGTGGCACCAAGCCGTTGGTGGCCGAGGTCGAGATAGAAGGCCGTAAATTCGTCTTCAAGGAGGGCCTCGGCTACAAGAAGCCGGAGGAAATTCAGCAATTACTCGAAGCCCTGATCCAGAAGGTGAAGCTCGAAGTTCAGAGGGATAAGCTGTTCAAGATAACCATTCACTTCCCCGGCACCAGGCGTAAGCCGGTGAGCGTTGAGGTTCAGGGAGGCCAGCCGCTGAGGCCGAGGATAATCCACCATCCGGGATGGCCGCCTCCCCCAGAGCTCATCGAAGATATAAAGGCTGAGTGGGAGAAGCCCAGGAATAAGAGGCGGAAGACGGCCACAGACCTGGAAGCCCTCGCATATCTAAACACCTTCTCCATGGCGACGCCGCTCAACATGGAGGGCTATGCCATCTACTGCCACCTCACCTACAAGTATCTAAAGAAGAAGGGCTGGAAAGACAGCGACATCAAGAAGACTATGCCCTGGCTATTGGAGCATAAGAGGCTGAGCGACATGGAGAAGAGGGAGCTGGAGAAGCTGAAGGACTGGATATACAAGCAGCAGATGAAGGATCTAAAGCAGAGGGAGAAGAGAGCTAGAGAGATAGAGCGAATGCTCGAATCCGCTTCTCCAGCTCAGCCCTGAGATGATTTCTCAGGTGGATGGGTCGCAGCCGGGAAGTTGTAGCCTTCTACACGGATGAGAAGAAGCGTGTCAGGCCGATAACTAAGTCCTCGGCTCCACGCATCGTCAAGGTCAGGGTCAGATCTCAGCCCTATCCGTATTCGAGGCCGAGGCGCATCAAGGCGATGCTGGCGAAGAATGGAACACTCGAAGACCTTGACAGGCCAGACCTATGGCTGGAGCGCAAATACGACGGCACCTGGACCTTCATCATCAAGGACGGCGACAGGGTGAGGCTGATAGGACGAAGCTGGAAGAACGACTATGCACCGAACTTCCCCGAGCTCGTCGAAGCCGTGAGGCATATAAGGGCCAAGAGGTTCGTCGCCTGCGCAGAGCTCACATACTTCGACAAGCATGGCGACGACCACTTCCTCACAGCCCTAGCCACACCCGAAAACCGCAGGGAGCGAGGCTTGACGCCTAAGCTGATGGTCTTCGACCTCATATACTACGGCAATCGAGACCTCCGGAGGCTCCCCCTCAGGGAGAGGCGGAAACTGCTGGAGAAGCTCATCAAGAGGCCTATGAAGCATCTGGAGCTCGTCAAGGTGTATCGCCGCAATAAGAGGAGAGTCTTCAGGGATCTACTCAAGAAGGGTGCTGAGGGCGTGATGCTCAAACATCCCGACAGCCCCTTCCGGGAAGGAGTCCGCAGCTCAGAATGGCTGAAGCTGAAGAGGGAGAAGACTGCGGATGTCGTCGTGGTCGGCGTGACCAAGGGCAAGGGGCAGCGGCGCTCAACCTTCGGAGCCCTCATCCTCGCAAAGCGAGATCGCAGGGGTAGGCTGCGCTACGTCGGTAAGACAAGCGGATTCTCGGAGGCTGAGGTCAGGGAGCTACTCCGCAGATTCCGGAAGGTTAAGAGGCCTCCCATAGATGAGCCAGTCTCCGATGTGAAGTATTGGGTGAAGCCCGAGATAGTCGTCGAAGTCAAATATATGGAGGAGACGAAGGATGGAAAGCTGAGACACTCCAGATTCACGAGGATCAGAGACGACAAGACGGTAGAGGAGATTTGAAATCTTTTGGAGAGTGTTTGTTGATTATAAAGGACGATATTAAAGGTCTTGTTGGGAGCGTATCTCTTTTATCAGTCTCCATCTGCTTTCTCTTGGTCCCCCTCTCTTTTCCAGGTAGCCTAGCTTTCTTAGGGCTCCCATTATGTACGCTACTTGGTACCATTTTATGCCCTTGTCCTCCACTGCTTTTATGATGTCTCTCTTTGAAAATGTATTTAAATTGACCTAGATGGTAACTGTGATGGCGGTTTCCGAGAAGCGGTATCGGTCTTATCAGAGTCTTAGAACGATAATTAAACCCTAAGGAAGATACTTCCAGCCTATCTAGGGTTTGAACCTCCGCCAGATTACTACAGGCAAAACCAAGCACTTCCATACGATATGTTGGCCACGCCTCTTAGAAAAGTTACACATCATGACATAGCGTGCCTTAAAGACTTTTAACCTCATCGCCCATTCTTAAGACAGTGCCTTACTAATGGAATCCTCCCGTCTCTGAGTTCGTACACAACCCCCAGCCATTTTTGCGATGGTAGATACCTTAACGCCAAGGGAATAAGAAAAAGTATGAAGTTTATCGGGTGATATTGCCATATGTCTTTGGTTTAAACTCCATTCACAGGTCAGCTTTTCAGAAAGGGGCTTGTAATGGACTTCTTCGCACCCAACCAAAATACATATTGCCGACCGATGGGCGATGCCATTCTATATAAAAGGTAAGTAAGGAAGACATAATGCTTAGAGAAAATTGCCTAAACTAGCTGAACTATTTGCCTTAACCTTCTATTAACTGGGTGCAAAAGACCAATCCTTTTCCCAGTTTAAAGTCAATTGGCTCATATTTTGCTCCTTCTGGAAAACTATTTTCATATCCTATGACATTGTCAATCCACAGCTTATGGAGATCCCATACGAGTTTCCAGACCTCTTCTCCTAATTTTGCCATCTTCAGCTTACTTTCTAAGTCTGAGGCAACTATAGCTGCTCCATGAGATTTGTAGTCTTTACACAATTCTTTAGCTATCCTTTTAGCGTGTTCTGGATCATCCCTCCACATTCTTCTAATTAGCAGTCTCTCAGCTAAATTTACGGTATGATCAGTTAACCTCCCATAATCGCCGAGTTCTAGAAGGGGCAAACGTTTATCGATAAGTTCCGTGACTTTTAAGGCCATATCTCCAAACCATCCACTTCTAATCATGTTCATGAGTTCCATGATGGAGATTACTGAAATGTAGCGGCGTTTTCCGTTAATCTCCATCTCAACTATTAAGTCTATTGGGCCTAGTTCAGAGGCGGGGCTCATAGCTACCTCATCGGCTGAACACACGATTAATGTCGCCGCGCTTTTAGCATATCTTGGAACAATAACGGTTAATTTTTCACTTACAAAGCTTTGAAGCAGATTACCGATAACGTAGGCTTGGTCAGGATCCCCACCTCGAGAAAATATAATGACATCTAATTTTGGCTGGGATCCCATCTTAAGGAGGCAGTCATATACTTTGTCAACGTCAGGTTTAGCTATAAGCCTATTCCAACTGTATAACAAAGGAAAAACGGCGTTTCCACGCAACTTTTCAAGCTCTGAAAGTACCTTCTCAGCCTCATCCTTAAACTTTTGAAGGGATTCAGGAAGCATTTCTTGCTATAAAAGAACTTTGATGACTTAAATACTTTATAGGCGGAAATCGTCTCAGGTTTAGAAGGATTACTCTCCACATACTCAGGCTGATGATAGTCTAGGTTTGAATGAGGATAGAGAGCTAGTAAATGGATAATTATTTAGGCTAGATCTAATAAAGTAGGATATCCTTATCTGAGAAGACCTATAAACGGAAACCCTTTTAGTCTTCTGAAGCACTTTTCTGACATCTTTGATCCTCTCTTCCTACAAACATGGAACATAGTTAAGAATAGTAGCGCGGAACAAGCTCAGCCTTAGACTGGGCTTTAAATAATTAATCGTACTCCGGAGATTACCAGAGGAATAGCGAGGACTGCCCACCATGGATTCCTTTCCTCTACAGCTTTACGTATGCAACCTAAACCAATAGTTAAAGTCCCGGCCCCAACAATCTTCTTACCTGCTTCCATCAACGCATCTCCGAGGTCTTTCTTTACAACCTCAACCTCAGCCTTTACTTTGACCCTATATGCCCTTTGAATCGGTTTAGGAAGCGATTCATCTCTTACTACGGGATAGATCTCCACTTCATAGGAAATACCGCATGGATCCTTTTAAGCATAACCTAGGGAGCATGAAGATTACGACAACATACGCCTCAACTTCTCTAGGAAGGCTTCTTTTCTTCCTCGGTGACCTTCTCCGCCTCTTCCACTCCGAGCCCGAGTCTGTTATCACAGGCCCTAGAAGGGTTCTAGGGGCCTTGCCACTACGCTCCTCGATGTCAGCAAACTGCTGGAGTAGTAGAAAATCCCTCACATCTCTCCTGAGTGCTCATAGGCTAGGGACTGACTATTTTCTTTTCTATGAGATACTTTTCTGTACCTCAAGCCTAATCTCCTCCAAGGTCATAGACTTAGGCTCCAACAACCCCCTCTCCATAAGACGCTCAATAACCCTCTCCTCGGCCTCTTCGATCTCGCGCTTCCTAATCAAGTCCAGATGTATTTCAATTTGGGCTTGAGCTTCTCCAGCAAATTATCGATAATCTATCTCACAATTTGATTACAAGCGACAGGAAAGGATATAAATACTTTGCTAAAACCGGAGTCTTACAAGAATTGTTGGAAGCTCTATGTCAAGATAAGTTCTATCAAGACACCGCAATATTTCAAGCAAAAATAGATGGAATACCTGTGAACAATAGAATCTACCTATTAAAGAAGTGCACGAGCTTATAGCTATATAACTTCCTTCACTTCGTCTCCCGAATGCAACACCCGAGATGCAACATTCTCAGCCTCCACCCATATCCCGAAGACGCAACGGAACCATTTAGTCAATTTTTTATGTTCTACGTCTTAGAGGTGAATGAAAGCGTATGAAGGTGACTAAGATTACTCGTGGTGGTCCTGGAAGAGGATACCGCTATACGTATCTCTCCACTGGAGGCGGGAAGATTAAGTGGGATGGGAAGGAGAGAAATGTAGAGCGTAGGGAAGGCCTATATCGCACTAAGCTCCCCTTCGACCTCGAAGGCTAGATACTCTGGGTGAGAGCTAACCCCCTGCTGCTGCACCAGGTTGAAGAGCATTGGCCGAGACCCTGGTGGCTTGTCAGCATAGACGATCAGAAGTGGATAGCCCTTCTACTTCCGCCGGAGACCCGTCGAGTCGGCCGTGAGGCCTTCCTTGCCCCTCGAGAGGTTAGGAGGCAGCTCCAGGAAGTCTTCATGGAGGGCTACTACGAGGAGACTGAGGTTGAGAAGGTTGATGATAGGTACGTTGAGCGTGTTAAGGCCATATACGTCTCAGACAACTACGCCTCATATGAAGTCCACTGCCCATTCTGCGGAGAGCCTCAACGAATAGAGACCCTAAACGAGCTTAGATACGAGGGCGAATGCCCAAGATGCGGAGCTCTCATCTACTTCGAGTGGTCCGACGAGCTCCTCGACGCCGTCATGGAGCTCCTAGAGGAATACGAGAAGCCGGAGATCACGAAGCGTGAAGGATGGACCTACTATAGATTCAGAGGCGGTAGGGAGGCAGCTTCGAGAGAGGTTTATAGATGCGGAGAAATGAGACTCCACATCATCTTCATCAAATGGGGTGAAAGAAAGTGAGTTTTATAGGGGTCGAAGCAGCAATACAAATCCTAGAAGAGTTTAAACGTCAACTAAATGACTTAGTGGAGAAGACGAAGAGAAAGCTGGAAAACCTCTCAATACCAATCGAAAACATAATACAACCCTCAGACATATACGCTAAGGTAATCCTAGCACGCCTCTTCATCTCAAG
Source organism: Candidatus Bathyarchaeota archaeon (assembly GCA_937898665.1). Lineage (GTDB taxonomy): Archaea > Thermoproteota > Bathyarchaeia > TCS64 > B23 > B23. Next base: position 8,684 of record CALEIY010000045.1, on the reverse strand, counting down.
GGAGAAGTTCAAAATCCTCGTAGAGGCAATCAACACCATGAGCGATAGGGAATTATGACACTTTCATAAGCCCTTTGATAGCATAAGTCTTATCTAATAATCTCAACCACAATATGATTCGGCATGGTTAGGGCAGTTGATATCGAAGGTCTTTTGCTTAAATACATTGAGGAGAATAGTCTAGAAAGAGCTGATGCCCTCTACCTGTTGTACACGGTAGGACGAGAGATGGCCGCGAGGACTATGAGGGCAAGATATGGTAGGTCTGGGGCCATAAGCTCTGTCCTTGACGACCTGAAAACGCTTGGGGTCGATAAACTAGAATCTCTCCAAGTAACTGAAGATACTGGTGAACATCTTGGATCAGTTGTCACGGATTCGTTTAAGCGAATATGTCTGGATTTAGTGGTGAAATCGGCGAGGGAGAGAGCAAATACTTTAAGCCAGACTGCGAGGGAGATTCTCTATCTCATATCCCTCACGTATCCAGATCATGTTGATGACAGTTACCTGCGTAGATCCTATCGGCTACTGTTTCAGAAGACAATTACCAACCACGAATTGAAGAGAGCATTAGATGAACTCATAGGTTGTTATGTCATCCAGTACGTGTCTGGAGGATCACTACGTTTCCCACCTTACCTCGAAGATCTCCTTGCCGAATTAATGGATGTTATGCCTGAAGTTGAGGTGAAGGTGTCGTGGCCGAAGAAAGAGATGTGAGCGAAGATTTCTCAAAACAGCTTTCCAATTTTGTTAGTGCCCTCATAGCCCTCGCCCCATCGAGGAATTACGTAACCCAGTTCCTCTACATAGTCAAGATGAACGGGAGTGTCGACTACAGAATCCTTGAGGAGGCCTATCCTGACATAGTGAAAGACGAGTACATGCGTGAGAACTTCGCCAAGGCCTTTGGCGTATCTTTCACAGACAAGATATCGCTGGAGAGTGGGAAATACGGATGGCTCTTAACGGACTTCATAGACAAGATCTTCGAGCTTTTCGAGGATCCAGAGTTCCGCTCCAAGGTTGGCACCGTACTTAAGGACGAATACCCGCAGGGAATACCGAATCTCGCCGAGGAGTGGTTGGAGGTGAGGCTAAAGGGTTTGTCTTCAGAGCCCACTTATGGCGAAGTGGCAGTTAAGGTATTGAGGGAGCTTGTGAAATTGGGGCGGGCAAAGATCGAGGAACTAGAGAGGACGTTAAACATTAGCAGAGGTCACTTAATCGAATCCTTGAAACTCCTCGAATTATACAAGCTTGTGATTAAAGACTATGATGGAAGTTACAAGCCTACAGAATCTTTAAGGAAATACACAGGCGTATTGGAGGAGATCTAACTTGAGCTGGGGGACAAATATCAGGGAGCACTTACTCAACTTAATTAATGCTCTGACGAACCTCTCCCCTTCAAGAAATATAATATCTCAGCTCATCCTTTTGCTACCTGAAGATCCGGCAGTAATCGAGCGTTCCTATCCAGAAATAGTCTCCCCTAACACAAAGGATATCTTGGAGAGTTTAGGGGTGAAGTTTGGTGATAAAGTCGAGAGAATTGAAAAAAGCTTTTCAGAAAGCCTCTATAAACACATCCATAAGACCTTCGACTGGCTTGACGACGAACACCTCTACATAGGGATCAGAACAAACTATATAGAGTATCTGGAGAAAATGGATGATGTGAGGTCAAGTCTTGCGAAGCTTACAGGCGTTCATATCAACTCGATACCCAATCCATACTTTGAGTGGGCTAAGCTTGTTCTGAAAAAGCTCTCAAATAAGTATGGTCAAAGCAAAATATCTAGCTTCTTAAGGGCCTTGCTTGCCCATGACTCATTCAGGGACCGCAATTATAATCGTGGGAGTATTTTGCAACGCTTTCTTGATGAAATTAGAACTAGAATAGGAGTAAACCCAGCCGAATTTAAAGAAATTTTAAACTATATTGTTAGCATGGGAGAGAGCGAGTATTTATACCGAAAGGGCTCAAGAAGATATCCACAAGGCCATATATACCTTGAGCATGCCAAATACCATTTAGATCCACTACTATGTGAAACATATCGCTACGAATATTACAAGGGATGGGGTTATGTTTACGAGTATAGAGTTAGACATAAAGAGACCTTAGAAAAGGTGCTTAGAGAGATCTCGACTAGAGGTGTGGCAGATGGGAGAGAGCGTGGCAAAGAAGATTCTTAAACGCCCCGTCAAACCACGGAAAAGCATTCAGCCCCAAAAACCTAGACTTGCTCCTCCCAGGCCAGCGCCTAAACGACCAGCAAAGCCTGTTGAAAGACGTATTATTCTCCAAATCCCCATAAAAACTATGAAACTTCCTTTCACCTGTCCACGCCCTTTAACTATCAAAGCTAAGCCTCGAAAACTCATTAGACCTAGACTTTATTCGATCGAAGTACAGCCCGCAGCTCTGACCGTCCCTACGATATCGATAAAAATTGAAACCATAGCTCAAGCGGACATCAAAGTTCCCATCCTCGAACCCGCAACCATCCTTAAATTGATAACTCCTCCTTTTAGGTTAAAGTTGAAAGTGCCTCCAGACATTTCCATTAGGCCTTTCGTTCCCTTTAAAACCCTCAGCAAGCTTAAGGTCTCAGAGCCCATAGTCAGATCCCCTTATGTTCCAGCCTTACGTCCTCATCTGAGGCCGATCTCGATAAAAAGCGTGGGCAAGCGCTTGCCTAAAATCCAGGCCATCTTAATGGCTTCTGGAGAAGTTAGGAAGTCTATTGAGGCCAAGAGGGTTGCAGTTAGGGAAGAGGGCGAATATGAGGGTCTTAACTTGCTCGAGTGGTTACTCGATGAGGAGAGCCGAAAGTATGGCGGCCTAGGTGGGGTTGGGGCTGAAGGGCTTGTCTGTATTCTCGTGGATAAGTATAGAGGCTTTCACGAGTTCGTCAAGCTTCTCTGCGCCAAGGTGTGGCGCATTAAGTCTGGTGGATTGCCCAGCGTGGCCCACAGAGGATATGGTGAGGAGCTTATATGGCATGGGTTAGAGGAAGACGTTATCGAGCTTAATCATGGTGCTATTGAAAAGGAGAGCACAAAGGAGGAATTGAAAAGTAAGAGCCTTGAGAGTCGTATGAAGTTTCTGCTGATACCGGTTGAAAGAAAAGATTTCGAGAAAGCTTGGCAGACGTTAACAGATCTGAAGCACGAGTTGGAACCCTATTTGAAACACGCTAAGCTATTGGCTTATAGGCTGGGTGAAGTGGATGAGGATCTTTTGGGGAGATTGTTAAAGTCTGCGTTCGGCTTCGTTGAGGTGGATGTTCATACAAATAAGATAGGGCATTACTCCTTAGAGCTTGAAGGGAAGTTCTACCGCGAACTTGAGAAGGCGATTAAATGGGTGAGGAGGAATGTTAGTGCGCCTTATCAACCCGAACCTGGCGATGAACAGGGTCAGAGCGAAAGCTGGTTGCATTGGGCATTAAAGCACCTCACATACCAGCACTTGATACTCAACGAGGGTATAAATGAAGAAAGAATCAAAAGCGAGGTAGAGTTAGGGATCGGAAAGAGAGCGGATGTTTATGTCGAATCTTCTCGCATCGCAGTTGAGGTAGAGACGATGTATGGAACCGGTGATCCCATAGGCGCTAAAATAAACCCCAAAACCGTTAAGCCCTATTTTGATAGTAAATTTAACGGCGAGCTATGGCTCGTCGTACCGAACCTCCATGCATTAATGTACGCTAGGGAGTTGCTCAAACTCAGAAGAGACTACAGAAAGGAGGAGCTCACACTCGAGATATACGTCGCAGACTTAACGGGATCAGGCGCTGAGTTAATCTACGGTGAGAAGAGAAAGCCCGGCCTAGTTAAGCTCGTAGACATCCTTAAATTCATCAAAAAAGGCATTTAGATCTAAGTTTAGACTGAATTCTAAAAGATCTTTAGGTATTTCTAAGCCTCTGATTGAGATTTAAACTCTATGTGGGTTCTGTGCTGAAGGGAGCTAGTCTTGAGTATTAAACTTAACGCGAATACACTTCCTAATCCCTTAGCGGGATTCTCTTCGACTTGTTCGCTGGAATCGGCGGGTTCCGAATAGCCTCTTCCTAATCCCTTAGCGAGATTCAAAAATGAGCAAGAAGGAGGTTAAGGGCCTCCAATGGGCCGAACTTGAATCCATATCGCCCAAGGCCTTCGCTCATCGCACCCACTCGATGACTGCTCTTCCGACACACCTCATCTGCCTTGGTGATTTGGCTTCTCTCACCCGTCACCGTCGACAGGCTCTGAGCTAATCCTATTTCTCCTTTGAGATGAGTCGCCTGAAGAGCGATTTGAAGAGGGAGAAGACGGCCATAGCCGTAATCATCGTCTTCCTGATTGTGGCGGCGTTGGGCGTCTACATTTACAAAGTGACGGCTGCGAGGCTTGCAGGCATAGGGATCACGATTCACTATAAGGATGGGTCGAGCTACACGGTGGACTCGACTGCGTATCCCCTCAGGCTGATGATAGGCCCTGGACTGAAGGTCGTAGACCCAAACCTGGGTAAGGAGGTTGACTATGTTGAGGTCTTCTTGAAGTATAAGATGGATTGGAAGGGTGAGATAAGCGACTACAAGTTCTCGGGATGGCTGGCCGTAGTTGTGGATGGAGAGGTGAAGGAAAACGTCACGGTTTCAAATCCCGATAGCATAGCCAAAAACTTCTGGAAGGAGATAGAGAAGATTAAGCTGACCGAGGACGATCTGGCGGCATACGGCTCAGGTGAGCATAAGCTGCATGGAGAAGGCTACCTGAAGGTTAAAGTCACCTTCACCGACGGCTCAACGGATACGAAGAGCGGTCACAGCGAGGATGTGGACTGGAAATTCGAGGTGGAGGGCGCAGGGATAACCAGCTTCAGCATCAGAGTCAGCAAGAACGTTGAGTTCAAGTAGGCATGTGGAGGCCTGGAATTGAAGCCTGGAAGCCTTGGAAACATCTTCATCGTCGTCGGCCTCCTCCTGCTCCTACCCTGGATAGGCGATCAGCTACTGGCTGCAGCTCCATGGCCGGGATACTGGAGGCACGTCTACGTTGAATCATATCGAGGATACGCCATCTACCACTTCACCGAGATAGGCGTCTACGGCTACATCCCAGAGGAGGTATACAACGCATCAGGCGGCGAGGATCTGCCGCCTGGGACAGGGAAGCTGTGGAAATTCGCTGGAAGCGTGGAGGCTGCTAAGAGGCTGATAGACGACATCCTAAGCGAGCCAATATACATAGAGTCGTATAAAGGGTGGGAGATCTACCGCACGCCGGGCACAGGCCTCTACTATGCTGTCAACTCTGAGACTGGGGAGAACACATCCAAGTGGGACAGTATCGATAAGCTGAAGCGATACATAGACGGTCCCGAAGGCTGGTGGCAGCTCTCCCTGCCGGGCAGGGTCATCGAGGTAGGCGTCGAAGAGGAACTCCTAATCGTCGAGAGGGGTAAACTGGTCTTCGATTACATCACCCAAAAGCCGGATCTGGTGAAGAAGACCTGGATCGTCTTGAAGACCTCTGAGGGAGAGGTTTTAGAGGAGGTGAAGCTCGACGGTCCACACGAGATCCACGACCTGGGCTACTACGCCTATTGGGCGTCTGTGAAGCTCCCCGAGAAGGGTGAAACCTACAGGGTTGAGGGCTACGTGGACTGCTGGCTTAGAACCATCAAGATGGTGGATCTCCAGGTTGAGTGGGGGCAGCCTACATCGCCTCTAAGCGGATCTCCCATCGGAAGGCTCTACGCCTGGCTGAGGGATAGGCCCCTGCCGGGGGCAGCCCTCACCGTCATCGGCCTATTGTTGAAGCTGGATGAACGCCTGGAGAGGCGTCGGAGATGATTGAGGATGTCGTCGTCAAGCTGGTTGAGGGCTTCACCCTAATCGGAGACGCCTTCGTATTGCTGCTCGTCGCCGCCTTCCAGGCCGCCGGAGTGAAGCTGCCTGAGTGGGCTGCCAGATTGACCCTGTTAGGGGTCTCAGCCTTCACCCTCTGGCGCCTCAGCAGGCTGATGCCTAAGCTCATCCTAATCGGAGTCGTCATCGTCGCAGCTAGCATCCTCCTCGGCTTCCTCTAACCCTCTATTTATCCTATGAGGGACATGGGTAGGGGAAGCGGGAGAGGGGTGCCGACCAGCTACAAGCTGGCAGCCCTCCTATTGATAGCCGTCGTAGCCGTCCTCTTCGTCGACTACACAGGCCTCTACGACATCCCAGGCCTACAGGTCGGAGGCGGGAAGAAGCCCAGCCTCCCTGGAGCTGCGCCTGGACCTGAGACTCCCTGCAGCCATCCCACCGCCATAGTGACCACCGACGTCGCCGCCTGGGACAGCCTCGACATCACCACGAGCCGAAGCATAGGCACCGACGTCGACGTCGTTTGGTTCCGCTACCAGAACGGGTGGATAAAGCTGGGAGCCGGAGACGGAGTAGACCTCAGCCTCACCTCTGCGGATAACGATGTCGTCTACATGGCCTTGATGCCCAGCAGCCAATACTACGTCGACTACGAGGAGATACTGGAGATGAATCCCCATGTCAGCTGGTATGGCTATCAGGACATCACCGGCGACGACACCGAGGAGTTCATCTTCAAGGTCGACATCTCCGGCAGCAGCTACGCCTCGGCCACGGGCAAGTGGAACATGCCCCTGGTCAACATCTACCTACTGACCTATGACAGTAGCTTCGCCATCCCAACGGCGGGGCAGCCCTCTGACATCACCGGCATAGGAACCTCCGAGGTGACGAAGTATCTCAAGTGGTATGCGGAGATAAGCGCGGAGAAGAAGGGCATCGCCCTCTACAAGGTCGTGCTGACCGCGAACACCACGGACATCTCGAAGATCAAGCTGGAGAAGATGAATATCCCAGGCATAGGCTACCTAGACGGCAGCAGCTTCACCATGGATGTCCTCAGCAACCAGATAAAGTGGACTTACACGATAAGCCAGAACACGCTATACGGAGCAGACTACATTAAGCGACCCGTTGGAGACCCCAACGAGTTCAAGTTCACCACGGTCCTAGAACTAGACCTGGACTCCGGAGATGTAATTCAGGTGACGCTGACCATCTACGAGCTTACGCCCACAGAATCCAGTATAAGCGACAGCGACAGCGTTCTCCTGAAGGAGAGCTAAGCTGGGTCGGCATAATTAGGCTCCGCCAGCCGACCTTAAATGGCGGAGCCGCATAGGGCTCTCCACCCCTCTTTTTCTTAAGCTGATGTTTTGACGGCTGTCTGATCGCTAAGCTATTTCTCTTTGAGATGGATGTGAGAGACATTCCCTGGATATGCTTTCCGGGAGCCCTCATACTGGTGAGCCTCATCCTCTACGGCGTAGACGCCCCCTGGATGACTCCGCTGTATATAGCTGAGATGCTGATGTTCTTCATCCTCGGAGCTGAGCGCAGCGACTACGGTAAGTCTAAGCCATCCGCAGCTCTATTGGCGGTCCTCATCTGGATTGGAGGGCAGCTCACCCTCTGGATGGGCTGGGACATAAATCTGCTCTGGATCTTCGTCATCCTCCAAGTCGTCCTCGCCTACGCCTACTGGTTCACCGACAGCCTCAGGGCGACGAGGCGAGAGAAAATCAGGTATGACTACTCTGCGATAGCCGTGCTGCTATTGATATTCTTCACGCTCGGCAGGATGGCCATGTCAGCCAACCTAAACGAGGCCCTATGGGCAATTGGAGTCTTCATCATGCTCGTGGCAGACTTCTTCGTGGAGGACATAGCGGCCACAAGCATAGGGCTATACAGGAAGTATAGCTGGGTCGGCTATCTCGCACCCATTGGGACTCTGCTCTCAGCCTACGCAGCCATAGCCGTCGCACAGCCCGGCCTGCCACTCGCCATCATCTAGCAGGTTCCGATAGACGAGCCTCCAATGATCCGGGGATCGAATCCCCGGGGAGGAGCAAGGGTCAATCTTTTTATGTTAGCATCGCCTGCTCCGAAAGATTTATAAGTGTGACCATGGGCACAAAGCCCTCCAGCTTTATTTCTCATTCGGGATGGAGTGGCTGTTCTGGTTCACCTTGGGGGTGGCTACAGGCTCCCTGCTGACTAATCTGGTCTCCATAGCTACGGCCTTGGTTTTGGAGGGGAGGCGTCGATGAGGCGGATGCTGCTCATCGCTATGAGCCTTCTGATTCTCATTCTCAGCTTGGGAACCGCCTCTGGGCTGCTGAGGCTCAGCATCTGCGGCTATTCCCTGATGGGTGCTGAGGGTCAGGCTGGGAGGCTCATCCTCTTCATCCTCGGATTGGGAGGCCTCGTCGCAGCGTGGAGGTGGAGGGATGGCTCATAGGATTCGCAGAGTCCCGGACTTCATCTACTGGATGATATTCGTCATCCTCATCTCGCTGCACTACTACACGAAGACTCAGGAGACGCCTGCTCAGGGCTACGTCGAGTTCTTCATCATCGTCTGGCTTGTCAGCTTCATAGGCCTCATCGCCCTGAAACTATGGGTCCCAGAGGGCAGAGTCGAGGTGGTCGACTACGATGAGAATCTCAGCTGGGGGCATCTGGACCGCATCGTATTGGGCTTGCTGCTCGTCGAGATGACGGCCATAGCCGTAAACCTACTCGGCTCCGCAGCCGTAACGGCCATGTGGATTCCGTCGCTCAGCCTGAACTGGTATGACG
>CALEIY010000044.1 GCA_937898665.1 Candidatus Bathyarchaeota archaeon | reverse complement strand
CAGGCCTCATCTACGTCGGAGCCGCCAGCGGCAGCGGCATAATGAAGAGCGACGCCCTTGGACGCATAGTGGCGGCCCTATACGCCGGCAGGGAGGAGGCCGAGCTCTATGATGGAAGCCGCTTCAGGGTTTCGGACCTCAGCATCGAGAAGAGAAGGATTGAGCGAGAGCGCTTCGTCATTTAATCTCCCTAATCGATATTTATGAGTCATCAGGTAAGAATGGCAAGGCTGGAGAGGGAAAACAGCATATTTAAATCATCTTTTAATGAGGAAAATACGTGAGAGATATGGAGTATTTCAACAAAATACTTATATATTTTTAACAAATATTTCTAGGGGGATTCGATGGAGATAAAAATTTTATTTATAGGAGGAAAAACAGAATGGTTACAAGATCATGCAGAACCCTCCACAATTGTGGAGGGTACATGGTTTGACTCCGGTACACCTCATTTAGAATATGAATTTTATGAACATCTAGCTGTTCATAAGATTATCGAGAAAACTGTGAAAGCGGAGAAGGCAGGATATGATGCAGTTGTTATAGGATGCTTTTATGATCCTGGACTCTGGGAGGCGAGGGAGTTGGTGAGAATTCCCGTTGTTGGAGTATGCGAAGCTAGCCTTCATGTAGCGTCGATGTTAACTGCTGGTAAGTTCTCCATACTTGTGGGTAGAAGAAAGTGGATACCAAAGATGGCCGCTAATGTCAAGAAATATGGATTTGAATCTCGAATAGCCTCATGGAGGATATTAAATTTAAGTGTTCCAGATATGAGGGATAAGGAAAAAACGCAGAGGGCGATTCTAAGAGAGGCGAGAGCGGCGGTTGAGGAGGACTTAGCTGAGTGTGTCATCCTCGGCTGTACGGGTATGATCGGACAAGCAAAAAGGGCTCAGGAAGAGCTTGGAATCCCCGTCCTCGATCCAGTTTTAATGGGGTTGAAAATAGCCGAGTTAAGAGCGATACTATGGAAGAAATATAAAATATCTCACAGTAAGATTGGCGGCTACGAGGCGCCACCAAAAGAGGAGTTTGAATCAATATATAGAAGGGTATATGGAGAACTCACATAGTTTCGCAGTCTTTCCTAAACATGTTGAATATAAAACTGATAATGGAGCCAAGAGGTCCAAATAGAACTCCCATTTTGAATCCTTCAAATGTATTTATCATTAATAATTGAATAATGTTGCTCTCAGCTCCAGTAAACCAAATTAAATGCCCTAATAAAAATCCGGCAATTCCGGAGCTGAATAATCCAATATAACTGCCAGCTATAAGAGCTAATAATTTCCCCCCTCTTCTACTAAATATCAAACTAGCCACAGCCGAACCTATACCACAGGGCAAAAGAGCCTTATAGAAATCTTTGAATATATAAAAACCAATCAATGCCGCAAATAAAAAACTAATTAAAGAGTTAAATATACTTCCACTATCTAAATATAGAATATTTGGAGCGGCTTTTCCTATAAATAATATCAAGGCAATTAAAGAAGTAAAAAATATACTTGCCCATAAAATTCTCGATCCAGGTATCATCTCAGAAAGGCTTGTATTTAGTAGAAGATGTACCCTACTGAAATCTGAGACAACAATATGGTCTCCCTTAGGATTAATTTCTATTAATGGATCCTTATGACTTGTTTTAAATCTCCATAGCGGTGCTGGTCTTGGAAGATAGTACAGATATACCTCTCCTTTAGAATTCGACACTATCAAATATGGTCCAAAAGGGGAAAGATCCACTAATCTAATTGGGGTAGAAAAAGAAATAGTCCTTAACTTTTCTCTATTAACATCTATTATTGTAATGATTTCATTCATCTGATGAACAACTATCCATCTTCCATTATATGAAATATATACAGATTTAATAGGAAAATTTACCTCTAAATTAAAAATCATAGCTCCATTCTTAGATATTAAGTATATAAAGCCCTTCCCTTCTCCAGTGTTCCCTCCAGCTACAATATATTCATTGTCATATGAAATCGCTATCGACTCAATACTAGAGTTAGTTGCATAAGACCAGAGGGGTTTTCCTGCTCCCACCCTGAAAAGATGTATTTTACCATTAGATGAACCTACGGCAACGAATAATCCATCTGTTGAGAGATCTGCTACAATATCATCCGCTGGCTCAAAATATTTCCATACTATCTTTCCATCTTCAGATATTAGATAAACTTCATCTCTGTTAGATGCCAAAACATATACTAATGGAAAGGGACCGGTAGAAGAATAGATATCCTCTAGCTTACATGTGGAAAAATCCAATATCCATCTTGGTTTTACATGTTCCCCTTTAGGGGGAATTCGAGAAAATAGATATAATCTACAATCTTTATCTAAGGCAGCTAAAAAGGCTCCGTCACCAGATAACATGGTTGAAATTATTGAAATATTTCCTTGATAGGTCCATAAGGGGGATGTAGATCCTATTTTTATTAAGGAAATTGCTCCATCGATAGATCCCATTGCTATAAATCTTCCTGAAGAGGAAATGCTGAGACAAGTTATTTCTTTCTTTCCATTAAATGACCATGACTCCTTTTTTATTCGATAAGTGTATTTTGATGTGTAGAACCCAAGCAGTATATCTATCACAAGTATGATGATAATTAAATATATTAGATTATCTTTTCTCATAAACCTATGTAGAATAATGAGCGGTGAGATATAAATTCTATGGTTTTTCATTATAACGAAAATCTTTTAATAATTATAATATGGTTATTGAAATGGGGATTAAGTTGGCGGAGAAGGGAAAACTGATCATTGCGGGCATAGTTCTTCTCATAATTATAGTGGGTGTTGTCGCGCTTTGGCCAAGGCCGAAGCCCGCCGCCCCGACTGCCCCGACAGCACCTACGGCGCCGACGGTTAAGAAATATAGGGTTTTGAGAAGTACCTGGGCATGGCCGACATATATAGATCCAGCGGTAGGAACCGACTTCTCTTCCTCATCTGCGCAGATAAACCTCTACGATCCATTGATAAAGTTGGGACCTAATGGCGAGATTGTTCCATGGGTTGTAGTAAATTGGACGTATACCCCAGATGGTATGCAATGGACTCTTACTATAAGGAAGGGAATTAAGTTCCATGATGGCACGGAGTTAACAGCCGAAGATGTCGCCTTCTCCATAAACCGAGTGCTAAGAATGGGAACCGGCCCCGCATACATCTTCCTACCCTACGTTTATCCCAATGTTACTGCCATAAATGACTATACCATTAAGATATGGCTGAAAAGACCCTTTGGCCCTCTCATCAGCGCTTTGACGACAATCTATGTTTTAAATAAGGATCTTGTGATGGAGCATATCAAGAAGCCTGGAGAATACGGTGAGTGGGGCGACTATGGTAAAGAGTGGCTTCTAACACATGATGCCGGTTCCGGCCCCTATAAGGTCAAGTCCTTCATATTAGAGGAGAAGCTCGTCATGGAGAAGTTCGAGGACTACTGGGCTGGATTCGTCGATAAGGCCCCTGACATCGTGGAGATGATTGGAACCACGGAGCCGGTAACGGTTAGAACCCTATTAGCCCGAGGGGAATTAGAGTTATCCGATGAATGGCAACCGCTAGAGAATTTCATGAAGATTAAAGAGATTCCAAATATGACCGTGGCGGGTGTTGTTAGTACCATGAGTGGATGGCAGCTCATGATCAACACAAGGAAACCCCCATGCGATGATGTGCACTTTAGGAGGGCCTTAGCTTACTGTATGAACTATACCAAAGTTGTCACGGAGCTATTCCCTGGTACGGTTCAGATGAGAGGCCCAGTGAACTCCTATATGCTCGGCCATGATCCAACGCTATTCCAGTTCTATCAAGACTTCGAAAAGGCGAAGGAAGAACTGGCCCTATCTAAATATGCTGATAACTACACGGAATACGAGATCGAGTTACACTGGTGTGCAGAGGTTCCAGATGAGGAGAAGGTTGCAATGATGTTCATGGCTGATTGTGCTAAAGTTGGAATTAAGATTAAAGTTGTGAAGACGCCCTGGACCACGATGGTGGAGGAATCGGGCAGCATGGAGACGACCCCACATCTAACATATATCGGTGCGGGTGGCGACTATCCCGAGGCTGGATCGATGCTGATGAATAGATATCACTCCCTCAACGCCAAGTCGTGGATGTCCAATGAATGGCTGCTCAATGAAACCTTAGATGCCATGATTGAAGACGCGATCTCCACACCTGACTTCGAGGAGAGGATGGAGAAGTATAAGATAATTCAGAGGGAGATAGTGAGGCTCTGCCCCTCCATCTGGCTATACCAAGCCGTTGGCTGGCATGCATTCCCCAATTACGTGACGCCTCCATGGGTGGTGAATGGTACCAGGGTTGGCTCCTCCGTTCTAGGTGATGTCTACGCCTATAGAGCGCCCTTCTTCGAATGTCGATTATATCAAGTAGATCGAGAGATAGAGTATGGCGGCTAAAACCTGTAATAAGCCTTAAATAATTTTTCTTTTTATTATTTATATTTGGAACAATGAGTATGGTATCCTATGTTGCGAAGAGGCTGTTTTATTCCATATTTGTATTAATAGGTTTATCTATCCTCATATTCACCCTCACAAGAATCATTCCAGGAGATCCAGCAAGACTTGCCTTAGGCCCATTAGCACCAGAATGGGCTGTTGAGAGATTAAGAGAAAAGCTTCATTTAAATGATCCATTACCTGTTCAATATATAATTTGGCTTAAAAATGCTATACAAGGAGACCTTGGGGAATCTCTAGTTTCAAAGCGTCCTGTTGTAAAAGATTTTCTAACATACTTTCCAGCAACACTTGAACTGGTCATCTTCTCAACGATCATTGCCACGATATTAGCGATATTAATTGGAGCTGTAGCTGGAAGATATGCAAATAGTTGGTTTGATAATCTTGCAAGAATTTTTACATATATAGGAATATCTGTTCCAGGTTTTGTTTGGGCTATCTTACTTTTATTCCTCTTTGGATATATCTGGAAAGTCTTGCCTACGATGGGTCAGCTAAGCCCTGGATTACCCCGCCCACCAGTTAGAACTGGGATGATGTCCATAGATGCACTTCTAGTTGGGAGATGGGATGTCTTTATAGATCACTTAAAACATATGATATTACCTGCTCTTTGTCTATCCATAGGTCGTATTGCTCAAGAATCACGTATCCTCCGTGCAGGTATCATAGAAAATTTGAAGAAGGATTATATAGCTGCAGCAATATCCTATGGAATACCTGAAAGAAGGATCATGTTAAGTTATCTCCTTAAGCCTTCCATGATACCAATGGTTGCGGTGATGGGAATGGACATAGCTGGCTCTATGGGTGGGTCTTATATTATAGAGACGATATTTAATTGGCCTGGATTTGGAAGATATTCATTATGGGCTATGTTAAATAAGGATCTAAATGCCACAATTGCATCAGTTATGCTGATGGGTATGTTCTTTGCAATATTTAATATAATTGTAGATGTTATAGTGGCCTATTTAGATCCCAGAATAAGAGTTATGGAGCGGGCTACATAGGTGATGATGTATGAGGATTCCAATTGAAAAATTCATAACTCCAGATCGGAAAGATAGTATCAAAAGAACATGGTATAAATTCTCATCAAATCCATTATCCATTATAGGTCTCATATCCGTACTTATAGTTACTTTATCGGCTATTTTCGCCCCTGTTCTTGCACCCTATCCTGAGAGTTGGGGTCGATGGGTGGACTTCAGTCAAGCCTGCCAACCCCCGAGTTGGAAACATCCCTTTGGCACCGATATCTATGGTAGGGATATTTTAAGCAGAATCATGTTTGGTTTTAGATACGATCTTTTAATGGCCATATGCATTTTGGCGATGGTGGTTCCAACAGGAACTTTTCTAGGATTGATAGCTGGATATTATAGGGGAACATGGATAGATACGGTCATCATGAGAATAACAGATATATTTTTGGCTATACCCTCAATAGTGTTGGCATTAGCGATCTGTGCACTATTGAAGCCAAGTCTATTTAATAGCATGATGGCAGTATCTCTTCTATGGTGGCCTTGGTATTCAAGATTAGCCTATAGCATAGCTTCTTCACTTAGAAATGAATACTTTGTTTTAGCCGCTGAACTTATCGGAGCTCATCCCCTCTACATAATATTCAGCGAAATACTTCCAAACTGTCTTGCTCCTATCTTCACGAAGATGACGTTGGATGTTGGTTGGGTAATCCTCATCGGCGCTACATTAAGCTTCGTGGGGTTGGGTGCTCAGGAGCCAACACCGGCTTTGGGAACCATGGTATCCGTGGGGGCGAAGTATATGCCTGATTATTGGTGGATGACGATCTTCCCCGCCCTGGCAATAGCATTTACAATACTTGGCTTTAATCTACTCGGAGACGGAATAAGAGATGCATTGGCTATAGAGGAGATATGAGATCTGGAGGGGTTCATATGTCTGAGAATTTATTAGAAGTCAAGGATTTATATGTCAACTATAAAATATATGAGGGAATCTTGAAGGTTTTAAATGGGGTAAATTTAACTGTTAAGAAGAAAGAGAAGGTTGGATTAATAGGCGAATCTGGATGTGGTAAAACGACGACTATGAAAGCTATTATGAGAATTTTACCTGATAATGCGTTAATTCCAAATGGAAATATTTTTTATAAAGGGAGAGATATATTGAAGATGTCTGACGATGAGATCCAGAAAATTAGAAGAGAAAATATATCGATGATTTTTCAGGATCCAACAGCGGCATTAAATCCAGTATTAACTGTTGGGGCTCAATTAATGGATGTAATAAAATATTCAACAGATGAGGAATTAACAAAAAGAGAGATAAGGGAGTTGGCTATAAAGGCATTAAAGGACGTGGCTTTACCGGATCCTGAAAGAATACTTAAAAATTATCCTATAATGCTCAGTGGGGGAATGAGACAGAGAATTTGTATAGCGATGGCTTTGATCTCCGCGAAGGAGCTCCTAATAGCTGATGAACCTGGAACCAATCTAGATGTCACAATTCAAGATCAGATCCTGCGACTGATAGGTAGACTCGTTGAGGAGAGGGGAATCTCCGTCATACTAATAAGCCATGCCCTCGGCGCGGTTAAGGGGCTGGTGGATAAGGTATATGTGATGTACGCCGGAGATATAGTTGAGATGGCGCCCACAGAGAAACTCTTCTCTGATCCAATACATCCCTACACCCAGGCGCTTTTCAAGACGGTTCCAAAACTCACCGGGGGAGGAATACCTGAAGCGATAAAGGGGAGAATTCCAGATTATATTAATCCCCCAAAGGGATGTAGATTCGCACCAAGATGCATACATGCAATGCCCATATGCATGAAGGAGAAACCTCCCCTAAAGAATATAGAGGATGAAAGAGAGGTTGCATGTTTCCTATATGAATAGGTGATGATATATGAATAATGATGAGATTATACAGGTGAAAGATCTAAAGAAATATTTCAAAACCTCCCTGGGAATAGTTCGAGCCGTGGACGGCATCAGCTTTACGATAAGGGAGGGAGAAACCTTCGGCCTGGTGGGGGAGTCAGGCTCCGGTAAAAGCACAACAGCCTTCACCATAATGGGGGTATACGAGCCAACGGATGGCGAGATCTACTTTAAAGGAAGCCCTCTCCCAAAAAGCGTCAAGAAGAGGCCCCTTTCCCTGAGGAAGGAGATGCAGATGGTATTCCAGGATCCAGGCTCCTCCCTCAACCCCAGAAAGCGTATCGGACAGATAATCGAGTTACCTCTAAGGGTTCATCGACTACACGTCGGGAGGGAGAGGGAGAGAGTTAAGGAATTATTGGAGATGGTTGGGCTTCCCGTGGATTTCATAAATCGATATCCTGGAGCCATAGGGGGAGGAGAGAAACAGTTGGTTGCCATCGCCAGGGCCCTAGCCTCCGAGCCTTCCTTCATCGCCCTAGATGAACCCACCTCCGCCCTCGACGTATCCATGCAGGCCAAGATCATAAACACCTTACTGAGGATACAGAAGGAGCTAAATCTAACATATCTATTCATCACCCACAACCTAAGCCTGATGCGTAATGTGGCATCAAGAGTTGGCATAATGTATCTGGGAAAGATGTTCGAGGTGGCGGAGACTTCGGAATTCTTCCATAAACCCTTACATCCCTATACGAAGATGCTTCTCTCAGCCATACCCGTGATCACCGAGGAGGAGGAGAAGATCAAGCCGAAGAGGGTGATCTCAAGAGGTGAGATTCCAAGTCCAGTAAACGTCCCTTCAGGCTGCTACTTCCATCCCCGATGTATCGATTGCATGGAGATCTGCAAAAAGGAGGATCCGCCGATGGTGGAGGTATCAACTGGCCATTTTGTCAAATGTCACCTATACACATAAAAAAAGGCGCGGAAGACTATTGTTTTCCGAGTTTCCTCGCCAGCTCGGCGAGCTCTGGATGTACGCATCTACCCTCGTCGAGTATCTGCTC
>CALEIY010000043.1 GCA_937898665.1 Candidatus Bathyarchaeota archaeon | reverse complement strand
GGTATGTGGGGAGGCCCAGAGGCCGTCATCTCAACTATGGGCGTGATGCGCTTCGATGAGGAGACGAAGGAGATGTATGTCGAATCCTACTACGCGGAGCTAGGCATCACACCCGAGGACATAAAGCGGAACACCTCCTTCGACATCAAGGTCGACGAAGCTGAGCCAGCTGAGCCTCCAACCGAGAGAGAGCTGGAGCTCCTGAGAAAGCAGATAGACCCAGAACACATCTTCCTCAGAGAATAACCCCTCTTTTCCCCATTTTAAAGAAATAAAGGTTTATGATCACTCTTCCCTCGGCATGAAGCCTGAGGCCCTTAGGGCTGTGATTAGGGCGACTCCGAAGATGGTGGCGACGGCTGTCATCGTCAACCGTTCAACGGCTGAGACTGGGAGCATATACATGAAGAGCGCCGACACAGATGGCAGACCCATACCGCTGAGCCATCCCTCGACGACCTTCAGGGGTATGAACCATCCTATGCCGGTGATGAAGATGAGGTTCCCCAGCATGTGGTCGGCGATGATGCCTGAGTAGCTGGCCGCCGCCACGGCGAGGGCGAGCTTCCAGCCTCCGCTGTTGAAGAGGTTTGATGCCCATCCCCTGAGGAGTAGGATGAGGCCTAAGCCTGCGAGGTGTAGCACCGGATATAGGGGCGCCCCCCTACCCACATCTGTGCAATACCATCCGACTATGAGGATGATGAGGGTGGAGGCCGATATGATCCAGCCCTTCACCGATCTCTGTCTCTTGGAGGTCAATGCTCCGGCTACGAGGGCTGAGACAGCTGGGCAGAAGGATGTGAGGATGGGGAAGAGGTGCCACCCCTTATAGCCTGCGACTATGATGCCTCCGAGGAAGGCTGCTAAGGCCCCGAGGTAGGGGCCGATGACTAAGCCATAGATGGGGGCTATCGCCGCGTCAAGCGTTATGCGGGCTCCGGACATGCCGACGATGGGTATGCCCGGGACGAACATGATTATGACAACCGATAGGGCTGCGAAGACGGCTGTTAGGGCTATGTCTCGGGTTGAGAGAACTCCGCCACTCATTTTCCATCTCTCCAAAGCCTTTTCCAAATCTACAATACATTACTTAAGGCTTATCCTCCCAGGAGGCGATCACTAATCAATGGTCCCCGAGGAGCCCTGGCCCTTCATATTACCGTTGCCTAAGGAGCCCGCGGAGCAGTATAGGGTGCTGCTCTCAGCCTTCAGCTCAGAGATCGCCCTGAAGCTCCTCGGCCACATGAGGCTGAGGGGTAGAACCTATCAGAGGGAGCTCCTCGAGGCCCTAAGGGAACACTCAACGAAGTCGGTTCTCAAATATCTCAGGATGCTCTCAGAAGCGGGCCTCGTGGAGGAGGGGATGGAGAAGCGTCGGGTTGAAGGCCGAACCGTCTGGGTGAAGTGGTATTCACCTACGTTTCTCGGTCGATGGCTCATATTGCTGTTGACGCCGAGGGAGGAGCTCTCGCCGAAGCAGATCGTGGAGGTGGTGAAGGAGCTCTTAGGCTTCTATGCGCAGAGCGTGGCGAAGCTCTGCCTCGAATATGGGCTGAACCCCGAATACTTCAAGGAGCTCTTCGATGAGGCCCTCTCAAAGCGTCTTAAAGGCGAAAAGCAGGGCGGGGAGAGATGACCCGCGAATACTATAGATCAAACTTATATATTAGCCAGATCTAATTCATCACGTGATCCGGCTTAGCGTAAACGTTGATCACGTCGCCACCCTCCGCGAGGCGAGGGGTGGGAGAGAGCCGGATCCGGTTACGGCTGCCCTAATATGTGAGTTGGCGGGGGCCGATGGAATAACCGTCCATCTAAGGCTTGATCGACGGCATATCAAGGAGAGGGACCTATACCTCCTAAGGAAGCTGCTGAAGACGGAGCTGAATCTGGAGATGGCTGTAACGGAGGAGATGCTCAAGATAGCACTTGACGTAAAGCCTGATCAATGCACCCTAGTGCCTGAAAGGCCAGAGGAGTTGACAACGGAGGGAGGACTAGACATCGTTAGGCATAGGGAGGCCGTGAAGGAGGCCGTTAGACGCCTCCATGAAGCTGGAATAAAGGTGAGCATATTCGTCGAGCCGAATGAGGAGCAGATAAGGATGGCCAAGGAGGTTGGAGCTGATCGAATAGAGCTAAACACTAAGAATTACTCCGAAGCACCACCGAAGAGGCGGGGCGAGGAACTGGAGAGGCTACGTCGAGCCGCGGAGCTCGCGGGGAAGCTCGGACTAGAGGTCAATGCAGGCCATGGATTAAACGTCCAAAACCTACCACCCATAGCTAAGCTCCCAAACTTAAGGGAGGTGAGCATCGGCCACAGCATAATCTCAAGAGCCATCTTCATAGGATTAGAGAAGGCGGTAAAGGAAATCCTGGAAATACTCCACAGATGATGGTGAATGAAATGCGAAAAGAAATAGAAAAATACGAGAAATATCTGCTGCCATCAATAAAATCGAGAAGATTTTACAAAGAGAAACCATTAATGCTGACGAATGGTGAAGGAGCAATACTTAAAGATATTAAGGGCAACGAATACATCGACTTATTCTCCATGAATTATATAATGTTCCTTGGATATAAACATCCAGAAATACTTGAAACAATCAAAAGACAAGTTGACAAATTAATTTTCTCAGTCTACGAGTTTCACACAGAGCCACAACTAAAATTAGCTGAAAAACTGGCGAAGATTACGCCATCGAATTTGAGGATGAGCTATTTCCTCAACTCAGGTTCAGAGGCAGTTGAATGCGCATTAATGATTTCAAGACAGTACACAAAAAAATATGAAATAATCTCCTTATATGGAAGTTACCATGGGAAAACAACCTATGGTGCGAGAAGTGCAACGGGATGGTCAAAGGCTAAGAGATATATAGGGCCTATGTTATCAGGCTTCATAAAGATTCCATGGTATTATTGTTATAGGTGTATTTTCAAAATGGAATACCCTGAATGCGACCTATTATGCGCAAAAATTTTGGAAGATGCACTCAAATATCAAGGGGATGGAAGTGTGGCAGCTTTTATAGTTGAACCCATACTCGGCTCAGCAGGTAATATTCCTCCCCCAAAGGAATATTTCATCGAGATAAATAAAATATTGAATTCCAATGACATCTTATTTATAGATGATGAAATAACCGCTGGTCTTGGAAGAACTGGTAGGATGTTTGCGATTGAACATTACAATGTAAAGCCAGATATAATGACTATAGGTAAGACGCTTGGAGGTGGACTACCAATCTCCGCGACAATAGTCGATGAAAAAATAGGTGAGTCTTTGGATTCATTTGATTACTATGTAACTTATGGTGGAAATCCCCTTGCCTGCTCTGTTGCAAATGTTGTGGTAGATCTTATCTGGAATAATAAATTATATAAAAGAGCTGAGAAATTAGGTAACTATTTCATACAGGGATTAAAAGAGCTCTCTGAGAGATATCCATTGATTGGTGATGTTCGTGGATGTGGCCTTATGATAGGTGTGGAATTAGTTAAGGATGTTAGAACTAAGAAACCAGCACAGGAGGAGTCATTATATATTTTGGAAAAGGCCAGGGAGAAAGGTTTAATATTGCCTGCGGGGAGAGGATGGTTTAAAAATGTGATAAGAATTAATCCTCCAGTTGTTATAACAGAGGAACAAATAGATAAAGCTCTTAATATAATTGAGGAATTGATGAGGGAAGCTTGTAGGAGGTTTTATAGATGAACAAAATGCGTGCAGCTGTTTTATATGGCCCATATGATGTACGTATTGAGGAGGTTGATATTCCTGAGCCTGATGCTAATGAAGTTGTGATAAAGGTTAAGGCGACTGGTATATGTCCAACCGATTTAAGAAAATATACCGGAGATGTATTGGTGAAGAGACCTATAATACTTGGACACGAGTTTTCAGGTGTTGTATTCAAAGTTGGTGAAGATGTATCCGATGTGAAGGAGGGGGAGCGCGTTATAGCTAACCCCTTCCTCTACTGCCATAAATGTCACTACTGCCGTGAGGGGAGATTTAAGCACTGCATCAATCTAGGGGCTGTGGGGGGCGCCGCGGAGTTTGGGGAGCGATATGGAGGTTCCTTCGCCGAATACCTGAGGGTGCCATCCAGCAACATATACAGGATTCCCGAGGGGGTTTCATGGGAGGAAGCCGCGTTGGTTGAGCCTCTAGCTGCCTGCCTAAATGGTCTCTCCCTATGCGATCCCAAGCCTGGGGATACCATAGCCATAATAGGGGCAGGCCCCATCGGAATGTTACATCTACAGTTATCGAGATTCATGGGCGCCGGATGGATCATAGTCAGTGAACTGCTGGAGCATCGCCGTAGGAAGGCTGAGGAGCTCGGAGCCGATTTCGTCATAGACCCCAGGAGTCGTGATCCCGTTAAGGCCGTCAGGGAGTTGACGGAGGGGAGGGGCGCCGACATAGTAATCGTCGCGACGGGGCGAAGTGAGGAGGCACGGTGCACAGAGCAGGGGTTAAGGATGGCCGCGAGGGGAGGGGTGGTGAATATCTTTGCGGGAACCTGGCCTGAGACTCTGATGAGGGTCGATCCAAACATAATACATTACAGAGAGATAAAACTAATAGGAAGCTACCTATACAACCCCGAGACCTTCCTGAAGGCCGCCAGGATAGTCTTCAGCGGAAGGCTGAAATTGAGGGAGATCATCAGCCACATCTTCCCACTCTCCGAGATAAGGGAAGGATTTGAGGTAGCCAGGGATCGAAGGGGATTAAAAGTGATGATCCATCCCGAGGCCGATCAATAATAAACCATAACGCGCTCCTCTCCTAATCTAGCCCTCAGTCGGGAGGCGATCCCCAGAAGCATCCCCCTGGGAACCCTATACACATCAGGCTCCGAGGGAGGTCTATCCAAGGTATAGAGCTGAACCAAAGCTGGATCTATCTCCTCAACCACATCCAAAAACTTAGAGATAACCTCCTCACGATAATTTTTAAGCTCCATCCTATCTGAATCTATGATCATCGATTGAATAATCAATCTCTCACCGATCTCCCCTCTAAGAAATTTTATCCATTTAATAATGTCACTTATATTCATCTCAGCAATGGGTCTATTCAATGAGAGGAAACATCTCTGATCAACTGTATCCAATTTAGCTATCACATAATCAAATTCCTTAAGAGCCTCTCTAACCATGGGGAGATGAAAGAGGGAGGAATTCGTCAAAATCTGTATGGGAACATCTAAATTCAATTCATCCAATATCTCTCTTATACCTCTGATGATCTCCCTCAATTCTGGATTTAGAGTTGGCTCCCCATTCCCTGAAAAGGTTATAACATTGATCTTCGATGGGTCAATTCTTCTTAATCTATCCTTAAATGCCCTCATAATGACATCAGTGGATGGATAATTCTCTAAATCCATTGGATTCATGATTGGATTATTCGTCACCCCTAGTTGACAATATACACAGTTAAATGAACAACTCTTCTTATTCAGGGGAAGTGGATTTATTCCGAGGGATGGACCAAATCTTCTGGATGGAACAGGTCCATATATTATCTTTCCCATCTCTAAATGTAGTTTTCTTTCATCTTCTTTAACGGTCATCAAGATAGATTCAATTAGGTGGCTAAAAAGTTTTGAGTTAAATCTTCGTTGTGAGGGTTGCGGTGTCATATCTCTGATGCCATCCATGTGGAGGGTGGGATCAAGATGTCTGGAAAGGGGGTTCTAGATTGATTTGAGGTCTCCAAAGGGTTTTTAAAAAGGTTTAAGTAGTTAGATGTGGTTCACAGCCTAAACGCCTTCGAGGTTGGTGGAGATAGG
>CALEIY010000042.1 GCA_937898665.1 Candidatus Bathyarchaeota archaeon | reverse complement strand
TCCTTCTCCCCTCCTCCCTCTAATCCCCCTCACCCTAGAATCCTTGGGCGAGGGGTGAGGTGGTGATGGGCTCCGCCGCTGGGCTCCGGCCTAGCTTCTGCCTTGACTTCCACTTCCCCTCTACTGGGCTCCGCTGGCTTGACCTCCTCCTCGGTCTGGCTGGCCTCCAAGTCTATTACTCCGAGGTACGGTTTCGGAATTCCTCTGATGTGTAGCCTGCCATCGTGGTAGATGTAGGTTCTAGGCCTGCTCGCCGCCCTAACCAACTTCTTGATGTCGGCGTATCGGTATAGCGTCAGCACGTCTAGGATCACCTCCGGGAGCGCCTGGTATCCTATCGAGATGACGGCCGCCACGTCCCTGCTCATGTGGAGCGGCAGCTGGTAGGGATCTGGCGAGATCAGGAGGCATCCATAGCCGTATGCCCTCAGCTCGTTGACTATCCGCTCGCCTATCGATGGCGGATGCTCGGGTCTCCTTGGCCTTACGTAGTTCTGGGACTCCTCTGCGATTATCAGCTTCTTCAGCTGGAGCGTTGAGCCGTTTCTCCTCGCCTCGTTGTAGAGCCTCCACAGTATGATCTCCGCGTAGAGCGCCCTGAGCTGGTGGGTTGGAAGCTCCGATAGGTCGTAGATCACCACCCTGTCGGATCCCTTAAGGTTCTTGGCGGAGCGCCTCTCGTCCAAGACTAATGGCAGGAGCCTCCTGATCAGCCCCTCCGCTATCCTTGCCTCGGCGTAGTTCTTCATAGCCAGCATTGTTCCCCTCCTCGCCTTAACCAGCTCCAGCAGCCGGGCGAAGCTGGCAACCCTCTCCTCATACATCTGTGAGAGCTCCTCGTATAATGCGTAGCACATTGGTTCGGTGAGGTCTAAGACGTCTCTGAGAATATCAGTTACCACCATCGCGTGTAGCTCTACGTTGCTCCAGTCCGGCGGCTCGAGCAGGTTGAACTTCCTGATAATCGTGGCGCCGGCGACTTTATTCGAGTACTCTCCCTTCCAATCTATGACGGTAACACTGACACCGTTCTTCAAGGATAGCTCGATGGCCTTGAGGGCGGTAGTCGTCTTGCCGCTGCCGGTCGGCCCGAATAATAGCAGGTGCCTGTTGAAGTCCTTTGGCTTGACGACTCCGAGGAGTCTAGTCTTCTCGCAGTAGACTCTCCACATTATCGCCGGCATGGCTGCGATAACGCCCGTGATGGCGAGCATCTGGATCAACTGCTTCGGCGGCTGATATGCTGGCTTGACTTCCTCAACCTTCTCGCCTCGAAGCCTAGCCACCTGCATCTTGAACTGCGTGATGCCGTAGTGAACCACCATGGCGAATAGTAGCAGGCAGACCACTATGACAGCAGCTCTAGCCCACGCGCTCATCCGTCATCACCTCCCAAAGCCTCGTCTAGGCTGCGGTACACCCTAAGCCCCGCAAAGTATCTTCGTCGACAGTCTTCGCATACGACCTCGATGAGATACTGCTCGTCGCACAAGGCATAGCCCATCGGCAAACCCTCCTCGACATCCTTATCCGTCACCGCGACCCTCGCCCCACAAGTATCGCATACTATCACCGGCTTCTCGACTAATTCGACGTCGCTGATCACTCCGCCCTCATCGAAGCTCATCAAAGTCGCAGGCCTCCATATCAATCGTTGTATCCTGATGTCGCTGTAAATCGTCACTAGGAACAGTTCACTTTCTCCCATTTTTCTCTCCCCCCTCTTTAGCCCATGGGCCCCCAAACCCCGCGGGGACATGAGCGTCCCAAAAAATCGCGGGGCGGATGGCCCGGATAACCCGTCCCCCGGGCATCAGGGGCGGGCCCGTTATGGG
>CALEIY010000041.1 GCA_937898665.1 Candidatus Bathyarchaeota archaeon | reverse complement strand
ACAGGGGTAGCAGCACCAAACGCATGGCTCGTCTTCTACTGGTCTACGAAGCTGCTGCCCCGGGCCTTCGAGCTGAGGCGCTTCAAGTATGTCTGGCTGCTCGTCTGCCTCCTCCAGAACTCTCCGACAAGGACGCCGATAGGCGGAGCCCACTACCAAGCGGTTCTCGTCTTCAAGAAGGGGGAGCCAAAGCTGAACATGAGGATGAGCGACATCATCTACAGCACCGACCTCTTCAAGCCGGTTAAGGATCCCCAGTTCAAGTGCACCGCCTCCATAGGCAGCCTCATCCAAACCTTCTCCAAGCCAGGCGACCTGGTTCTGGATCCCTTCGCAGGCTATGGCTCGGTTCCCCTGATGTGCGAGCTCCTCGGCAGACGGTGGATAGCCTTCGAGATCGATCCACTCAAGGCTCTGGAGGCCGTGAAGTTTATTTCCTCTAACCTCAGGAGCTGCAGGCTCCCCGATTTCTCAGGTGGATGGAGTGGCGCAGCCAGCTTGAAGACTTGATGCCAGCTGGAGAACTGAGGATTCCGCCGACACCTGGATTCGGACCCTACAAACCCTTCCTGGAGCAAGCCCTGGCGCATCCGGCCAAGGCGAACACGAAACTACTGGAGTGGCTTGTGCTCACCTTCACCAAGCCGGGCGACGTCATCCTCGACCCCATGGCTGGCAGCGGTAGCACCGGCGTCGTCGCAGCCCTCCATGGCCGTAATGCGATCCTCGTTGACATCGAGAGGAGGTTCTACAGGTGGATGCTTGAGGCAGCCCTTAAGGTGAAGAGGCATAGAACGTTCAGCCGTAAAGGCTGGATTTGGCCTCTGCTGGGAGACGCCAGGCAGCTTTCAAGCCTCCTGAAAGAAGCCGACATACCCTTCTTGAAGAGGAGGGCGGATTTGATCCTCACTTCACCGCCATACGCGGATGCCAAGAAGGGTGGTAGGGCTGACAAGAGGAGGATGGCGGAGAGGTGGGATAGAGCCTTCAGGAGATGCGGCGGTGATTGGAACAGCTGGGGCGACACTTGGAAGACGCCTGGGCGGATGAGGAGTTTGGAAGCCCTCGGCTCAGGATACTCCGAGAATCCAGAGAACATAGGGAATCTCCCCTTAGGAGAAGTGGACATCATCCTCAGCTCTCCGCCGTATTCTGAGAGCCTCTCCAAGAGGCGTAAGGGCTACACGGCCATATCTCAGCTCGCTGAGACCAGGCAAATGGGAGAAGACACCAAGGACGAGAACATAGCCAACCTCCCTCACGGCTCAATAGATGCAGTCATCACCTCGCCGTCCTATTCAAGCTCTAAGGGTAAGGTTCACTCCCCTGAGGGGGAGCAGATACGTCTTCAAATCGCCAGGAGGAGAGGCGTAAGCCCAGATAAGGTCAGCTTCCTAGACTATCCAGGAGAGTGGGGCTGCTCCAACTCCACCGAGAACCTGGAGAACCTGCCACATGGCGAAATAGACACCGTGATCACGTCGCCACCCTACTCTGAAATGTTAAATCAACTCCCAAGAGGAGACCGAAAAGAGTTTCTAAGAAGGGAGATAGCGAGATGGTCTAGGAAGCAGCCAAATCATCCACGGCTTAAACGCCTTAAACGTCAGATGGAAAGAGGAGATGAAGTAGCGGCCTTTCAAAGCGGCTACTCGATGAATAAAGCTAACATCGGAAATCTGCCTCACGGAGACATAGACGTTGTGATAACCTCGCCGCCATATCTGAAGTCGGCTGAGATGGGCGCAGGAATAAACAGGCAGAGGCCAGACGACATCAAAATAGGATGCTACACCATAGGCCGGATGGTTCAGAACCCCGAGGCCATAGACAACTTAAAGGCCTATGGCAACGTCGATGTCGTGATAACTTCCCCTCCCTACTCTGAGAGTAAAAGACATGATAGGAGAGCTGAGAATATCGTCGAGATTAAGAAGAGGGCGAGGTTCTTCGAGATACATTCAGGTGGCAACTATCATACTCCAGGAAGATTAGCAACTATCGCTCGACACTACGCCGGTTATTCCAACAGTCATGAAAACATAGGCAATCTCCCCCACGGAGACATAAATACGATTAAGCCTCCGAAGGGCAGGGAAACCTACCTCTCAGCCATGCTGAAGGTCTACGCAGAATGCTTCCACATCCTCAAGCCCGGAGGCCTAGCCATCATCATCGTCAAGCCATTCATAAGGAATAAGCAGGTCATCGACCTGCCTTACCACACCTATCTCCTCATGCATAGAGTCGGCTTCCACTTAAAATGGTTATTCAAAATGAGGCTGGAGAGACTATCATTCTGGAGGCTGCTATACGAGAGGAAGCACCCTGAGGTCCCGAAGATCCGGCATGAGTATATTCTGATTATGGAGAAGCCGAGCGGAGCTCCTCCTCTACGCCCGGAGTCCCTCGATATAGCCAAGCCTCAAGCTATAACTCAACTACTAACAAGTTAAAAAAAGGTGGGGTGCTCCCCTTAAGTTCTCTTTATCTCTACGTAGATTATATCGCCTAATCTCAAGCCAAGTTCCCGTGAGATTTTCTTAGGAATGGTTATGATTTGGCTGCAAGCTAGATATCTCACCCTTGCCCTAAATGTTATCCCCGTCTCTCTTGGAACCTTTTCTACCTTTTCTTTGCGCATTGGGGGGGGGAGCAGCTTCAGACTTTCCATCTACCATTCCTCCTCCATATCACCTATATCGATGACCACGATAGATTTGATTCATTTAAATAAATTCTGGGAATAGAGTGAATAAGAATTACAAAGAAGTTTTAAGAATCGATATCCGATAAAAACATCATATATTTGAAACATATGGTTTTTAGAACAATATAGATTTTAAACAGTTAAATCACGGGAGGCTAGCCTTCTTTTAAAACAGCTTGATATAAAAAGGAATGGCCTCTTCCCTAGCTTTCACCCTCTCTTCGGTCGAAGCCCTGAGCTATGACACCTAGCTCAGCCACCTTATAGCGTAAAGGAAGTCTCGGCGAATGAAGTCGGTGACGACGGCTATTTCTCTAGTGATGAATATGAGGGTCTGGCTGGCGCTTCTCCTCACAGCCCTCGTCGTCTTAGGCTACGCCGGCGTCTCCTATAAGCCCATGAGCATCCTCCCGGCTGAGGAGGGGCTGACGATCGGCGTCTACGGCTGGCAGGACGGCCTATACGGTGAGCTCTACTCGGCTAAGAATCCTCCCGTGCCGCCGTCGAAATGGGAGGAGGGCTGGGAATTGGTCAGCGACGATCCCCATGTCTACATCTTCGGCTATTGGCATACGTTTACGCAGAAGGCTATCTATCACTACTGGGAGCGCACCGATGTCCGCATAGAGGTGGGGCAGCCGTGGAGGGAGAAGTATCAGGACATCGAATACTGGGTGGAAGTCGGCCCCGATGAGTATATCCATGTCAAAGGCGAGGTCTGGATATATCACGTCGACTTGGACTTCAGCATAGTCAGCCGAGAGAAACCCGATGCAGGCATCCACGTCTATGAGAA
>CALEIY010000040.1 GCA_937898665.1 Candidatus Bathyarchaeota archaeon | reverse complement strand
CTCGTATTGTTCTCTCAGCCAGTTGAGGAAGCGGAGAAGCAGCCGTCTATACTGCTGATAGGTGCCAGGGCTGAGGGTCAGCTTCTCAAGCCATCGATCCACATCCGCCTCAGCTATGGGAATCCTCAACACGATGGGCCTCTGGCTTAGAAAGGCCGACTTCATCTGCTCAGCCTGCTCACAGGCCCATTCCTGACACTTCTCGAATCTTTCCCAGTATTCAGGGGTATCAAACTCCTTGGAGTCGAGGTCTAAATCCTCTGGAAGCTCCCAATCAAACCAGTCGCAGCGGGGGTTGAGACAGTAGCAGATGGCCAGCTCTTCACCCTTATACTCTGCTTTCTCCTCCCTGGTGGGCCATCCGCATTCAGGGCACTTCTCCTCTAGAACCCTACTCATCGTTCTTCACCTCTCTTTCCCGCTGCTTCGTCTATCCAGCTCCAGCCTACATCCTCGACATGCACTCTGCCATCACGCTTGGTGAAGCGTAGATTGAGGTAGTAGTGCTCCTCACCTTCCTGAATCGAGTCAAGAATTTCGCAGATGTCGATGGCATAGATGAGGTTGAGTGTCTGCATATACTCTCGTTCAAGTTCCCTTATGGGCTTCACTCTCACGCCGTAGATGGCTCCAGGCCAATTGGCTTTGAGAAGCTCCACATGCCTGTCGAAGGCCATCTTGAACGCTATTTCCCTCGCCTTCGAGTAGTCTACCATCTGCAGAATAGGCTCAATCTCATCGAATCGCTCCAAAACCCTATCAATCATCTCGAAACTCATCGCTCTTCACCTCTTTCCCGCTGCGTCTCCCAGGGAGAAAGGGGGAACCCTCTCCGGAGAAAGAGTATATGGCCTTGGGAGACGCAGTTTCGGGGAGCAGGCTTCTTCTAATGGCCTTCCTCAGCTCCTCGGAGTCAAAGACCACGCCGACTGGTTCACCATGCTCATCATAGTCAACATCCCACTCTCCATACTTGGCCATGCACTCAGGGCATATCCAGATGTCATAATCCTTCCAAATATCCGCCTCCACTCCAGAGAGATAAGCTGACACTGGGAAGGCTGTCCACTTAGGGTCGGGGCCTGAAGGCTTCTCCGTATTCAGCACTGCGGTATTTCCACATATCTGACAGATTACTCTAAGCCTCATCTCTTCAGCCCTCCCTTCTTCTCGGCTCCTCCTGAATCACGTATAGGAACCAGCTCACTATGCCTCCAGGGCCGAGGACATCGTCGATGCGTTGCTGCTGCTTCTCCGCTGGCTCAGTGGGCTGAAAGCTCAGCCTGAGCCGGTTCACGGCTGGGATGCTGAGACTGCATTCACGCTGATTGAGGATGTCGATGAGTTTGACGAGGGCGCCGGCCTTAGGCCCAAGCTCCTCAAGGTTCTGGAGAGCCTTGGGGTGGAGCTCCTTAATGTAGGCCTCAGGCCCAGGCTCATAGATGACGTCGAAGCATCTCCACCCAGCCTCATCGGGACTGTCAGGAAGCTCAATATAGCTTCCAACCCTCTTCTTGATGCCTGCGCTCTTCTTCACGTAGATCAATGGCTGCCATTGATAGCCTTCCTCTAAGCCCTGTGAGAAGAGTTCCCGCAGCTTCTTAGCATAGGCTTCAAGCTCCTCAGCCAGCTTCACCGCCTCATCCGGATCGAGAACTATCCTCGGCTTCTCAAGCTCCTGCATGGCTTCTCACCCCCAGCCTCATCCAGAGCTTCTCGATCTCCCGCTCTGCGCCGCCTATGCGTCTCCAGAGCTCTTCGACCTCGGCTTCAAGCCAGCTCAGCCGAGCCTTGACTCGCTTAAGCTCCTCCTCAACCGTGAGCTGAACGGTCACCTCTTTCACCACCTCAGCTTCAAGCTTCTAATCGAGACTCCATCCGGCCTGAGATTGAGAACCTCGCCGTCGCCGTAGCCATGGCTGCGATGAATCTCCAGGGCCCTCTTCATGCTGCAGCCCTTGAGGACGCCGCCACAGATGGGACATCTCAGCATCCTAAGCCTGCAGCCCTGACCGGCATACCATTCAACGGCTCTTCCGCAGCCGGTGCAGAAGGCCCACGCCATCACTCACCCGCCTCCTCTTCCTTAGGCTGATAGAGGCTGCAGGCCGCCACCCTCCCCTTAATGCCATAGGTGCCACTGGCGACGCCGCCAGTTCGACATCTATCGGCTCCCTGGCTTGATGGATTGAAGAATCTGCAGCTCTGGCAGAGGTCTTCCTCCGTATCGGCGATTAGGCCTACATAGGTGTCACCGACGGGCATGGGGATGAACAGCCGACTCATCTCGCCATCTCCTCCACTTCATTTATGCTCTGTAACGCCCCAACATCGGGGCGGGAACTCT
>CALEIY010000039.1 GCA_937898665.1 Candidatus Bathyarchaeota archaeon | reverse complement strand
ACATGATAATCTATCCATACATCCCCATATACGGAGGCCATCATAGATATGCGCAGAGATATCTGAGGAGGATGTTTTTAACGGGCGTCATCCAGGATACGCCATTCGAGGAGAAGAATCCCCCAGACGGATCGACGTTTCAAAGGGGTAGCAGAGGCATCATATTCTACCCCAGCAACTCCGCACTCATCGTATTCGCCATCCTAGGCCTCTTCCCAGTCATGGGTTCAGCCTCCTACATCTTCACGACGCCCCTCATCGACAGAGCCGTGATCCACACGCCTAGAGGAGACATAACCCTCATCGCAGATGGAAACCACTACCCCCTGGAAAACTTCAAGATCCTGAACGTCGGCGTCGACTCGGTAGAGGATCACGGAGACTCCAGATGCATGCGCATCGCCCTGGGCGACGGGGCCCTGATACTCTCCCCGCAGGATGAAGCCGTAAATCGAAGCCTCTCAACCATCCAAACCCTACAGGACTTCACGCTGAAGATGAGGTTGAGGTGGACTCCAGGGGCTTCGGGATTGAGTGGGCTGAGGATAAACTTCAGGGAGATAGACGTGGAGAACACATACTCCCTAGACTTCATGAGCGACGGAGCCACCCGCCTAGGAGTCTATAAGGGCGGCGCCTATTCGGAGCTTAAGAGGATTTCCTTCAACCTCACGGCTGATGAGGTTCACGACGTGGAGCTCCATGTATCAGGCTCCGATTTGACTCTGAAGGTTGATGGAGTGGAGGTGATGACATATTCGGGGCTTGAGGCATTTGAGGGACATGTAGGGATAAGCGGATTCTACACGGATCAGAGGCCATACATCTACATCTATAGCTACATCCTCGAAGATGGTTCAGGTAAAAAGATGGTTGAGGAGGACTTCACCGATACAACCTACATCAGGAGGATAAGGATAGGGGATAGATGCTATCCAAGCCTATTCGCACACCTGGACAGCCTGATAAACAGGGAGATACGCTTCGAGCTTTCAAACAGCGAGGAGGATGGCATACCAATAGTCACCGCTGTTAGGGGAACCGAGGTAAAAGACGCCGAATACGACGAGGAGAGGAAGATGCTTAGGATAGAGGTCGACGGCCCATCCGGATCAAAGGGGGAGATCATCATAGACTGCCAAGGCCTCGGGAGGCCGACGGACATAAAGGGGGCCTCCATCCACAGCATAGATGGAGAACTCCTAAGGCTCATAGTAAATCATCAAAGCCCAACAACCATCACACTCACCTGGAGAATAGACCCAAAAAGGCTGATCATAGACCTACTATCAGACCCCGAAGACGGCGTAAAGGTCTACGACGACGAGGGACAGCCGATTCCAGGAGTCATATCAGCAGCCTGGTATGATGACCGCATCTTCAAGGAGGCCGACTGGCAGATAACCGTAGGCCCCATCGCAGGAGCCAGAGCTGAAGTCCTCGACATAGGGGCACGGCACAAGGCCATCAGGGAGCATATACAGCTCTCAATATGGGTTAAGAGGAAGCATGAAGCCAACTATACGCCTGAACGCCTGAGGAGAGACCTCATCCAAGAGGTAGACCGAATACTCTTCAAGGCCATAAACAACCCAGGCGGAGGCATAGAGCATATCAATCTATCAAACTGGATAGACCGAGACGAGCCTCAACGGAGAATCCTCCGCAGCATCCTCACCATCCAGGTGGAATACGAGAAGGAGAGGATGTGAAGCACCTCCAACCGGAACCAACAACCTCAGAGTCTAGTGATTTCAGGGCCTCCTGTAGGGCTTCGCTCTCAGCGGCGGGAGGCTTCCCCTGATGAGGGAGGCGATATATCCAACGCCTGATCTCAGCCTCACGGGTAGGGGTGATACGCCGCCTCCAATTCTATGCCGCCCCCGCCTCAAGGCCTCTAGGATGTCATCCACATCGAGGTTCTCACCCTCCAGCTCCATGTAGGCGTTCCCCACGTCTAATGCCCTATGGGCATCGCTTCCGGCCGCCGCTGGAACCCCAAGCTCCCCAGCCACCTTCAGGCCTATACGTATCATCATCCTCAGTGGATAGGCGGCGTTTAAGGCCTCAACGACGTCCGGCGGATGGCATCTCCATCGATTCAGCTTCAGCCTCCCAACGGCTGGGTGGGCGAGGATGCTTAGGCCACCCCGTTCACGACTCCAATCGATGACCTCCTCATAGATGAGGGGCCTCCTAAGCCTTGGGAGCTCCTCAACGCCGAGGATGAGGATATGCCCCGCATCCGTCTTCAACTCATAGCCAGGTATCACCGTCAACCGGCTCTCCAGCCTCAGCGCCTTCCAGTATCCCTGGAGGGTGTCGTGATCCGTTATCGCTATGGCATCCAAACCCTTCAGCTCCGCAGCCCTCAAAACCCTCTCGACGCCATCCCTCCCATCGGAGTAGACGGTGTGTATATGGATGTCCATGAGCATATCTCTCGCCTAGCCGGTAGAGATGGATGGGTCTCAAAGCTTCATAAAAGATATCCCTTTCATCCATGGAGGGAGGCGAAACCCAGCAGAGTTAATAGGCCTCATCGAAGCTCTTGAAGCGGGATCTCCGTGAGCATCTCGCATCTATCCTCCGCTCCTTCGATAGAGTGACCACGAGGAAGCCTCCAACCCTTTGAGAGCACGGCCCTATAACCTGCGGGGCTAACGGTGATGACAACACTTTAACCGGTGGGGGGAATCATCTATCGGTGAAACCTTTGGAGACTCCATTCCCCATAATCAGGGTTGAGGGAGACCCCTATAGCTGTGGGGTTCAACACGGCGAGAAGGCCCGTGAGCTGGTTAGGAGAAACGTTGAATATTACGTCGATCTCTGGGGTAGGAACCTCGGTCTGAGCCGTGAAAGGATCGCTGAGAGGGGCGCCGAGCTTCTGAAGGCCATAGGGGATTTCTCCCCCGATCTCCTGGAGGAGCTCCGTGGAGTCGCCGAGGGCGCCGATGTCTCCCTGGAGCTTTTGGCCGCCATAAATGGTCGATATGAAGTGGTGTGGTCTGAGATGCGGCCCCAATGCACCTCGCTGGCCGTTCTCCCAGAGGCCTCGGCGGATGGCCATACGCTGTTGGCTCAGAATTGGGATTACCTACTCGGAGTCCAGGATGGATGCATACTACTCGACGTCGAGGAGGAGGGGAGGCCCAGGATATTGATGCATACGGAGGCTGGGATCATCGGGCAGAAGGGCTTCAACTCCGAGGGTCTAGGCCTAGTCGTCAACGCCCTCGTCTCCGATGGAGATCACTTCGAGGCGAATCCCCCCTTCTGGATCGTATGCCGAGAGATGTTGAGATGTAGTAGCATCTCGGAGGCTATGAAGGTCTTCCTGAACGCTTCGAGGTCGGTCTCTTATAACGTCCTCCTAGCCCAGGCTGGGGGATTCGCCGTCGACCTCGAAGCCACACCCCTAGACGTCTCGATCCTAACCCCAAGCGAGGGGCTGCTGGCGCATACCAATCACCTCATAGGGCCGAGGGCCTTGAAGGTGAGAGACATCTTCGTTAAACGATACCCCGACTCGGTTTACAGGCTTTACAGAGCCGAGACAGCTCTCGAAGCCGAGTGGGGGGAGATAACGATGCAGACCCTCATGGAGATTCTCCGAGACCATTATGGGAAGCCCCACTCCATCTGCTGCCACCCAGACCCAAGGGAGCCTGAGGACTTTAGAGGCGCAACTCTAGCATCCATCATCATCGACCTCGATGAGAGGAGGATGCACATCACAAGGGGGCCGCCATGCCAGGCTGAGTATAGGGAAATCACACTTGAGTGATGCATAAAACCTCAAAACCATAGTCAATATATATCGTATATTTGATTCATAAAGATTAAAGACTCCTCAGAGAAAATCATGATGTGATTCCATTCCAGGTTCAGAGGCTCCTATATCGTCAAGGTCGTAGGTTATATGGCATAATTGTTGAGGCATTCTCAAAGCCTGGCGTCTTAGCATTGATCTCATCGATGCTCGCTGAGAGAAATTTAGATATCATCTACTGCACAGCCATCGCCGCAGAGGATAAGCGTGGAGGCATCATATTCCTCGTCGACTTCACAGACTCCGATGCTATGCCCCAATCCGTCGCGGAGGAGCTTAAATCCCTCGAATTCATCGAGGACGTCACCATCATAGAGCCAATCGTCGACGGCTTCCTCATCGACGACGCCACCTTCCCAATAATGCTTGGTCGACGAAGGGCCCTAATCCTCGATGACGGGATGCTTCGAGGAATCTTCATCTCCTTCAGGGAGCGCCTTGGAAGCGGAGGTGAGGCCATGCTATACCACCTCGGCCTCGAAGCAGGTCGGAGCAGGGGGCGCCACGCAGCCATGTTGGCCCAGAGGGTTGGAATCAAGAGCCTCGATAAGGGGTTGGAGACCGTTGCAAAGGCCTTGAAGGCCCTCGGCTACGGCATAATAGAGTTCATAGAGCTCCAAGAGAATCCGCCGAGGGCTAGGGTTAGGATATATAACTCCATAGAGTGTGAGCTTGGCCGTGGAGCCGGACACCCCTTCAGCCAGTATATCAGAGGACTCATCACTGGTATAGCGTCAGAATTCTTCAAGCGGGAGATGACAGCCAGGGAGGTTAAGTGCATAGCTATGGGAGACCCCTACTGCGAATTCGAGCT
>CALEIY010000038.1 GCA_937898665.1 Candidatus Bathyarchaeota archaeon | reverse complement strand
AGATTCTGCGTCCAATGCGGGACGCCCCTGGAGTAGCTACTCCACCGGAGCCCTTATGCGATAACCCCAGAGCTCCTCATCCCTCTGGGCGGCCCTTATGTTTTTGTAGTATATGAAGGCGTAGAGGGGGGCGAGGATGAAGAAGAGGGAGGGAAGGGTATTCCAGAGGGCGTGGAGTATCATACCAGGTATCAAGGCAGCTATGAAATCCGTTGGCATCAGGTATCCCCTCTTCGCCTTCGCATAGCCTAGGATGAGGCCTGTAAGCCCCGTATAGACTAGATGGCCTAGGGCTGAGATGGCCCTTATCCCAGCTATTGAGGGTAGTGGGGTAGTCCCCATAACGGCGTTCTGGTAGATGTATTGGAAGTTCTCCATTAGGGCGAAGCCAGCCCCAGCCCCAGAGCCATAGACGAGTCCATCCATGTGATCGTTAAACTCCCTACCCAGAGTCTTATGCCTGGCGAGGAGGTAGACGCCAAGAGCCTTGAGGGGCTCCTCAGTGAAGGCTGCTATGTAGGCCCCCAGGTGAAGGCTTTCTGATAGGAAACTGTTGAGTATCCCCGCGAAGATGCCGATGAAGATGCCCCAGCCTATGGTGAAGAGAACCATGCCTAGAGGCTCCTCCTCATAGCGGTCATTCCTACGCATCCATAGGAAGTAGAGGATCGGTGGAGCCATACCGATGATGGTTACACCGAAGTAGGTGAGCCATTCACCCCCATACATGAGGAACATCCCGACGACGCCGAGGATGAAGCCCAGCAGCAGATACCTCCTAACGGGGGAGTAGGGGGGTCGACGCTCATAGACTACATCCGTCGGCCTATAAAGTGGAGGCGGAGGCCTAACTGGGGCGAGTAGACATCTCAACCCTCTACCCACGAGATGGGCGAAGGAGACGGGCTCCCTGGGAACAGCCCTTAAAGCCTGACCGCAATCTGGGCAGAAGAGATAGTCCTCCTCGATCTCAGCTCCACAGTTTGGACAGTGGGGCATCGAGGATTCCTCGCCCCAAGATGGAGAACTCAAGATCTTAAAAGCTATTCCATCAGGGATCTACCACACTCGGGGCAGAACCTCTCCCCAAGGGATACGGCGGCCCTACAGTTGGGGCATCTATACCCTACCTCTAGGTCAACATCGTGGAGTAGCAGCCCCTCCCTGAAGGACTGAATCGCCTTTAGGAGGCTTAGACGTAGATAGAGGGCGGTGGCTAGGAGGGAGGGGATGAACATCATGAGGAAGAATATGAAGAGGAAAGCCATGATCCAGCCGAAGGCGTCGAGGAGGCTTCCGGAGGCTCTCAGGGCGAGGCCGACGGTGAGCACCAGGCCTATCATCGAGCCTATATCTATGAAGTCTCCAACGATCTCCAGGTAGGATAGGGGGCGGGGATACTCCCCAGGCCTGACGACGACGATGCCGGAATTCTCAACGATCCAGATGGCGGGTATGAAGAGGGTGAAGGGGAGGATGAAGAGGGCGTTCACCATGAAGTCGAGGAGCTCCGATGGATTGCCAACCTCCAACCCCAATATCTGATAGGCCAGGGAGAGGAGGGAGAAGGAGAAGAGGTTTGGATAGAAGGAGAGCTTCAAAATCCCCTTAATCCCAAGCCTTTCAGGCTCATAGCTGGCGGGGCTGATGAGCCTCGCATCCCCCCTCCTAACATCCCTACGGGTTATCAGGGCGGCGATGCCCCTACCGACTAAATGCCAGACAACCCACATAGCCAATCCAAGACCTATGAACAATCCGACGATGAAGAGATCCTCGAAGAAGTAGAGGGAGCCGAGGCTTATAGCGGCGACGATGAGGAGGGAGAGGATGAAATCCCTATCGGTTACCAGGCTCATCAAACTCATTCCTCCCCCCTTCAGGGATTTAAGATTTGTAATAGACTCAGCCGCCTAGACGTGGCAGAAGCCTCCTCAAAAGCCATAGCATGGGGATCACTAGGAGCAGCGAGATCCACCATCTAAACCTAATCCATGGGGGAACCCTCTCAAAGACCGCCCTCTCAACCATGGGGTTGAGAACATGGAGAGTGACGCAGTCCTCAGAGCCTGTGTAGGATCCCTCACCCTCCCCGATGAAACCCTTAAACCTATATCCTGGATTAGCCCTAGCCTCAATCCTCACATACGAACCCGACTCATACCAGCCTGAGGAGGGGGTGACGACACCCCCCTCTGGGGGGTCGACGAGGATCTCTATGTAGCACTCCCTCCTCCAATTAGCCGTCTCGATGACTGCGGAGTCCATAACCAGGCTCACCGTCACGTTAGGCCCATTATATCCTGAGCCAACCCTATTGCTGATCCAACCCTTGAAGACGTATCTGACGCCAGGCTCCACCTCCACCACCGTCGGCTCGACGGTGAAGGTGGCCACCGATCCAGGCCTATAGGAGCCTGCTCCATGGACATTTCCCACGATGCTGTAGAGGATGAGGTGGCAGGGGAAACGCCTCTCCAATCGATTGGATCCAACAGAGTATAAACGGCCATCATAGGATGCGACATATAGATTTCCATCGGCTAAAGCTGGAGAGGAGGAGATTGGAGCTCCAAGCCTAAGCCTCCATATAAGGCCTCCATCATCGATGTTCAGACAGTATATTGAGCCATCCTCAGAGCCTATGTAAACCCTACCATCAGCGACGGCCGGCGACGAGTATATTGGCCCACCAGTCGCGAAGCTCCATCTCAGGGAGCCGTTATGGGCTTCTAGGCAGTAGACATAGCCATCTAAGGAGCCGAAGACAACTAGGCCTCCATATACGGCCGGCGACGAATATATGGAGCCATTGGTTCTGAAGCTCCAGAGCAGCTCGCCGTCGAAGGCGTCGAAGGCGTAGAGACATCCATCCTTAGAGCCTATGTAGACGACGCCATCCGAGACGGCTGGCGTAGACCAGATGGGGCCTGAGGTCTCCGCGACCCACACCTCCACGCCGTCTGTGAAGTTTAGGCAGTAGACCAAGCCATTTTCACAGCCGAAGTAGATGAGACCCCTGTAGAGGGCTGGGGAAGACCATATCGCCCCACCTCTCCGACCCCCAGCGAGAGTCGGCTTCACAAAGCCCTCAAGCCAGGTTGAATACATCCATAGAGGCTCGCCGTCGAGGGTTAGGCAGTAGAGCCGTCCATCGTGGGAGCCGAAGAGGACTCGTCCATCGGCGACGAGTGGGGAACAATATATGGCTCCACCGGTCTCGAATCTCCATAGGGCCTCACCCGTGGACTCATTTAGGCAGTAGAGGTGTCCATCCTCACATCCTATGAAGACCCTCCCCTCAGCCACCGCCGGCGATGATCCAAACCAGGAGTCGGTGAGGTAATGCCATATCTCCCTCCCCACGGCCTCATCGAAGCAGTAGATGATACCCGATCCGGTTCCGATGAAGACGGCTCCGTCGACGACGGCTGGGGAGGATAATGCGAAGCCGTGGAGGTCGACGCTCCAGAGGGTCTCATTGGCGAGGGGGCCATCCCCCGCCACTCCCAGGCGGCTCGGCCCACCCCTATACATGGGCCACCCATCCAAGCTGGATGGGGAGAATAGAACAAACATCAGGAGGGGTATAAGGGGATTCAAGGGCTATGGGGATCTCCTCAGCGGATCATTTAGACCTTGCTATCGCTCAAATTTTTAAACTCCCAGAGAGGTGTATGTGGATGACATGGACTTTGTAGGCTTGATCAATAACATCTGGCTCCTCATATTCCTCCTCATGGTTCTGATGCCTAAGCTCCAGCAGTCAGCCCTGGAGAGGGCTAGGAGACGTGAGCTGGCGAAGCTGGCGAAGAAGAGGGGGAGCAACGTCATAACGCTGATACATCGACAGGAGACCATCTCCTTCCTAGGCATACCCATATCGAGATACATCGACATAGAGGACAGCGAGGAGGTTCTCAGAGCCATAAGGATGACGCCCCCAGAAGCCCCGATAGACATCATACTCCACACACCTGGAGGTATAGCCCTCGCAGCCACCCAGATCGCCTTCGCCCTCAAGGATCATAAGGGGAAGAAGACTGTGATGATACCCCACTACGCCATGAGCGGAGGCACCCTCATCGCCCTCGCCGCCGACGAGATACTCATGGATCCCAACGCAGTTCTAGGCCCCGTCGACCCACAGCTCGGGGATAGGCAGGGCGTCTACGCAGCCGCATCTATACTGAAGGTCTTGGAGAAGAAGGATATCGACAAGATCGATGACAGAACCCTAATACTGGCTGAGGAGTCGAGGAAGGCGATGGAGCAGATGAAGCGCATCGTCCGCAGACTCGTCGAGGACAAGTATCCGGAGGAGCAGGTGGAGCGCATCGTCGAGGAGCTCGTCAGCGGCGTCTACACCCACGACTACCCGATAACGGCTGAGGAGGCTAAGAGGCTGCTAGGCGACAGGGTGAAGCTCGGGCTGCCCGACGAGGTGTATTCGCTGATGAGTCTATACAGAATGGAGGTTAGACCTAGGAGGCCGAGCGTCGAATTCGTCCCTATAACCCCCATACATAAAACCAGTGAGGAGGCATGAATCAGCCATCACCCCTAAACAGGGAGGAGATAAGGAGGCTGATAGAGGAGAGGGAGCTCATCACCGATTACATAGACCTCGAAAAACAGCTCCAGCCAGCGGGCTTCGACCTCTCCCTGGCGGAGGTATATGAATTCCTCGACGCAGGCTCCGTCGACTTCTCCAATGAGGAGAGGAGGCTCCCTGAGACGAGGCCCCTAAAACCAGATGGGGAGGGTTGGTATAGGCTGCCGAGGGGATGCTACCTCATCGTCTACAACGAGGCTGTGAAGATACCCCTCGACATAGTCGCAATAGCCAGACCCCGATCAACTCTCCTCAGATGTGGGGCCTCCATAGGGACGGCGGTCTGGGATCCTGGATATGAGGGGCGAAGCTCATCGCTGTTGATGGTTCACAACCCCCATGGCATCAAGCTTAAGAGAAATGCCAGGGTCACCCAACTCCTATTCTTCAGGATAAAGAGGGTTGAGGAGGGATATAGGGGAGCCTATCAGCGGGAGCGCCTAGGGGGGTGAACCTCTTTTAAGGCTGTGGAGACCATCAACTTCGGTGAAACCTTTGAGCCGAAGCCTATACAGGTCGAGGCTTAAGGCGGCCCTTGAGGAGGAGGCAGCCCGATTCCACACCTCCATCTACGAGGATCTACGCATCTTCGAGGAGGACATCGATGGGACAGAGGCACATGACATAATGCTCCATGAGGTCGGCATCATACCGCGAGAAGCCTTGAGGCGAATCCTCCAGGCCCTAGAAGAGCTGAGGGCGGAGTGGCGGGAGGGCTATGTCGAGGTCAGCCCCGAGTATGAAGACATCCACGAATACATCGAGTCGAGGGTCATAGGGAAGATAGGCATCGAAGCCGGAGGCATGATGCATACTGGGAGAAGTCGAAACGATCAGGTGATGGTGGACGTCAGGATGAGGGTGCGAAGGGAACTCCTAGAGGTGGCTGAGGGGCTCCTAAGGCTGCTGGAGACCCTGCTGAGGAGGGGTGAGGAGCACGCTGAGACGGTGATGATGCTCTACACCCATGGGCAGCACGCCCAGGTTGGAACCCTAGGCCACTATCTCCTCTCCTACTTCGACGCCCTGCTCAGAGATCTGGAGAGGATTTTGGAGTGCTATCGAAGGGTCAACCAGAATCCCCTCGGAGCAGGGCCAATAGGGGGGACGAGCATACCCATCGACAGGCAGCGGACGACGGAGCTCCTCGGCTTCGACGAGATGGTTGAGAACTCCATAGATGCGACCAGCAATAGGGACTGGGCGATAGAGGTGGCAGCGGTCTCAGCCATATTGATGTCAACCCTCAGCCGGATGGCCTCAGACCTCATCCTCTGGTCCATGAGGGAATATGGATACATAGAGCTGGCTGATGAGTATTCGACTTCCAGCAGCATCATGCCCCAGAAGAAGAATCCCTCAACCCTCGAACTGGTGAGGGGGAGAACCTCAGAGGTCTACTCAGCCCTGGAGGAGCTATTGGCGATGGTTAAGGGGGTGCCGACGGGCTATTATCAAGACCTACAGGGGACGAAGCCGCCGCTTTGGAGATGCCTCGACGTCGTCAAGGGTTCGCTGAGGATCATGAACGGCGCCATCTCAACTATGACGGTGAAAGCTGAGAGGATGAGGAGAGTCGCGGAGGAGAGCTACACCTACGCCGTCGACCTCGCCGAGGCCCTCGTCGTCGAGGCCGGCCTACCCTTCAGAGAGGCCTATAGGGTGGTGGCCCACATCGTCAGAAGCCTCAAGGGGCGGAGCCTGAGAGAGTTAACCATCGAGGAATTAGAGGCGGCGGCGAGGGAGATTCTGGGCAAGTCGATAGGGGTGAGGAGAGCCCTCATAGAGGAGGTGGCAGACCCCTATAGTTCGCTGGAGCGCCGAGCATCCAGGGGCAGCCCAAGGCCGGAGGAGACGAGGAGGATGATCGCCGAGAGATGGAGAATCCTCAGAGAGGCGAGGGGAGACGTTGAAAAGCTTAGGGGGAGACTGAGGGAGGCTGAGGAGAGGCTTAGGGAGGCCGTTGAGCGATACTTGAAGGAGTAGAGGTGGCGGATTTATTAAAGCCCTTAAACCTCTTTAAGATGAGCGTTGAGACTCTGGCCCTGGGTGATCGCCTTCGCCATCGTAGCCTCAGTCGCCTTCCTCATCGAGTTCTACGGTTCGAGGCTCTACCCCGTCACCTCCTATGAGGCGGAGGTTCTACCACCCCTGGAGGTGGGGATGAGGCATAGATTCGACATATATAAGGATGAAAAGCTCGTCGGCCACTACACCTTCTGGATCGTCGACGTCGAGGAGCGGGATGGATGTAGGGTTTATGTCACAAGGTCTAGAACATCAGCCCTCTACAGGGGTTTG
This sequence comes from Candidatus Bathyarchaeota archaeon, assembly GCA_937898665.1. GTDB lineage: Archaea > Thermoproteota > Bathyarchaeia > TCS64 > B23 > B23. The sequence goes on along the minus strand of CALEIY010000038.1, from coordinate 1,380 downwards.
AACATCACCATAGACACCCTCTACATCTTCGATGAGATGCTCAGCCCCATAGAGTATAGGCTGAATGCAACCCTAGGCGAGGAGCATCAGAGAATCCTCTGCCTCTTCAACGACTCCATGGTGAACGCCTCCCTATGGACGAAGGATCAGATGATGCGTAGAGAGGTGAAGCTATCCGACGACACGGTGCTGATAGACACCAATATGGCAGGCCAGTGGGAGCTCTTCTTCAACTCCTTCGAATTCACCCCTGGGAGGAGGGTGAGATTCACCATGTTCATCCCCCAGCTTATGGAGAAGGCCAAAATCGATGTGATACTAGATAGGGGTAGGGAGAGCATCAACATAGGGGGAGTTGAATACAGCTGCCTCGTGGCGAGGGCTCCAGACTTAAGCCTCATCTTCTACCTCTATGAGGGGCGGCTGTTGAAGCTGGAGCAGACGAGGGATAACTTCGAGTTCATAGCCTCAGCTGAAGCCCCAGAGGGAGAGGGCTAAGGCGCCGTATAAGACGGCCTCATCACCTAGAGGGGTCAACATGATCCTGGGCTTCCGATTGATGAGGTACTCGTCGATATACCCCCCTATAGGCTCCAGGATTAGCCTTGGATTCCTCAACGCTATGGAGCCTCCAACCGTGATAAGCTCTGGATCATAGGCGTTCACCACATCCGCGAAGCCGACGGCGTTCACAAAGCCTATCCGGTCGACGATCCAAAGCGCCGTCTCATCGCCCATCCTCGCCGCCTTGAAGATAAGCTCAGTCGTCAACCTCCCAGGGTCTCCACCTGTGAGCTGATTGAGGGGGCCATCGCCAAGTCCTCGATCCCTCAGTAGAAGCCTCGCATAGTTCGGTATGTTCCTACCAGAGCAGTAGGCCTCCCAGTGGCCTCGACATCCGCAGCCGCAGATGAGCTCCGAATCTGGGTCTATGGTGAGGTGGCCGATCTCCACCGCGTTTCCATCTTTGCCGAGTAGTAGATGGCCGTCTACGATGGCTCCGCCTCCGAGGCCGGTGCTGAGGGTGATGTAGACGAGGTTTCTCAGGCCTCCACCGGCGCCGAAGTGTTTTTCGCCGAGGACGGCTGCTGAGCAGTCGTTGAGCAGCCTCACCTCCACCCCGAAGGCCTCCTCCAGGGGGCCTACAATGGGTATCTCGTCGAAGGGGAGGTTAGGGGTCTTGACGACGCATCCACGGCTGAGGTCTAAGGGGCCTATGGAGCCTACCCCTATGGCTTCAACCTCCACCCCAAGCGCCCTGATCATCCTTATGATCTGCCTCGCAACCCCCTCTGGGCCATGCCTTCTATCGGTCTCCTCCACGATCCTATATCTCAGCCCTCTCCCATCTCCGGCTGCCACCCTAACCCTCGTCGCCCC
>CALEIY010000037.1 GCA_937898665.1 Candidatus Bathyarchaeota archaeon | reverse complement strand
CTACGACGCCTTCGGCGGAGTCATAAAGCCAGGCCAAACCTACGCCCAAGCCATAGAACGAGGCATACAGCTCCAACCAAACCCCGTCACAGGCCCAATATATGTTGAAGGGGCCGAGCCAGGGGACACCCTTATTGTCGACATCCTCGACATAGAGCTCCCCGAACTCGGAGCACAAGCTGTCATACCGGGCTTCGGAGCCTTGGAGGGATGGCTGAAAAGACTGGAATCCGAGACAAAATTCCACAGAATCGAGGATAACCAAATAATCTTCAAGAGAAAGGACGGTAGAACCATCACCCTGAAGGCAGACCCCTTCACAGGAACCATAGGCGTCGCACCAGCCTTCGAGGCCATCACCAGCCTAGCGCCAGGCCCCCACGGGGGAAACATGGACTGCCCCGACGTGAAGCCAGGAAACCGATTGATGCTACCGGTCTTCAGACCAGGCGCCCTGCTCTCACTCGGCGACGTCCATGCACTCCAGGGCGACGGGGAAATCTGCGGAACAGCAGTAGAAGTTCCAGCCGTCGTAAAGCTGAGAGTCGACGTCAAGAAGGGATACAGCATAAGCTGGCCGAGGGTCGAGTCCGAGGATGAGATCATGACCCTCTGCAGCGCCAGACCTCTGGAGGATGCCGTCCGATGGGCCTTCCTGGAACTCATCGACTGGATGCATAGGGATTATGGCTGGGAGAGAATGGATGCCTACATGTATCTCAGCCTCACAGCCCGTATCCGCGTAGCCCAGGTCGTCGATCCGCTCTACACCGTGGCGGCGAAGCTGTCGAAGAGCCTCCTCTAACTCTTTTCCTTCGTCTTGAAGAAGAGCCAATTCCTCGGATTCTTCTTAAACCTCACCAACGCATATCGGCCCCTTAGCTTCTCTCCGTTGAGCCAGAAGACGATCTTATCGGGTTTACGGCTCTCAAGGGTGTAGGTGCCCCTATCCCAGATTATGACCCTTCCAGCTCCATATTGTCCCTCCGGGATGATCCCCTCAAAGTCGATGTAGTCGAGGGGATGATCCTCAACCTCCACGGCGAGACGTCTAACACCAGGCTCTCGTGGAGGCTCCTTTGGGACTGCCCAGCTCTTCAGGACGCCATCCATCTCCAGACGCAGATCCCAGTGTAGATGCGATGCATGGTGCTCCTGGATGACGAATCTGCCAGTCGCCTTCTTCTCGGACATCAGGGATTATATTCTTGGGGTGGAAGAAGTCTTTTTCGTGATGAAATATATGAATCTTAGAGGGATATGCGATTCTAATATTTATCAGTGATTGAAGAAAAATAAAAGTAGGTTCCAGAGATTCATAACCGTGATACCGTTCGGCGTTCAGAGGTTCATGTTCTATAGGGGTAGGAGACTCTACGGCCTCCTCGTCGAGGTCATATCAAGGCCTGGAGTCCTGGCGGCGGTGACGAGTAAGATAGCGGAGAGGGGATTAGACATCACCTATTGCTCCACCAGAACGGTGAAGGCGGATGAGAGGGGTTTC
>CALEIY010000036.1 GCA_937898665.1 Candidatus Bathyarchaeota archaeon | reverse complement strand
GACCTAGAGCACCTACTCAAACACATCTCCACCGAAGGTCGACGCCCAATCACCCACACGAAAACATAGCGATCCCCTTCCTACAATACATAAATGAACGTCTAAAGGTGATCACAGGGAGCTCCAAGAGTTAGGGAGAGAAACGACGAGAAGAGGCATAGTTCCCCTCCCTATTTTTAGACCTCCCCAATCTATCCAGCGAGTTCTTATCTCCCTTCTCCCTCATACCCCTGATGTAGGGTCATCCGTCACACATGTGAGTCTCAAAAGCCTGGCTGCGGCAGCTATGATGCTGTCGATCATCAGCATCAAAAGGAGCTAAAGCTGCCTAATAAGCCGGGCTGTCTCCGTCTAACAAATGCGAGCTCTATATATTGGAGTTCATCTACACATTCCCCTTTAAGATAAATGTGGGAAAATTTAATAAGTGGGAATATATATTAAAGTGGGAAAATGGAAATCGTTAAGATTGATGAGAAGGGCAGGGTCCTCCTACGCAAGACTCTCCGTGAGAGGATTAAGGTCAGGAAGGGAGATTATGTTAGGATTAAGGTTGATGGAAAAAGAATCATCATCGAGCCCTTAGAATCGATCGCTGACAGGTACTTCGGAGCCTTCAAGGTGGAGAAATGGCCTAAAGAGATAGATGAATTCCTGCTTGAGGCGATGAGAAAATGGCTGCTCGAAAAATCTACGTAGACATAAACGTCTTCATATATTGGCTCGCAAACCACCCAAAATTCGGCGAGACGGCCAAGAAATGGATAAGAGAAATAGAGCGAGCACCAAAAGGATCATACGTAACCTCAAGCTTAACCCTATACGAGACACTAGTAGTGATAGCTGGCCTAACGGGAAGAAGCCTAAAAGACGAAATCTTCGTCGAAGAAATCATAAAAGCCATAATGAGCCTCCCCGGCTTGAAAATATCCCCACTAACATCAGAGGATCTAGTGGAAGCAGTCAACTTAATGAGGGAATACGAGTTAGACTACGAAGATGCAATTCACCTAGCCACATCACTAAGAAATAACATTAAAGAAGTACTATCAAACGACCAAGACTTCGACAGGACACCCCTAAAAAGGACCTTCACTTTACACTCTCCATAGAAAAATCCCAAGATCATAGTGAATAAGGATAAAGCCCCTTTCCCGTCTCGTCCTCATTATAGTTCCCCTTTAATCCGGAAAGTCATTATCCATAACCTATAAAAGAAGACAAACTGAAGGAGATTAGGGAGAAGCTTGGACTCAGACCCCATTCAAAGGTGATCTATAGAGTTGAGGAGGGGAGGCTGATAGTAGAGCCGATCCCAAATCTTGAGGATGTTCTCAAGGAGCCGCCATCGGTTGAGACAACCCTCGAGGAGTTTCACAGCTTTAGGAGGGAACTCTCCAGGAGGGCTGAGGCGTGAGGCTTCTTCTCGACACCACCTCCTTCCTCCCAGCCATAGGAATCTCCATCAGGGGAATTCCGAGGGATGCTCTGATCAAACTCATCAGTAAAGGGCATCACATCTCCATAAGCGAAATCACCATCTTCGAACTCTCCGCCAAGGGCGCCAAACACATAACCAATAGAACCCTCACAGCCGAAAGGGCGTCTAGAGGCATAAGGGCCATCATCTATGATGAGAGGATAGAGAAAACCCCTATACATGACACCTCAATCCTACTCCTAGCCTTCAAACTAAGAAGGCTGTTGAACGCCTTCATAGACTGCCTCATCCTCTCATCAGCCATCATCAGAAACGACATCCTGATAACCGAGAATGACGCAATCCACGAGTTATGGGAAAAGAGGGAGTTCCAAGAACTAATCCAGACAATAAACCCCGAATTCAAGATTCAAAGAGTAAAAAAATGTGATTTAAATGTCTAGGCGTACATCCGTCATCCTCGACGATGACATCTATGAGAAGCTGGTGGAGGAGAGCCTAAAGCGCTATGGGACGCCCAGGGCGATATCGAGGCTTCTAAACGAGCTACTGAGGGAGCAACTCAGCGGGAGGGGGGAGCTCCCACACCTCATCTACCCCGAGAAGCTGGCGAGAACCACGCGAAGGAGCTCCATAGAGAGCCGTCGAAGCCATAGAGAAGCCTTCAAAATCGAAACCTTCAACAAGCCCCGATATTAGAAACAAGCTTCAACCTCAGAAAAGAAATCAACGACTACATAGCTGCATAATACTCGCAACAGCAATAACACTAAAAGAAGACCTAATAACAGAAGATACCACAATACTAAAACAAAACATTAAAAAGAAATATAACATAGACATATTAACTATAAGACAATAATGGGATAATAACTCCTCTCTATCTAAAGACTCCTTAAAATCGATGACAGAATGACTATTATTAGTAGAAATCCTCCGATTAAAAATATCTTCAATCCCAATCCTAAAAATGTTATTGATCCTATCCCATAGCCTCTACCACCCAGCGTTAAAAAGAATAGGATAAGTGAAAACATCCAAGATAGGAATCCTACAAAATCTAATTTCCATTTATTGAAATTGATAAGGCAAATTATGGAGCAGGTAATTATTCCAATACCTGCTATACTCATTTCAACTCTATAAAACCATTTAGATAAAATTAAATTTCCATCCTCTACGACCTCGATCTTTATCGGTGTTATCGTTATTATTTTATGATAGTGGATTATTGGTTTCCTATATTCTTGGCTAAACTCCGACCAGGGTTCATATCCACGCCACAACCAGGGTTTAAATAGGCTTACCATCAGTAGGATTGCTGTGAATATTCTTAGAATTCTATTCAATGATGGCCTCATCAAGATGTTTTTGGTATTCTGTGATATTTATTTTATGGAGAAGATGAGAATTAAAAGTATCATAATCATTGCTATCAATATCAGTGGCAATAGTTGAGTCGTTAGTAGGGCTATGATGAAGGCTATTATATCTTTAAAGCCGAGGCCATCCCTTTCCTCTTCACTCAACCTAAATCCTCCAACTCCCTCCAGTAATGGCATGCAACGAAGTGTCCCTCATCCACCTCCTCCAACCTCGGCTCCTCCTCCCTACATAAGGGCTGAGCGTAGGGGCACCTCGTACTAAAGTAACATCCAGAGGGTGGATTTATCGGGCTTGGCACCTCCCCCCTCAATATGATCCTCCTCTCCCTCCTTCCGCTATCCGGCTCGGGGAGGGGTATCGCCGAGATGAGGGCCTTTGTGTAGGGGTGAAGCTGCCTTTTAAATAGATCTCTCTTCGAGGCGATCTCAAAGAATTTTCCCAGATACATAACCGCAATTCTATCACACATATAATCAATTATAGATAAGTTATGAGATATCAGCAAATACGTTGTTTTAAATTCCTTTTGCAGACTTTTTAATAAGTTTAATATCTTTGCCTGAACCGATACATCTAGAGCGGCAGTAGGCTCATCTAATACAAGAAGCTTTGGGTTCAGGATCAATGCTCTAGCTATAACTATCCTCTGTCTTTGACCCCCACTAAATTCATGTGGATACCTAAACATATGCTCCTCGCTTAAACCAACTTTTTCAAGCATCTCTAAAACCCTATCATATATATCCTCCTTAGATAAATCCGTATGGATTTTAAGAGGTTCACTAACAATATCTCTAACAATTTTTCTTGGATGTAACGCCATATATGGATTTTGAAATACTATCTGAGCTTTCCTCCTAAAATCCTTTAACTTTTCCCCCTTATAAGATAAGATGTTTTCACCCTCAAAATAAATCTCTCCACCGGTTGGTTCAATAAGCCTCAATATGGTTCTGGCCAATGTCGTCTTTCCACATCCAGATTCGCCAACTATACCAAATGTCTCCCTATATTTAACGTTAAAACTAACACCATCAACTGCCTTAACATATCCTACAATCCTGAGAAGAAGGCCTCCCCTAATTGGATAGTATTTCTTTAAATCCTTAACAACTAATATATCCTCATCTAACATCTTTAACACCCGCAAAATGACATGCCACATAGTGTGAATTATCGATCTCTACATATTCTGGAATCTCCTTTTTACAAACATCTTTCATATAGGGACATCTCGGATGAAACATACATCCACTTGGAGGATTAACTAAGTCTGGTACCCTTCCAGGGATTGTATACAGCTCATCATAGTATCCCAACCTTGGAATAGCTTTTAGGAGAGACCTCGTATAGGGATGAAGTGGCTCTTTAAATATCTCCTCTGTGGAGGCGAACTCGATAACTCTACCACCATACATGACCGCTATTCTATGACATAACTCTGCTGCCACGCCTAAATCATGCGTTATATACAACATGGATGATATTCTCCCCTCCTCCATCAATCTATTTAAAAGATCTAGTATTTGTGCCTGTATCGTTACATCTAAGGAGGATGTAGGCTCATCCGCTATGAGGAGCCTTGGATTGGCGGATATCGCCATAGCTATGAAAACCCTCTGGGCCATCCCGCCGCTTAGCTCGAAGGGATAACGCTTCATTATCATCTTGGGATTTGGTAGGCCAACTGCCTCAAGGAGCTCTAACGCTATCTCCTCAGCCTCATTCACCGAGACATCACGATTCGCCATAATAGTCTCGATGATCTGCGTCCTGATGGTTAGAACTGGGTTGAGGGCGATGATGGGTTCCTGGAAGATCATCGAGATCTTCCTACCCCTGATCTTCGTCATCTCTCTATCGCTCAGCTTCAACAGATCTCTACCTTCGAAGAATACGTTTCCCCCGACGATTCTGCCAGGTGGATCTATGAGTCGCATAATGGATCTAGCTGTCACGGACTTTCCAGAGCCGGTTTCACCAACAAGCCCTACCACCTCACCATCCTTGATGGTGAGGTAGACCCCATTCAGAGCCTTAACAACGCCTCTATAAGTATAGAAATAGGTTCTAAGATCTCTAACATCAAGCAGCTTCTCCATCTAATCACCTCCTCATCCTCACATCCAATATATCCCTCAAGGCGTCTCCCAGGAGGTTGAAGCCTAGAGCGACTAGGAGTATCGCCAATCCTGGAAAGCCTGATATCCACCACTGTCGAGATATAAATCTCCTCCCCTCACTCACCATCAATCCCCACTCCGGTGTTGGCGGTTGCGCTCCCAGGCCTAGAAAGCCTAGGCCAGCGGCGAGTAGTATGACACCACCCAGATTTATCGTGGCCTGAACGATGAGGGGGGATATTATCATGGGAAATATGTGGCTGAAGATGAGTCTTAGGTTGCTGACACCGATCGCCCTCGCAGCCTCGATGTATAGTTCATTCTTAACCTGCATGCAGTTCGCCCTAGCCAGTCTAGCATACCTGGGCCAGCCAACGATGGCTATGGCGATCATCGTATTCAGTAGGCTTGGACCTAGGGCAGCCGCCACCGCTATGGCGAGTATGAGTGATGGGAAGGCCATTATTATATCTGTTATCCTCATAATGATCTCATCTACAGCTCCCCCGAAGAAGCCGGCTATGAGGCCTAGGGTTGTTCCTATGGTGAAGAGTATGAGTGTTACCGTTATTCCCATCATTAGAGAGATACGGCTACCATAGACAACTCTACTGAAGATATCTCTTCCCAGATGATCCGTTCCGAAGGGGTGTTCAAGGCTTGGTGGCTGAAATCTATTTGTTAGATCTTGCATTAATGGATCTTGTGTAGCTATAAATGGGGCGAATATGGCGGTTAATATGAACATCGTGATTATTGTTAACCCCAGTTTCGCCAAGAATGATTCCCTTATCATATTCATCATCAATTTTACATCTTGAATCTTGTATTTATGCTCCATCAACCATTTATCGAGGATCTTCATAATCCTCACCCATATCTAATCCTTGGATCGATGTAAGCGTAGATTATGTCTACGATGAGGTTTGCGAAGGAGTAGATTATCGCTATGAAGAGTGTAACCCCCATGACGGCTTGAAAGTCTAGGAAGAGAAAGACGCCAGTGGCATACCTCCCGAGTCCAGGCCATGCGAAGATGGTCTCCGTCAACACTGAGCCCTCAAGAAGTCCTCCATATATCAGGCCGATGACTGTGACTGGGGTGATTAGGGCATTCCTCAGTATATGTCTCATGATAACCACCCTCTCGATCAATCCCTTAGCCCTGGCCGCCTTCACATATTCTTGCCTCATAACCTCCAGCATGCTCGCCCTCGTCAGTCTGGCGATGGAGCCGGCAGCGCCAAATCCGAGGACGAAGCCTGGCATGATTAGATGCCTGAGGGTGTTTATGAAGAGATCTAGGCGGCCAGCGATGAGGCTGTCAATGGTGTAGAGCCCCGTCACCCTTGGTGGGGGGGTTAGACCCAGATCTAGTCTTCCAGGGCCGGGGAGGATGCCTAATCTGAAGTAGAAGACGTATAACAGCATCAGTCCAAGCCAGAAGACGGGCATTGAGAGTCCGGATATGGAGAAGATCCTGATGAAGTGATCTATCAACTTGTTCCTCTTCAACGCCGAAATTATTCCACTTGGAATACCTATAATGAGGGAGAATATTAGTGCTGTAGTCGCAAGCTCTATCGTGGCTGGGTATCGAATAATTATATCTTTAAGAACAGGGTTATTTGTTCTGATACATTTGCCAAGATTTCCATGCATTAAATTTTTAACATATAAAATAAACTGTACATATAATGGCTTATCAAAACCCCATTCTCTATTAATCTTCTCAATCAACTCTGGTGGTGCTTGAGGACCAAGTATGGCACCAATTGGATCAGCTGGAATGACATGTGATACGATGAATGTTATTATCAAAACTCCAAGTAATACAAATAACATGAATATGATTCTTCTAATAATATACGCTGCTATATTCATCAAATATCTGAAATTAAAATACATTATTAAAAATTTTTCTAAAAAAGGAGGTTAAGAGGGGGCCACTACATACTCCTTATAGACTTCATAGAAGCTCTGGGTGTAGGAAGAGGGTGAAACTATGAAGCCCTCAACCCAAGTCCTCACCGCCCTCTGTACTAATGGTTGATAGAGAACTGCGTAAGGTCCATTCTCCAGGATGTAATTTGTGATTTCTAGGTATAGAGATTCTCTAACTGATGGGTCAGGCTCTTTCTCTGCCCTCTCACAGAGATCTGCTACATAATCATCGTACCATTTATTTCTCCAGGCTAGCTGATGAATCCTGTAGTCTCCGAAGGCCTTTGCATTGCAATCAGGATCTGGGTAATCTGAACCCCATCCTGCTAGAACCATCTGGAGTCCCTGGGCCCTGTACCTCTCATACATCTCCGATGAGGTTATCTGAACGATCTTCACATCGATTCCTATCTCGGCTAGATCGCTCTTGATCTTCGCAGCGATGTCGAGGGCTGGATAAGCACCAGCTGGAACTGCCATCTCTATGCTGAAGCCGTTTGGATATCCAGCCTCAGCGAGGAGGGCCTTAGCCTTCTCAACATTCTTGTAGTAAGGTGTTGATGGGTTAAATCCTAGGAAGCCATATGGAATGACCGTCTGAGCCTTGACGGCAGCCCCTGCAAGAATTTCATTGATGATACCATCATAATCTATTGCATATTTGATGGCCTTTCTTACCCTATTGTCTCCAAGTGGTTCCACACCCGTATTCATACCGATATAGGTAACGCCCCAAGAGTTTGTCTTATAGACCCTGATTCCAGGTTCCTTCGCCACCTCCTTAAGCTGCTCCGCATATAGATCCCATGCGATATCAACCTCGCCAGCCTCAAGCATAAGCCTCTGCGTCTCGGGCTCGGGAACATGCTTAATTATTATCTTCTTAATCTTCGGTGGTCCCCTCCAATAATTCTCATTGGCAACTAGGACAACTCTATCTTCAGGTACATACTCCTCTAAGATGAAGGGGCCGCTACCGGTACCGATGGTTCCTCCATTTGTCGTCATCCAGTCGCTACCCATATCACCCTCCTTAGCATGGGCCTCAACCACCTTCGGATTGACTATGGCGGTGGTAGTGCAGGCCAAGGTGGAGAGGAAGAAGGAGGGAGCGACGGGTCTGTCCAGCTTAACCTCCACCGTGTAATCGTCTATCACTTTGATATTCTCTGGATCAGATACGAATTGGGTTAAAAGCCAGGAGGCCTCCTGCTTAAGGATGATTACTCTCTTAAGCGTGTAGGCTACTGCCTCTGCGTCCAGGGGATCACCGTTGGTGAAGGTTATTCCCTTCCTAATATGAAACCTCCAGGTTACACCATCTGGAAGAACCTCCCAGCTCTCAGCCACCTCCGGTATCACAGTAGTATAGTCTGGTGGAATGAAGTCAACTAATTTATCGAAACACTGATTTATTATCAAAATGGAGGTACCTTCATAGGCTCTAGCACCATCGAAGGTAGTTATAATTGAGATGTCCATAGCGATCGTCAAAGTTTCAGGATCAGTTAGCAGCTTATACTTTGGCTGAGCTGCTTTGATCTTAGCGATCTTAACATTCAGAGTATATGCGTAACCCAATGAAGCCACCCATAGGACCACTAGAATCACTATAGCCCCCATTTTAGCATCAAACTTGGCGGACATTTCCCTCTTCCAAAAATTAATTCACTAATTAAAAATATTTATAATTTTTTATAAACTACCCCAAGATTCGATAAACCTACCACTAAGATGCAGATTATCCAGAGTATGTCCAAATGCAACTGAAATATATCTTAAAGAAGAGCCATCAATGATGAAGATATCAAGAGATCACTTCGTCACATGTTATCTAGTTAAAAATTAAAGATCAGCCATTGTCAAACAAACTTTAAGAGAACCCCATCTTAACCACAAAACATCATGATAACACAAAAAATGATGATAATAAACCCCCTCCCCTTCCAAAACTCCACACAAAAACCTATAAGAAACCACACAGATCAATCCAAAGAGGCGATAAAAATGGTCGAAGTCACATCCGGAATACACGCCATCAACCTATCAGAAACAGAAGGCCTACCCCTAGAATGCTACCTTTTAAACTGCGATGAGGGGCTCATCCTCATAGACACCGGAATGAGACCCTCCGC
>CALEIY010000035.1 GCA_937898665.1 Candidatus Bathyarchaeota archaeon | reverse complement strand
GGCATCACCTATGCCTATACCCCCGAGCTCTATCCGACGGGGATGAGGGCCACGGGGGCTGGATGGGCCAACAGCGTAGGGCGTATCGGGGGGATCCTAGGCCCCTATATCGCGGGAGTACTCATAGGATGGATGGGGAGTACTCCTCTGTTCATCCTCTTCGCCCTTATACACCTGGTCTCAGCCTCAGCCGTCGCCCTGCTCGGCATAGAGACGAGGGGGGTAAGCCTCGATTAGATTACACCTCTCTCCCTCAGCCCCTTAATCTCCTCTGGGGTGTAGCCGAGCCAGCTTAGGATCTCCTCAGTATGCTCACCGAGCAGAGGTGGGGGAGAACGGATGGAGCCAGGGGTCTCGGAGAGCTTTATGGGGATGCCCGTCAACCTCAGCCTCCCAGCCTTGGAATGGTCGACGTCCACGAACATCTCACGCTCCCGAAGCTGGGGATGCTCCAGAAGTCGGTCAACGGTGTTCACTGGGGCGCAGGGGACACCAGCCTCCTGAAGCCTCCTAAGCCAAACCTCCCCGCTCTCCCTCTCAAAGACCTCGCCCAGGATCCTCGCCAGCTCCTCACGATTCTCCACCCTCTTCGGATTCGTGGAGAATCTCGGGTCATCAGCCAACTCCTCTAGGCCGAGGACATGGCAGAGGGCCCTCCAATTTCTCTCTGCGGCGCAGCCTATGGTGATGTAGATGTCCTTAGTCTTGAAGGCTTGATAGGGCGCCGCAACGGGATGAGCCGTCCCCAGCCGCCTTGGAAGCTGCCCTGTGGCTAGATAGTAGCCTAAAGGCTGAACCATCCAGCTCACAGCTGAGTCCAGCAGCGAGACGTCGACGAGCTGTCCCCGCCCCGTCTTCTCCCTCGCCATAAGGGCGAGGAGTATGCCTATCACAGCGTATAGGCCGGTTCCCATGTCGACGATGGCGACCCCCACCTTCACCCCTGGGGGTCTATCCTCCTCCCCCGTGACGGAGATGAGGGCGCTCTCCCCCTGCGCCAATAGGTCGTAACCGCCCCTATCTCGGTGAGGGCCTGTCTGGCCATAGCCTGAGATCCTGCAGTAGATGATCCTTGGATTTATCCTGCTTACCTCCTCGTAGCCTAGGCCTAGGCGCTCCATGGTTCCAGGCCTGAAGTTCTCCAACAGCACATCACTCCGCTTCAGGAGCTCGATGAAGATGCGCTTACCCTCCTCGCATTTGAGGTTGAGGGTGATGCTCTTCTTATTACGGTTGAGGTATAGGAAGTAGACGCCTTCACCGCCGAGGAAGGGTGGCCCCCATCTTCGTAGGTTGTCCCCTATGCCAGGCCTCTCAACCTTGATGACCTCCGCACCCATGTCCGCTAGGAGCATCGAGCAGAAGGGGCCTGCCACAACCTGGGAGAGGTCGAGAACTCTAATGCCCTCTAATGGCGGGGCCATATCAGAGAGAATCGATGATCAACCTATTTCACATCTATCCTCCTCAGGAGGAAGGGGGTCTCCCCCTCTCCCTTCACCACCTCCACCCTACAGCCCTCCTCTACAGCCTCGGCGTCAACGACTCTACCTATGAGCCTAACACCCCCAATCTCAGCTACCGCCAGAACCATGGGAGATGGATAACCCTCTGGGGGGTAGTGTAGCACAGTGTAGGTGATGATCCTCCCTTGATCTGGGAGCTCAACCATCTCCAGATGGCCCTTAGACCTTGGGCCGCATCGATGGCATATAGATCTTGGTGGATGGTAGATGGCGCCGCAGAGCCTACACCTCGTAGCCTTGAGGTGAAAACCCATCCTCCTCACCACCCCCGCTCGTAAACGATGACGACGGCGTTGGCGGCGAAGCCTGAGATATTACAGCTTAAACCTCGCTCGGCATCCCTCACCTGCCTCTCACCCGCTTCGCCTCGGAGCTGCCAAGTGATCTCCACAGCCTGGGCGACGCCCGTAGCCCCGAGGGGATGCCCCCTCGCCTTCAGGCCTCCGCTTGGATTGATGGGCCTCTCACCCTCGATGGCTGTGAGGCCCTCCTCAACGGCTATGCCGCCCTCCCCCTTCTCGAAGAGGCCGAGGTCTTCACTCTCCACGATCTCAAGGATTGTGAAGGCGTCATGGAGCTCCACCACGTCGATATCATCGATTGATAGGGCGGCCCTCCTCAGAGCCCTCCTCGAGGCCTCCTTCACAGCCTTTAGGGTGAGGGGGTCATCCCTCTCAGTTATCATAACCCTATCGACGGCCTGGCCTACGCCTCTGATGACGGCGGGTTTATCGGTGAACTCCAACGCCCTCTCCATGGGGGCCAACAATAGGGCTGCGGCTCCATCGCTGATGGGGCTGCAGTCAAACAGCCTCAAGGGTTCGGCGACTACCCTGGAGTTGAGGACATCCTCCACTGTTATCTCCTTCCTCAGATGCGCATAGGGGTTTAGGAGGGCGTTCCGATGATTCTTGACGGCCACTAGGGCGAGCTGCTCCCTCGTCAATCCATAACGCTTCATGTAGAGCCTCGTCAGAAATGCCGCTAGGGAGGGCATCGTCACTCCATGCGGCCTCTCCCCCTCTGGGTGGGTCATGGAGGCTATAGCCCTCGTCGCCTCCGACGTGGGTAGATGCCTCATCTTCTCAGCTCCCACGACGAGGGCGATGTCATAGAGGCCGGAAGCTACAGCGAGATAAGCGTTGAGGATCGCTGAGGCGCCTGAGGCTGCGGAGTTCTCGATCCGTTCAACGGTCTGAGGCTTAATGCCCAGCTCATCGGCTAATAGCGTAGCCGTGTTCTGTAGGCCGCAGAGCATCCCCGAGGCCATACAGCCGACGTAGAGGGCATCTATGGGAGCATCCAAGGCATCGGCGTCCATTAGAGCTTTATGAGAAGCCTCAAGCATTAGATCTATGAGGCTGCGGTTAAGGTGCTTGCCGAAGGGCGTCATCCCAACGCCTATGACGGCGACATCCCTCATGGCATCAATAAGAGGGTGTCAAAGGGGAGATAACTCTACCTCACAGCGCTGGGAGAATAGCAACTCAGACACTATTATATCGCATCGGAGAATCTAACGTCGATGAAGACTTGTGAGATCATCGAGAGGGATGAACGTTATAGGATTCTAAGCTTCACAAGGCTGGAGCCCATCGTCATCGCGGAGGGTAGGGGAGCCATAGTCTGGGATGTGGAGGGGCATGAATATATCGACTGCTACGCGGGAATCGCCGTCGTCAACGCAGGCCACTGCCACCCCAAGATCGTGGAGGCCGTTAAGAGCCAGGTTGAGCGCCTAATCCACTGCTGCTCCTACGTCTACCACAACATCCCAACAGCCGAGCTCGCTGAGCGCTTAGCGGAGGTGACGCCGAGGGGTCTCCAGAAGGTCTTCTTCGGAAACAGCGGCGCCGAGGCAAATGAGTGCGCCATCAAGCTGGCGAGGAAATATGCCAAGAGGCATGAACTCATCGCCCTGGAGTGCTCCTTCCATGGTAGAACCCTAGGAACCCTCAGCATAACAGGTCAATCACGGCGGAGACGCTATGATATGGGTCCCTACCTCTCAGGCGTCGCCTTCGCCCCCGTCCCCTACTGTTATAGATGCCCCTTCGGCCAGGCCTATCCGGAATGCGACCTCCTCTGCGCCAGGAGGCTCCGAGACGTCGTCGAATACCACACCTCTAAGTGTGTCGCAGCCCTAATAGCCGAGCCAGTCCTAGGTGAGGGGGGCATCATACCGCCTCCACCGGAATACTTCAAGGTGGTAAAGGAGATCCTCGATGATTATGGCATCCTCCTCATCGTCGATGAGGTTCAGAGCGGCTTTGGCAGAACGGGTAAGATGTGGGGCATAGAACACTACGGCGTCGAGCCTGACATCATGACGATGGGTAAGGGGATCGCAGCAGGTATGCCCCTCAGCGCCTGTATCGCCAGACCTGAGATCGGAGACGCCTTCGAGCCTGGAGACCACCTCTCAACCTTCGGTGGAAACCCCGTATGCTGTGCGGCCGCCCTCGCCAATCTCCAAGTCTTCGAGGAGGAGAAGCTGCCGGAGCAGGCGGCTGAGAAGGGGGAGTATGCCCTCAGGAGGTTGAAGGAGATGATGGAGGAGCATCCCCTCATAGGCGATGTCAGGGGCCTCGGCCTCATGATCGGCGTCGAATTGGTGAGGGATCACAGCAAGAAGACGCCGGCCGTTGAGGAGGCTAGGCGCATCAGGGCTGAGGCCCGTGAAAGAGGAGTCCTCCTAGGCCTGGGAGGCGTCAAGGGATGTACCATAAGATTCCAGCCGCCGTTGGTCATCACCAGGGAGCAGTTAGACAAAGCCCTAACGGTCTTCGAGGAGGCACTCTCCCTCGTGGAGAAACGGGGATAAGGTGAGGAGCTCCTAAGCCTTTTTACAACGCATAAATAGGGTTTTGAAAGCTTAAACAGATTGAGTCCCATGGAGATCGAGGTTAGGCC
>CALEIY010000034.1 GCA_937898665.1 Candidatus Bathyarchaeota archaeon | reverse complement strand
CTCGTGGAGGAGCAACGCTACGGCAAGGTGAGGATTCTACGCCCCCTCTTCGAGGAGCTGAGAATCACATTGAGAAGGGGAGTCGGCTTTAAGATAGAAATCCAATAGCCCTACTGATCATATGATCGAGCAGCGCATCAGGGTGAGGGTTGGGAAGAGGAGAAGACTGACTATCCCAAAGCCTATCGCCGAGAGGTTGGGTATATGTGAGGGCTCTCTGATGGAGATCCGAGTTGTAGGAGGGGAGATGAGGCTTAAACCCATAGATGCTGTTTGGCTCTCCCTCCACGGCGAGAAAATAGCTGAGACCACCCTACAAGAGTTGGAGGAGGAGAGCCTCAAGGAGCAGCTATTCTATCAAGATAGGTGAATACGGCAAGGTTTTTACCCCTCCCAGACCCCTATGCTCGGGGATGGCTGAAACCCTCATCTGCCTCGGCATAGAGTCGACAGCCGACAATCTCGGCGTAGGCATCGCAACCTCGGAGGGTGAGATTCTCGCCAACGTTGTGAGCGTCCATATACCGGAGACGGGGGGCATACATCCCCGTGAGGCCGCTCGACATCACTCAGCCGTGATGGGAGATGTCATCGCGGAGGCCTTGGAGAAGGCGGATATAACAGCCAGGGAGATCGACGTTGTGGCCTTCAGTCAAGGCCCTGGTATGGGGCCATGCCTCAGAACGGGGGCGACGGCTGCGAGGGCCATAGCCTGTAGGCTTGGAGTCCCCCTCGTCGGCGTGAATCACTGCGTCGCCCATATAGAGATTGGGAGGTTGACGGCGGGGGCTGAAGACCCCTTGACGCTCTACGTCTCGGGGGGGAACACCATCGTCTCAGGCTTCGAGGGAGGCAGATACAGGGTGTTTGGGGAGACCCTTGACATCGCGGTTGGGAATATGCTCGACGTCTTCGCCCGTGAGGCAGGCCTCCCCTATCCTGGAGGGCCAGCGGTGGAGAGGCTGGCGAGGAGGGGTCAGAGGCTGATCCGGTTGCCCTACGTTGTGAAGGGTATGGATCTCAGCTTCAGCGGCCTCCTCACCGCGGCTATAAGGGAACTCCAGAGCGGTCGATGGAGCCTCGAAGACCTATGCTACAGCCTCCAGGAGCATGCCTTCGCCATGCTCGGAGAGGTCACGGAGAGGGCCTTGGCGCATACAGAGAAGGGGGAGCTCCTACTCACCGGCGGCGTCGCAGCCAACATGAGGCTTAGAGACATAATACGGTCTATAGCTGAGGAGCATGGAGCTGAGCCTAAGTATGTCCCAAAGCAGTATGCCACCGATAATGGGGCGATGATCGCCTGGACAGGCCTATTGGCTTATCAAAGCGGGGTGGAGACGCCGATAGAGGAGAGCTACATAGACCCCAAATGGAGGCTTGACGAGGTGGAGATACCATGGCGTTGAGGCTTATAGCCAAGGGGGCTGAGGCAGATCTCTGGTTCGACCCCGACTGGAATGGGCGGAAGGCCATCATAAAGCGTCGAATCCCGAAGAGGTATAGACACCCCGAGATCGACAGGGAGCTGAGGAGGCTCAGAACCCTGAGGGAGGCCGAGATCATCCATAGGGCTAAGAGGGGTGGAGTTCCGACGCCGGTGATCTATCAGGTTGACCCAGAGGAGGCGACGATGGTTATGGAATACATCGAGGGCCGTAGGCTGAGGGATGTGGTCGACGAGCTATCGCCGGAGGAGAGGCTTAGAATCTTCCGATTGGCCGGTAGGCAGGCCGGCAGGCTTCACAGGGCTGGCATCATCCATGGAGACCTCACAACCTCCAATATGATACTCACCCCAAGCCGCCTAGTCTTCATAGACTTCGGCCTCGCCGAATTGTCGACGGAGGAGGAGAAAAGGGGTGTCGACCTACATCTTATGAGGAGGATGCTTCAAAGCACCCACTTCAAATATGCCGAGGAGCTCCTGGAGGCCTTCCTCGAGGGCTATAGGGAGGAGATGGGGGCGGAAGCCGATGGGGTGTTTAGACGTATGGATGAGATAGCGAGGAGGGGACGATATGTTGAGAGGTAGAACCCTATGGATGGCCACGGGCAACCCCCATAAACATAGGGAGGCCCGCATAATCCTCATGGAATACGGCCTCGACCTCAGAAGGCTTGAGACAAAACGCATAGAGATTCAGGCCGACGACCTGGAGGAGATAGCGGCCTACAGCGTGGAGCACATACCGGAAGCCGATTCAAGGCCCATAGTCGTCGAGGATGCAGGCCTCTTCATCCACCACCTCAAGGGATTCCCAGGCCCCTACTCATCCTACGTCCTCAAAACCATAGGGCTTGGAGGCATACTGAAGCTGATGGAGGGGGTTCAGAACCGTGAGGCCACCTTCAAATCCGTCGTCGCCCTGAGATGGAGGGGGGAAACACACCTCTTCGTAGGCGAGGTTCAGGGACGCATAGCAACCGAGATCAGGGGAAGCCAGGGCTTCGGCTATGACCCAATATTCATACCAGATGAGGGCGACGGCAGAACCTTCGGGGAGATGACGATCAGGGAGAAGAACACCCTATCACATCGAGCCAGAGCCTTCAGAAGACTAGCCCTATGGCTCACATCGAGATAGAAGCCAGATGCTCCACGTAAAGGTTTTAAGGGGGCTGGAGGCCTAAAGCCTAAGACAGCGGTGTTGAGAGGTGGGTAAGCTCGCATATATGAGGGGGAGATCCCGATCGAAGAGGCCCGTCTCGAAGAGGCCTCCAAGCTGGGTAGTCTACAAGCCTGAGGAGGTTAAGGCCCTCATCATCAAGCTGGCCCGTGAGGGCAAGCCCCCAAGCGAGATCGGGAACATACTCCGAGATGAGTATGGAATCCCCCTCGTCAAGCCTATCCTCGGCTGCGGCATAGTTAAGGTTCTGAGGGAGGCGGGTCTAGCCCCGAGGATCCCCGAGGATCTCTACAACCTGATGGTTAGGGCGACTAGGATTAAGCGCCACCTGGAGCGCCATCCAAAGGACTTCCACAATAAGAGGGCCCTGCAGCTCGTCGAGTCGAAGATCTACAGGTTGGCGAGATATTACAAGGAGAAGGGGATTCTCCCGAAGGATTGGCGCTATAAGTTCGAGATAGTTCAGGCTTAGGGATATGAGCAGCCTGGAGAGCTTCCTCTCCTCCTTCAAATCCGCCGTCGAGCTTCTGAGACGGCATGCTGAGAGGGGAGACCAGATAAGGATTGTGAGCCACAGCGACGCCGACGGCATAGCAGCCGGAGGCGCCCTAACCCTCATGACCCTAAGGCTTGGAGCCCCCTTCAAGACCAGCTGCGAGAAGCGCTTTCATCAGGGCCTAGTCGAGGAGCTCGCCTCTGAGGAGCCGCCGCTCATAATATTCTCGGACATCGGGAGCGGATACCTAGACCTCATAGAGGAGCATCTAAGGGGCGTCGACGTCATCGTCCTGGATCACCATAAGCCGATTAAGGCTGAGGCTGAGGGCGTGATTCACATAAATCCACTGCTCCACGGCCTCGACGGCTCCAGGGAGGTGAGCGCCGCGGGGCTGGCCTACCTGCTGGCTGAGATGCTGGATGAGGCCAACAGAGACCTGAGCATCCTCGGCATCATAGGCGCCCTCGGAGACCAGCAAGATAAGGGTGAGAGGCGAGGCCTATTGGGTTTGAACACCCGTATAGAGGCCTCGGCGAAGGAGGCTGGATTGCTGGAGACCCGGGTCGACCTCATCTTCTACGGCTATGAGACCAGGCCCCTGGCGAAGGCCATAGCCTACACGACGACCCCCTTCATCCCAGGTCTCAGCGGCCGAGAGGACAACTGCGTCGCCTTCCTCAAGGAGGTGGGCATAGAACTCAAAAGCGGAGGGCGATGGAGGGCTTTGAGAGACCTATCGGAGGAGGAGAAGCGCCGCCTCTTCTCATCGCTGTCTAAGCACCTCGTCCATGAGGGATGCTCACCGGAGATGGTTCACGAATTGATTGGAACCATCTTCATAATGAGGGGGGAGGAGAATGGGACGCCGATGAGGGATGGAAGGGAGTATGCATCGCTGCTGAACGCCTGCGCAAGGATGGAGCGTCCCGGTCTGGGGCTCTCCATCTGCCTCGGAGACAGGGGTTCAGCCATGAGGGAGGCTGAGGAGACCCTAGACCTATATCGCAGACGGATAGCTGAGTATCTCGACCTAGTCAAGGAGGGGGGGCGAATAGAGGAGCTGAAGAACATCTACGTCCTCAGGGGTCGGGACGAGATCGATGATAGGCTCATAGGCGTCGTCGCATCGATACTGCTCTCAACGGGTATGCTGCCGAAGCCGAAGCCGATAATCGCCTGGGCCTCCTCAGATGAGGGCCTCATAAAGGTCTCAGCCAGGGCGACGGAGGCCATGGCCGAGGAGGGCATCCACCTAGGAGCCGTTATGATGGAGGCAGCAGAGAAGTTCCAGGGAAGAGGAGGAGGCCACGACATCGCGGCGGGAGCCTACCTACCAGAGGAGCTGGAGCCAGGCTTCATAGAGCTCGTCGACAGATTGATAGGGGAGCAGAGGCATGGCGGAGGCGAGGATTAGGCTTAGATACGAAGACGAGGCCACAGCCAGAGCCGTATATGAGGCCATATCACCGGACAACTATCAAGCCCCAGAGGGAATAGACATCGAGGCCGAACGGGAGGGGGCGACGCTCCGAATATGGGTGAAGACCAAGAGGCTGCGCAGCCTCTTGCCGACGCTCGACGACCTCCTCGCCTGCATCCAGGCAGCCGAGAGAGCCTTAGAAGCCCTATCGGGATGAGAATAAAGCTCTTTAATCTTCTTTATAGCAGCCTAAGCCTATTCCCTGAGCATCGTCCTAACGGCCTTCAGCGCTTTTCACGAAATTTCCTTGTCAGAACCAGTCATAATCAGCGTAATAAACCGTGTCAACGATATGTTTAAATATTGCTTTATTCACTGTTTTAATCAGTGGTTAATATGGGAAGAATTGGAAGATATGAGTTCCCCGAAGTGGGCTTTACCAGGGTCTTAGATATAATCAAGAAGTTCGACGAAAAGGCCGGAGGAGAAGCCACGAGGGAAGGATTTGCCGACGCGATCAACCAATCTCCTAAAAGTAGCGCGATCGGGAAAATTATAAGCTCCCTAAAGCTTTATGGACTCGCCGAGAAGCCGAGAGGAGCAGAGATAATAAAATTGACCGAACTTGCCAAAAACATAATCTATGGCACGGAACAGATGAAAAAAGAGGCCATGACACAAGCGATTATGAGAATTCCATTATTTAGAGAACTTTACAGTGAATACGGCAATAATATCTCCGAGGAAAAATTACGAATTTTCCTGAATAAAAATGCAGGCGTAGATTTAGCCGAAGCTGCGATGAAGGCTCCTAAAATACTAAAACTTTTCAGAGATGCGCTTAATTATGTGGAACTAACGACCATTCCTACAACGAAAACAGTAAGCGAGCGGGTAGAGGAGCGCCATATAATGGAAGAGGAGTTACCCCCAGGAGTCTTAGCGTTATTAACAACCAGTGAAGGTGATAGGGTCGCTATAACTGACATGACAAAGTTAAAGATCGCAAGAATGCTGCTTGATGCGATAGAGGCCAGATTTAAAAAGATGGAAGAATCGCCCACTGTGGGAAGTGAGTAGCCCCCCCTTTTGGGCATCGAGTGATATCGTCTAAGTAACTTCCTACCCATTTTTTGAGGACGATAGGCGAAAGATATAAATGGTTTCCCAGCCTCTCTCCCAGAGGCTCTTAAGGGGATTAGGATTTGAGCCGTGTGAGGGATAAGTGGCGTAGGAAGGAATGGTATGAGGTCTACTTGCCCAGATACTTTGGGGAGGGTAAGGTGGGGGAGACCCCGGCGGATGACCCCCAGAAGGTTATAGGCCGAGTCATAGAGACGACGCTGGGCCAGATTACGGGGGACTACTCCCA
>CALEIY010000033.1 GCA_937898665.1 Candidatus Bathyarchaeota archaeon | reverse complement strand
TATGCCGCAGCCTCCTTCCTAGCACTCCCCCTCCTAACCACCTTCAGCGAGCCCTTAACGAGGATGGTAGAGGCGGCGATGCCCGTGGAGTACATGGAGAGAACCCTCTCACCCATAATCGTCGCCGCGGTGGCCGGGATCCTCGACATCCTAGGGATCTCGACGTCGATTGGTGGGAGCTACCTCTACCTGGAGGGATGGATGCCTCTGAGAGTTCACGTCAGCTGGAACTGCATTGGATGGCAGAGCCTCGGATTGCTGGCCATAACCCTAGCCGTCGGCCTTAGGGGATCCTATACTTGGAGGAGTAGGCTGCTGGCAGCCCTCATAGGGGTGGAAGGGGTCTTCCTCGTCAATATAATACGCATCGTCGCCACCTGCCTCCTAGCATACTACATTGGCTATCTACCGGCACTCATCTTCCACGACTACTTCGGAACGATTCTCACATTGATCTGGCTCGCCATATTCTGGCTCTGGGCTTACAGCCGGATATTGACGAGGAAGGAAATATCTAACTCTGAATATATTAATGGTCGAGAAAGGGGGGAAGGCTAAATGGGTAAATACTACACCAGGAGGGGAAACAACCTCTACATCTTCGTCACGGGCGACGATGAGATGATAGACCTGAAGGTCTTCCCCCCCGAGCTAAACCTCTTCGGGGCGGAGTCTGATTGGAGGGTGAATGACAGGGTCGCCATTATAAGGGGAGCTAAGGAGGAGAATCTCGACAAGGCCGAGATCATCCTAGAGCTCAACGGCTTCACCAAGAGGGATCTGGATGAGGAGCTCCTGGAGAGATACTTCACCAGGAGAGATGAGATGATCATAGAGGAGGAGCCACTCTCCATAGCTGTGGGCGAGGTCATCATGCCGACGGAGGTGACGACAAGGACGGAGACCAGGGCCGTAGAGGTGGTGGAGGCGGAGAAGCTGGAGGAGAGGGAGCTGATAGAGCACATATTGAGATACATAAAGAGCAGGGGCTACAACTATCCCGAGAGGCTGGTGAAGAGCTATTATATATCGCTGAAGACGAAGCCCTTCGTCATTCTAACCGGATACAGCGGAATGGGTAAGACGGCGCTGACGAGACTCTTCGCCGAGGCGGTCTCAGAGAACGTGGAGGAGCAATATCTCAGGATAGCCGTCCAGCCAAACTGGCTGGATGACCGGCACCTCCTCGGATTCTACAACCCCCTCACAGGTAGATACGTCTCAACGCCCTTCCTAGACTTCCTCCTAAGAGCCGTGGAGAATCCGGACAAGCCCTACTTCCTCTGCCTAGACGAGATGAACCTCTCCAGGGTGGAATACTACTTCTCCAGGTTCATCAGCGCCATGGAATCCCTCGACCGAGTCATATACCTCCACGGCTTCAGCGGCGGCGTCAAGACGGAGGATGGAAGGATCATACCCCCAAGGGTGAGGATGCCCCATAACCTCTACATCTCCGGAACCATAAACATCGATGAGGCCTCCTACTCGTTGACACCGAAGCTCATCGACAGGGCGAACGTCATCGAGTTCCACAACGTCGACGTCTGGAGCGAAGAGGCTGAAGATTATGATAAGCGCATCAAGCTCTCCATCTCCACACTAAAAGGCTTCAAGGGTGAGCTATCGCCGCGGGAGAGAAAATGGGTTCTCGATACCCTGAGGGAGATCAACGATATGACAGCCCGCTACGGCTTCCCAATATCCCAGAGGGTTAAGAGGGAAACCCTCAGCTATATCGCCAACAGCAGGGGCATATACAGCGAGGATCCAGAGGAGAACCTCAGAGTCGCCATGGATCTACAGGTGAAGCAGAGGGTGCTCACGAAGATATCGGGGGCTGAGCCGATTAGGCCGCTGCTCGAAGACCTAATCGGATACTTCGAGGGGCGTCTACCCATCTCAGCTGAGAAGGTTGAGCGGATGCTGGTGACCCTCGATGAATATGGGTTCACGAGCTTCTACGCCTGAGGGGCTGGAGGGCTATAGGCTCTCCATTAATGGGAAGAGGATCACTCCAGGTAGGGTGAACGAGCTTGAGCTGGGGGAGGAGAATAGGATCATACTTCTCCCCCTTAAGGGGGGATCGGTGAAGGCGTCCCTATACATCGACGGAGTGGAAGTCATCGATAGGGGTAGACCCTACGAGAATCCTGAAGCCGTGGAGTGGAGGTGGAGACCGGATGATCCCATGGGGATACATAGGCTCACCCTGAAGATAGAGGGGGGCGACGAATATCTCTTCGAGATCTATGGTCGAAGGAGAATACGCATCGAGATGGAGCATTACCTAAAGGAGCTGAGGAGATTCTCCCTCAACCTCATCTACCGGAGATATGGCCACGAGATGAGGGAGCGGCTTCAAAGCTGGTTTAACTACATCTCGGAGCATTGGTCTAGGCTTGAACCCGTGGTGGAGAGGATATCGAGGGAGCCTCAGAGGAGAGTGTATAGGGAGCGAGTGGAGAGGCCGATAGGGGAGGTAGACCGGATAGACGCCGAGATGGTGAAGACGCTGCTACAGAGAATAGCGGAGAGGGGAGTCGGGGAGAGTGATGCTGAGAAGTTGAGGGAGCTGATAGGGAGACTCGCCGACAGGGTGATCATCGAGGAGGAGCGGGTAGACCACGATACAGCGGGTAATAGGCTGCTCCGATATCATCTAGACAGCCTACTATCGAAGCTGGAGGAGCTTAAGAGATGCTGTGAAGACCTGGATGAGGTGCTTAGGGGAAGGCTGAGAGAGGCTGAGGGAGATGAAACGGTGCAGGCGGCTAGGGAGTTCCTATCGAACCATGACCTGAAGGAGGAGGTTGAGAGGCTGAGAAGGCGGATTCAGGGGAGGCTTAGGGATCCGAGGCTCTCCTTCCTAATGGAGATTAAGGGAGAGATGAAGGGTGGGGAGCTTGAAGGGGTTGAGATTCTCCCCCACTATGCTGAGCTGTATAAACTATACAGGAATTACAGCGAGAAGGCTCCAAGGCCTCTACTGGGGGTTGATATGCCCATCCTTAGGGGTAGGCCCGATGAGATATATCGAAGATGGTGCGCCGTGAAGCTCCTTGAAGCCGTACAGGATTTAGGCTATAAGCTGGAGGAGGAGCATATAATCACCCTGAATGAGGAGGGCATCAAGGCCTCCATGAACACGGGACTTTACTCCAAATTGAATGGGGAGGGATGCCGAGTCAACCTATACTATGGTAGACGCTACGGCGACGGCGAGGCCTATGGGTCTTACACCTCCACAAAGTGGGTCTCCCTATGCCTAGAGGCCTTCACGGAGGGGGAGGAGAAGCCTAGGATCATAGTCTTCGAACCCAGATTCGACCTAGATTACAGCGAGGAGAAGTTTGAGAGGGATGTCGATACGCTACACATCCTGAGAGATGCGATAGTTGATCACTCAACCGGTGAGAGACTCGTCTCCGGTGGGGCAATACTCCATCCGGCTGACCTAGAGCCGATTAGGTTCAGGGAGCTGTCAGCCATCCCCCTTAGACCTGGAAGAGTTGGGGGGTTAACCGCCCTCCTCAGCGAGTTTCTCACCTGAGGCTTTAGACCTCATTATACGCTCCAGCAGGCTATCCACATCGATCTCAGCTCTCCCCCTCCATCCCAGCGTGAGAATCCCCTCCTCATCCTCGAGGTAGCCCTCCTCTATATATCGCTCAAGGTTCGCCCTCACCCTCCATCCTGGAAGCTTCTCCCCTAAGGCTCTCTCCACATCGCTCCGAGGGGCCTTTCCACCCCTCGCGGCGATATATGCGACGGCGACGGCGAGGCCTGCTATGTCATCGATCCTCCAGCCCAGCGTTTTGGCTGTCCTCTGCTCAACGCCTCCCCGCAGGGTGATGTAGTATCTAGCCTCCTCAGGTCGATCTTCACCAGTCTCCTCGAAGACTCGTCTCACCTCCAGGTCTAAGGGCTTAAGGCGACTATCCAGCACCTCCAGGACGTCAAGCCACTCTGGGCCGAGGGCTCGTCTAAGCTCCCAGCCTCTAACCCCTGGAAGTCTATGATGCTTGAAGAATAGTAGGTGAACCGCCTGCTTCAATTTTCTCCCATACGCTCTCTTCGCCACCTCTCCCACTCCTCCTCATCTATCAGAACCGGAAGGGAACGCTTCTCACCCTCCTGCTCGCCAGGTCTCTCAAGGGGTTTGAGAATTAGATGCTCACCATAGCGATCCATCTCCAGGGCGGCGTAGCCATAGCTGACTAAGTAGGATGTGAGGAAGGCCCTCCGAAGGGTTTCCTCATAGCTCTCACATCCGATCCAATCCCAGTAATCGACGGAGCCCCTCTCCCTCAGATCTCTCCACATCTCCCTCAGAGCCTCCTCGAAGCCTCCTGGTGCGATGATCCCTAAGGCTTCAGCCTCCTCCCTGGAGAGAGGCTCGACGCCCCGCTCCTCCACTTCAAGATCCTTCAGACGTTCCTCGAGGGGTAGCAGCCCCTCCCAATACTTCAGGGCGTTTATCAGCGTGTCCGCAGTCGCCTGCTCCAGCTCTATGATGGGATGCCAAGACTTCATAAAGGCCTCAGCTATGGCCCTGACATCCATCTCCATCAGCCTCCTCGTTAGGAGGAAGGGGTCTCGATACAGGGTGGTGGATTGATGCCTGATCCAACGGCTCTGACGCTCCAAGACTAGGGCCAACCCCTTCAAGGCTGAGGCGTCTAGGCAGAGCTCCTCTATGGATTCAGCCTCGCCGTAGTGTTTGCGGATGACGGAGAGGACGTAGTCCACGTCGACGGTGAAGGGGTCTATCTCCCCCTCAGCGGCGGCCCTACAAAGCTCTATGACGGCCTCCAACTCCTCCCTACGACTCATCGCTCAGCACCCTTATAGTTGAGGAGCCACCGGTCTTCTGAACCATGAGTATATGGACGTTCTCACCCCTGAAGGTGACGGTGCTGGGCGTGATCACCATGTATTGGTCGCTGGAATCCTTGAGGGATTCGACGATGAACTCCGCCACCGCCTCCCTATTCCTCTCATCCATGTGGAGGTCGAACTCGTCGACAGCTCTGAAGGGTGAGAGTATATGCTGCTGAAGCGCTAGGAGGAAGGCCATGACGGCCGTGCTGCGTTCCCCACCGCTGTGGGTGTAGGGGTCAAGCCTCGTCGGAGTCGCCCCCTTGAAGCCTACATATATCTCTATGCCGGCGGCCTCTATATCGCTGGGATTTATGAGCCTCACCTCCCCCGTGGCCTGAAGCCTTGATAGGAACTCCCTATAACGCTGATTAACGTCGTCTAGGAGACCCTGAGTCACCTCCAGCCATTTCTTCATCCTCTCCTCCACCTCCTCCATCACCTCTCGACGCTTCTCCCTCAGCAGGGCAGCCCTCTCCTCTAGCTCCCTATAGATCTTCGAGTAGGCCTTATACATCTCCTCAGCCTCCTCCGAGACATCGGCCATACCGAGGAGTATGCCATTCACCTTCCTCAGCTCAGCCATGATCTCCTCGGGGGTTCGACCCGTCTCAACCCTAGGTCCCCGAGCCTCAGCCTCCTCCCGTCGATCCCTCAACTCCCTGCGACGCCGCGCAGCCTCGGCCTCCAGCTCCTCTATACGTTCACCGAGCCTCCTCCGCCTCTCCTCTAGGAGAGCCAATCGAATTCGACCCTCAACATATCTATCGCTCGCCTCATCTAGACGCTTCTCAACCTCCTCCAGCTCTTCGAGGAGGGCTGTCAGAGCCTCCTCAGCCTCCGAGAGCCTATGCTTAAGCTCCTCCCGCTGCCGCTCCGCCTCCCTCCTACGAGTCTCAAGCTCCCTCCTCCAGCTCTCATAGGCCTCAGCCTCAGCCTCCTCCAGCTCGGCTATGATCCTGAAATAGTCGTCGAGTCTAACTGGGCCGCGGCTTAGCCTCTCCCTCAGGGCTTCGACGCTTATATCGAAGCGTCGTCGACGCTCCTCCGAGGCCCTCAACAGCTTCTCTATCCTGCTTAACTCCTCCTCAGCGGCCTCCAGGGCGTATCGGCAGACCCCTATGGTTCTCTCGCAGTCTATCCGCTTCTCATATAGGTCTAAGCGCTTGGATCTATAGCGTTTAAGCTCCTCGCCAGCCTCTTGAACTATCCCCCTCCATCTCTCCAGCTCCCCCTCAGCCTCCTCCAGCTCCCCTCTAAGCCTCTCAAGGTCGTCATTTAAGCGGCTGAGCTCCTCCTCCAGCTCTATAACCCGACTCCAGGCCAGCTCTCCCTGTAGGAATTCAAGCCGCCTCCTAAGCCTCCGCTTCTCCATCAGCCGTTCATACTGCTCCCTCCAGTGTCCTAGGGTCTCCCTAGCCCTCTCTAATAGATCTCTGACATTCTCCTCCTCGGCCAATATGCCCCTAAGCCGCCTCCGTGCCTCCAACACATCAGCCCTGAAGGATTCATAGCCGACGGCCCGCTCCAGGATCCTCAGCCTCTCCTGAGGTGTGACACTTGCGAAGACCTCAGCCATATTCTGATGCATCACGATCAGCATATTATCGGGGTCGAAGCCCAATCCCTTGAGGAGCTCCAACACCTCCCCCTTCGGTATACTCCTCCCATTCAGCTCGAACCAGTAGCGTCCATCCCGCCTCAGGTTTCGGGTCAATGTTACCTCATCCATGTCGAATTGGGGTAGGGGTCTACGGCCTCCACGTCGAGTGTTATCGAGGATGAGTGTCACCCTCGCCCTCTCCTCTCCCCATCGGATGAGATCGCTAAGCCGTTTGGATCGCTCGGTGTAGGTCTCGCCCAGGGCCACGCAGATGCCTAACAGCAGACTCGACTTCCCAGAGCCATTCGGGCCGCAGACGACGTTGACGCCTGGCTTCAGAGGGACTCTGGCGTATTCATAGGACATGAAGTTCTCTAGGATCACCTCTCGGATCAGCATCGGCTCCTCGAACCCTAAGCAAATACCTTGACCTCTCATTTAAACCTACTCGGAGCGCCTTCCAAAGGGAAGAGGCGGTTTCCAAGGCCCAAGTCGAGAGGCCTCCTCCAGATTTTAGATGGGTTCCTCATAAGGGGAGGAAAGGCGCAGCCAATTTTTAATAGATGCGAGATAATTCGG
Source organism: Candidatus Bathyarchaeota archaeon (assembly GCA_937898665.1). GTDB lineage: Archaea > Thermoproteota > Bathyarchaeia > TCS64 > B23 > B23. The sequence continues at coordinate 8,832 of CALEIY010000033.1, read as the reverse complement.
CGGAAGACTTAACCATCGAGCTGAGGAGAATCCATGAGATGTCTGAGGAGGCTCTGAGGATACATCGTGAGGCCATCGTCGTTGACACCCACTGCGACACCCTTCTCAGGGTTCTACCCCCGCCGGGAAGCGGTAGGAGGCCGATAAGACTTGGGGAGCGTTCAAAGGAGGGGCATATAGACCTACCGAGGCTTAAGGAGGGTGGTGTCGACTGCCAAGTCTTCGCCATCTACACCGGCTTTAGGCCAAATCCTCCAGACGCCCTGTTGAGGGCACTCCAGCTGGTGATGGCCTTTGAGAGGGAATGCGAGGAGAATGAGGAGCTGGTGAAGGCTGAGAGCTATAGAGATATAATGAAGGCGGTGGAGGAGGGGAAGGTGGCAGGCCTCCTCTCCCTGGAGGGGGCTGAACCCCTAATGGGAGATCCAAAGATGATAGGGATCTTCCACCGCCTTGGAATCAGGATGATCAGCCTAACCTGGAATTGGAGAAACCCCTTCGCCGATGGCCTAGCGGCCTCAAGGGCTGAGAGCAAGCTGACGGAGCTGGGCGTAGAAGCCATAAGGGAGATGGAGAGGCTAGGCATCATCCTAGACGTCTCACATCTAAGCGACAGCTGCTTCTGGGACGTCGTCGAGGTGGCTGAGAAGCCCTTCATAGCTTCCCACTCCAATTGTCGAGCCCTCTGCGATCATCCACGAAACCTCACCGATGACATGATCAAGGCCATCGCGGATCATGGCGGAGTCATAGGCATGAACTTCGCCCCCATGTTCATCCATAAGGAGAAAGCCACCTTGGAGAGGCTGGTAGACCATATAGATCACGTGGTGGAGGTCGCGGGCATAGACCATGTCGGCCTAGGCTCAGACTTCGACGGCATCGGATCGACGCCTGAAGGCCTTGAAGACGTCTCAAAAATCCCAGGGATCACCGAGGAACTTCTAAGGAGGGGATACTCCGAGGAGGAGATTAGAAAGATCCTAGGCGAAAACCATCTGAGGGTCTTTAGGGAGATTATAGGCTAATAGCCATCCCTTTTTTCTGTATTCATGGATTTGAAATACGTTTTACTATTCCATAAAAGTGTAATATATTCAAGATCGCCCAACACTGGGATGAAGGATAGAATCCTAGGTGGAGGACGCTGCGGAAAGGAGGGTGAATACGTCATCACTATCTATAAGAGGAGCTCCGACGGCTCGATGATCTATAAGGTTAAGAAGATTAAGAGATGACCTCAACCTTTTTTAAAAGACCTCCCATATTTCCCTTCCGGTGTCCAAATTTGGTTGAGGCCTCCAGTTTTAAGGGTAGAGACGTCGTCTCGATGCTCGACTTCAATAGGGAGGAGATAGACTTCATACTCGATAAGGCGTCGGAGATGAAGCCCCTCGCAGAGAGGGGATCAGACCTCTTGAAGGGGCGCATCCTGGCCACCCTATTCTTCGAGCCTAGCACGAGGACGAGGCTCAGCTTTGAGGCCGCCATGCACAGGCTGGGTGGAGGGGTGATAGGCTTCGCTCAGCCAGGGGTCTCCTCCATAGCTAAGGGTGAGAGCTTTGAGGATACCATTAGAACGGTGGAGAATTACGCCGACGTCATCGTCGTAAGACATCCAGAGGAGGACTCAGCCGTCAGAGCCGCCAAGGTGGCTGAGATTCCAGTGATCAACGCTGGTTCAGGCCCCTGGGAGCATCCAACCCAAGCGCTATTAGACCTCCACACAATCAGGGAGGCGAAGGGGAGGATCGACGGCCTAAACATAGCCCTAGTTGGAGACCTCCTCTATGGGAGAACCGTCCACTCACTCGCCTTCGCCCTCGCCAACTATGATGTGAAGCTCTACCTAGTATCGCCACCGCAGCTGAAGATGCGTCGAGACGTCCTCGAGAAGGTGGAGGGCCGCCTCAACTATGTGGAGACCGGCGACCTCAAGTCGATACTCCCAGAGCTAGACGTCCTCTACGTCACTAGAGTTCAGAGGGAGAGATTCCCAAGGCCTGAGGACTATGAAGCCGTTAAGGATGCCTACAGGATCGATAGAGAGATGCTACGCGATGCGAGGGAGGATCTCATCGTGATGCACCCTCTACCTCGGGTGACGGAGATAGCAACAGACGTCGATGAGACGCCGCATGCATGGTACTTCAGACAGGTTAGACATGGCCTCTATGTGAGGATGGCGCTTCTAGCCCTGGTTCTAGGAGCACTCTAGTCTCGATTCCCCCTTTCAAGGCGGAGGAAGATTTCTCTTAGACGTCTCCATCGATCATCCCCCGAGTCCTCATATACGATTCTGAAGGCGTCTGGAACCCTATATACATAGATTCTATGAGTTCCATAGGAGTAGTGGTCGGGGTATCCACCCTTCACGGTTCTCCATCCCCTAATCGGGAAGTCATGGCTTACAACCCTAGCTCCAGGTCTCAGCTCCTCCTCTAATTTAGGCCTCAGCTTGGAGTTCCCAGAGGTTGTGAGGTAGAGGGTGACGATGGAGGCCTCCCGCAGATCTGCGAGGAAGAGGTTCCCGTTCACCACCTCTATTCGGCCTTCGAGGCCCCTCTCCCTCACCCTTCTCATGATGGATTCGCACATGGAGGCGTTAAGCTCATAGCCTACGGCCTTCTTCACCCCGAACTCCTCTACGGCTGTGAAGAGGATTCTTCCATCGCCACATCCGAGGTCGTAGACCACATCATCCTCCCCAGCCTCAGCCAGCTCAAGCATACGTCTAACAACCTGAATCGGCGTTGGGACGTAGGGGGCGACACTCGATGGGAGAGGCCCCCACCTATAGGACCACCTCTCCTGAGCGGAACTCATACGCCTATCTCCACCATCCATTGATAAGCCTCCAGGAGATTATGATCGAAGCCCTAAGATACGCCCTTCGATCCCTCATTCCTCATCCTCAGCTTTACGATCCAGCTTGATGAGATCCCCTATCGTCACCTCCGGGGGCTTACCCACCCCGATTATGGTGGGAGACGTGGTCTCGGGGGCTAGAACCTCTATCCTCAACACCCTCCTCAACTTCTCTGCGAGTCGTCTATCGGGTATTAGCTCCTCTCGCTCCAGCTTCCTTATCACCGAGGCCTTCTCCCCCAATCTCATCCCCAGCTCCTCTTGGGTGAGGCCGAGGCGCTCCCTCGCCCGCCTAATGAGATCGCCATAGCCCTCGACGGGTTGAAGGCGCTCCACCTCCTCCAATAGGTCCGCCTTCCTCCGCCTTTTAGGCCTCGATGGTGGAGGCCTCCACTCGGTTCCGAATCTCGCGCATTCAGGGCAGACCATCATCCTGGCGCCCTCGATAACCCGATATATCGGCTCACCCCTAATGGGCTTCCCGCAGACCTCACATCGCATCCCTAAAGGCCCATTTAGGATGGGGGAGACCCCTTATAAATGCTCAACCCTTTAAATCGGCGATGATAAGCGACCTGGAAAGAGTTAGAGCCATAGCAGACTATCAATTTGGCCCAGGAGCCGGTGAGGCATTATTCCCCGATGAGATCTCGATCAGATATTCGAAGACGACGGGGAGGATTAGGCATATATACCTTGGTGAGACGCTGCTCGCATCGGTGAGGCCCTCGGATGGATTTTTAACTCTCACCATAGCTGGAGCTGAACGATTAGTGGCTAGGCTTCATAAGCCGGGATTCATCGTCGTCGTCTCGGATGTCGCAGCCCCAATGGTCTCTAGGGGGAGAAGCGTCTTCGCCAGGCACGTCATCGAGGCTTCACCTGAGATCAGACCTGGAGATGAGGTAGTCGTCCTAGATAAAGAGGGGAGAGTCATAGCCATTGGCCGGGCTCTCCTAGGCGGCGTGGAGATGCTCTCATTCGACGTTGGCGTAGCCGTCAGGGTTAGGAGATGTAGGCTTAGAGATCGGTAAGGGCCTCGTACTTCTCATATAGCTTCTTCTTCCTTCTCAGGGAGCCGTCCCTGAAGTGGACAATTCGGGTGACGGTGTCATTCGCCTTCTCCATCTCCCTCGCCTCATCGGCCAGCATGGCCGCCCAGCGCATCAGTTCATGGGCCGCAGCCACTATGGGTATGTAGCGCTCCCGCTCCTTAACCTTGAAGCATCCCTCCGTGGAGAGGGCCGCCACCCTACGGGCCATCTCGAAGCTGGCCATCGCCTTGGCATAGGCGTAGGGGTTGTTTAGGCCACTCATCTCCAATGCCCTCTCCTTCGTTATGCGCATCCTCGGCAGCTCCGGCTGTTCACCGGCCTCGATCTGCCTGATCACCCTATCCAGCTCCATGTGGACGAGGCGGAGGACACCCGTTATGGCCAGAACTTTCAAGACATCGCTATTGAAGAGGGCCATCTCCACGGGGTCGAGGAACTCCCGTCGAGCGCCGATCATCGAGTCGGCGTAGATGAGAATATATCCAAAGCCCTCCTCCCCCAGCTCCTCGGCGATCTTCTTCGTCGGCTCATCTGAGACCACGATGATGGGCTTACCCGTCTCCTTGAGCAACCTCCTCGCCTCCCTTGGACCCGGCAACGCCGCATTTGGGGAGACGACGACATAGAGATCTGAGGGTATGGAAGCCGCCAGCTTCGCGGCGTCTATGGCCTCCTCCACATCCATCTTACAACCCGTTGAGACAACCCTGACGGATAGCCCCCTCCTTGAGGCCCGCTCATCGAGGAGGGCCTCTATGAGGTTTGAGACGCCTAGAAACCCTATCTTCAGGAAGGTTACCCTAACCATCTCCATCAATCCTCTTTAATCCTTAATAAGGCTATTAACCTCCCCCTTCATAGGTATAGGAGGGTTGTGATAATGGGTCTTCCCTCCAATATAGAGATAGCTCAGAGCGCTGAGCTGAAACCTATAACCGAGGTGGCCGCCAAGGTTGGCCTCTCGGAGGACGACTTGGAGCTCTATGGGAGGTATAAGGCGAAGGTGAGCCTCGACGTTCTGAGGCGGCTGGAGGATCGCCCAGATGGGAGGCTCATAGTGGTCTCAGCCATTGTCCCCACTAAGGGTGGGGAGGGTAAGACGACGACGAGTATAGGGCTGTCCCAGGCCCTATGGAAGGTTGGGGCGAAGAACATCGTAGTCCTCCGGCAGCCCTCCCTCGGCCCAGTCTTCGGCATTAAGGGCGGTGCCTGCGGCGGAGGCTACGCCCAGGTTCTGCCGATGGAAGATATAAACATCCACTTCACTGGAGACCTCCACGCCATCACCATGGCCCACAATCTCCTCACCTCGATGATGGAGAACCACATCTACAGGGGAAACCAGCTTCGAATAGACATCCATAGCATACAGTGGAAGAGGGTGCTGGACATCGAGAGCCGCTTCCTGCGGCACATCGTCGTCGGCCTAGGCGGCGAGAGGGGAGGCATACCCTATGAAACCGGCTTTGAGATCACAACGGCCTCGGAGATCGCTGCGATCCACGCCCTCGCCTTAGACCTCATGGATCTAAAGCGGAGGATGGGTGAGATCACCGTCGCCTACAACGTCGACGGTGAACCCGTGAAGGCTAAGGATCTGAAGGCTGAGGGGGCGATGGCGATATTAATGAAGGATGCCATAAAGCCCAACCTGGTTCAGACCATCGAGCATACACCCGCCTTCATCCATGGAGGCCCCTTCGCTAACATCGCCCATGGATGCCCAAGCCTCGTGGCCATAAAGATGGCCCTGAAGCTGACTGATTACGTCGTCGTTGAGCCAGGCTTCGGAGCCGACCTGGGATTGGAGAAGTTCTGCGACATCGCCTGTAGGGTTGGAGGCCTTAAACCCGATCTCGTTGTGCTCGTCGTCACCGCTAAGGCGTTGAAGAGGCAGGGCGGCCTGAAGCGTAAGGAGTTGAAGACTCCGAATCCCGAGGCGGTGGAGAAGGGGCTTCCGGTTCTCGGGAAGGAGATCGAGAATATCAGGCTCTTCGGTCTCATACCGGTCGTCTGTATAAACCGATTCCCCTTCGACACTGATGAGGAGCTCCAGGTCATCATGGATTACTGCAGGGAGCAGGGAGTCCCGGCGGCCATATCAGAGGTGGCGGCGAAGGGCGGTGAGGGAGGCGTCGAGCTGGCTAAGAAGGTGCTACATGAGTTGGAGACGAAGAAGTCTGACTTCAGATTCCTCTATCCTCTGGATATGCCCGTCGAGGAGAAGATTAGAACCATAGCCACAAAGGTCTATGGAGTTTCGGATATAGAGCTTCAGCCAGAGGCGAGGAAGGCCTTAAGGCGCATAAAGAAGCTGGGCTTGGAGGAGATGCCCATCAACATGGCTAAGACAAGTCTATCGCTGACGGATGACGAGCGGATTAAGGGGCTGCCACCGGAGGGATATGTATTGAGGATCACCAACCTAAGGCCGATGACGGGAGCAGGCTTCATAGTCGCCTACTGCGGCGAGATCAACACCATGCCCGCCCTACCGACGCATCCAGCAGCTGAGAGGATGGACATTGATGAGAAGGGGCGGATCACAGGCCTCACATGAGGTGTCAAGGGCATGGCGGTGATACTCGACGGGAAGAGGGCCTCCGCCGAGCTGCTTCAGGAGCTTAAGGGGCGAGTTGAGAAACTGAAGGAGAGGGGTGTCACCCCCTCTCTGGCTCTAGTCCTCGTCGGCATGGATGAGGGATCAAGGCGATATGTGAAGATGAAGGCGAGGAGATGTAAGAAGGTCGGCGTTGAGGCCACGGTACACCACCTACCCGAAGCCACAACGGAGGAGGTTGTCTCCCTCGTTGAGAAACTCGGTGGAGATCCGTCGATTCACGGCGTCATGGTTCAGCTCCCCCTCCCAGAGGATATCGATGAGGATGAGGTGCTGGCGGCTATACCGCCGGAGAAGGATGTCGACGGCCTAACCAATGAAACCCTAGGCAGGCTACTTAGGGGGGAGAAATGCTATCCTCCAGCTGGTGTGGGGGCCATCCTCGAACTCCTGGAGAGATATGGCATCGAATACGTCGATCGACACTGGGTTATCGTGGGTCTCAGCGACATCGTTGGGAAACCCCTCGCAGCCCTATTGATGAGTAGGGGGATACCGGTGACCTGTGTGAGGAGTGATCACCCAAAGCTGAGTGATTACACGAGGATGGGGGATGTGCTTGTCGTCGATGTAGGCCGAAAATGGGCTGTGGGGGGCGAGATGGTTAAGCCTGGAGCCGTCGTCATCGACAACGGCAACAACTATGAAGATGACAAGGTCTATGGAGACGTCGACTTCGAGGCGGTGAAGGAAGTGGCCTCAGCTATCACACCTGTCCCAGGCGGCGTAGGGCCAATGCTCATCGCCAACCTCATAAAGAATACGGTTGAGGCAGCTGAGAACTCGATTTAGGGGATTAGGGATGGCGAGGACCCCCTCTAGAAGGCTGCGGAGGATGATGAAGCAGATGGGGCTGAAGATGGATACGCTGACAGATGTAGAGGAAGTCGTCATCAGGGGGAGAGACCGAGAGATCGTCATCGAAGAGCCTATCGTAGCCGTTCTTGACATGAGAGGTGAGAGAGTCTATCAGATCACGGGGGGGCGTGTTAAGGAGCGGGGGCTGGAGCGTAAATCAATACCGGAGGAGGATATCCTCCTCGTCGCCCAGCAGGCGGGCGTCAGCCTCGAAGAGGCTCGAAAAGCCTTAGAGGAGGCGGAGGGGGACCTCGCCAAGGCGATATTGATGCTGAAGACGGGGTAGAGGGGGAACTTGCTCACGGTTAGGTATCGCAGGGGAGTCGTCGTCGAGTATGGATGCGACGCCGTCATCTTCGACCCAACGGGGCTGACGCCCCACCCAGCTTTCATCTCCCACGCCCACGCGGATCACTCGGCAGCCTTCAAACATCCAGATATATGGAAGGGTTCCACTGAGGAGACGAGGAGGCTTGTCGAGGCCCTGGGATGGGGGAGAGGCCAGAACTGGAGGGAGCTCCGCGTCGGCGGTTCGCTGCGTATAGGGGAGATAGAGGTTAGAGGTCACAACGCGGGGCATGTCCTCGGCTCCCTCCTATTAGAGGCCATAACCCCTGAGGGGACGGTTCTCTATACGGGGGACTTCAACGTCGGGGATTCCTACACCATGGAGGCAGCTGAGGCCGTGGAGTGCGACATCCTCGTCATAGAGACCACCTTCGCCTCCCCCCTCTTCAGCTTCCCCTCGAGGAGGGAGATAGCTCTGGAGATGGTGAAGTGGGCTGTCTTCGACGTGATACCGAGAGGCAGGACACCGGCCTTCAGAACCGACCCAATAGGGAATGCACAGGAGATCATCTCCATCTTCAACCGCTACACAAACCTCCCAGTTCTGACCCTCGGAAGCGTCACCAGGGCCAGCGACATCTATAGAGCCTACGGCTTCAAGCTTGAATACGTCGATGCGAGAAGCGATGAGGGGGAGGAGCTCCTCGAGGATGGGAGATGCATCCTCATCGCCCCAAAAGGCTCCAAGCTATTCTCCGAGCGCCTTGAGCCTGCTCTGGCATCGGGGTGGGCGGCCATAATGAGGGGGAGAAGCAGTAGGCCCTTCCCCCTCAGCGACCACTCAGACTTCAGGGGCATACTACGCTTCATAAGGGGGTGTAGGCCGAAGAAGGTGTTAACCTTCCATGGGACAGCCCTATCGAGAGGATTCCCGGAATACCTGAGGAGGAAGCTGGGCATAGAGGCATATCCCCTAACAGCTCGGGGGGAGGGCGTAAGGCTGAGGCCGAGAAGTGAGGAGAGGATCAAGAGATGCTGCGAGCAGATACTCCTCGAGATGCGATCAGGCTTCATCTATAGACCAAGCTGGCTGATGAAAGCCATGGCCCTAAGGGGATACAGCAGAGATGAGACGCAGGAGGC
>CALEIY010000032.1 GCA_937898665.1 Candidatus Bathyarchaeota archaeon | reverse complement strand
TGCTTGGCTCGGCGGCCTCGGCTCTCGGCAGCATACTATACGGCGTAGCCCTCTGGCTCTGGGGCGCAGCTCTCGCCCTCGCAGACGCATTCCTCGGAGGCTTCCGATGGCTGTCGGAGAAGACGGCCCAGGCAGCGGCCAGAGCCAGGGGCAGGGTGAAGTCTGCGAGGCACAGGGTTCACAGGAAGATGGGTGAGCGAATATGACGATGCCGCTCTGGCTCTACTGGCTCTTCGCAGCCCTCGGCGGATCCAGCCTCGGCTGGCTGACGGGTCAGCTCCTCTCAGCAGCTCTGAGGAGGCTGAGAACTTGAAGCGGGGAGCCCTCATAGCCCTGGCCCTCTGCATCCTGGCTGCGCTCATAGGCGGCGCAGGCCTGTGGCGCTCTGCGACGATAGTTGCTGACACGACGCCGCCTGAGATAAGGCAGACGAGGCCGAGAGACGGGGAGAGCTTCACGGTCTCAGGGCAGCTGACAGTGAAGTGCTGGGTCTACGAGAACATAGAGCTCGACAGCGTCAAGTGCACCATTTACTCTAAAACCCTCTTCGGCTGGAACCGGCTGGAGACCATCACCCTCAGCCTCGAAGAGGAGCTCCAGAACAATGTCTACCTCTATAAGGGAACCTTCAGCGGCAGCATATCGGAATCCTCGTCTTCAAGCAGCTCAGGTTCATCGGGCTCCGGCGGCTCAGAGCCCTTGATGAGCTGGACGCTTCAGCCAGGTAACACCTACAAGCTGCGCTTCGAGGCCGTCGACAAGGCTGGGAACACGGACAGCTACACGCTGACCTTCACACCCGTCGAAGCCTCACCCATCGAGGGCTACGTCACCGTCAACGGGAAGCGGGTCAGCGGCCCCGACGACACCGTCTACGTGAACTCTCTCAGCCTCGTCATCAAGGTCTACATCACCAGCGGAGAGGAGCAGCTGGACAGGCTGGTGCTGATGCTGAATGGCGAATTCCTCAGCAACTTCACGAAGCGCAGCGGCTACTATGAGACCACCTATAGGCTGCCTAGGGAGGGCCGATACAGCTTCCAGGTCTACGCCTACGACAAGCTGGCTCATAGCTACGAGTTCGCCAGCTTCACGATAGTCCTGGAGAACCGTATGAAGTGGCTGACGCTGCTTGGAGCCGCCGCAGTCCTCGGCCTAGTCGCCGTCTACGGCTACGCTCGGCGGGGTGGTCGACGTGACAGGCGCTGAGGTGGCTGTCAGCCCCCTCTCGGAGCCGGAGAGGGCTAGGGACAAGCTCTTCATCACCCTCTTTTTTATCGCAATCCTCTCAGGCCTCTGGCTCTCGCTTCAAAGCGCAGGCTACATATTGGCCTTCAACGTGAACACCCTCCTCATCACGACTATCATCTTCGGCATCTGCAGCAGCAACTACTGGTGGCGGCGGCCTCTCGTCAGCCTCGACCAGCAGGTCGCCTACTCAGCTCTCTGCCTCGCCCCCATAGGCCTCAGAGCCCTTCTCCAGCTGCCAGTCTTCACGGGAAGCTGGACAGCCGCTGTGACGGCCACCGATGCCTCGGTCTCGTCGCTGCAGCAAGTCGGCTTCATGCTTCAGGTCGTGGGGCTCTGGATCCTCGTCGCCGTAAGCGAGGAGTGCTTCAGGGCCAGCATGATGAACTTCGCAGACCTCTTCGCCGAGTTCAAGCAGCGTGACATCAGCCTCACCTGGAAGGCCCTCTTCTCAAACACCGTTTGGCTCATCTTTCACTTCGCCCAGAGGGGTGGCCTCTCACCGGCCAACCTCTGGACATACCGCTACTACATCGTCTGGCTCTTCATCAGCGGCCTAGTCATGACCTATGCACTCATAAAGGCGGGATTGGGGGCCAGCTGCCTCATCCACCTTCTAGTCAACTTGAGCGCTTGAGGTGAAGAAAGACTGTCTCTTATACACATCTGACGCTGCCGACGAATTAGACGGTGTAGATCTCGGTGGTCGCCGTATCA
>CALEIY010000031.1 GCA_937898665.1 Candidatus Bathyarchaeota archaeon | reverse complement strand
AGTATCTCTCAGGAGAGGAGGCTTCTAGATTGAGACCCGCCATCATCGTCATCGACATAATAAAGGACTTCACAACGGGCGTCCTCGGAAGCGAGAGGGCGAGAAGCATCATACCAAGGGTTAAGAGACTCCTCGACGAGGCGAGGGGGAGGGGTATCCCTATCATCCATGTCACCGACGCCCACATCGAAAACGATAGGGAGTTCCAACTCTGGCCTCGACACGCCGTCGACGGAACAGAGGGCGCCGAGATCGTCGAGGAATTAAAGCAGCCTGGCGATTATCACCTGAAGAAGCGTAGATACAGCGCCTTCTACGCCACCGGCCTCGACGCCCTACTAAGAGAGCTGGGCGTCGACACGGTTATCCTAACGGGCTTAGTGACCAACATCTGCGTCCAGCATACGGCCGCCGACGCCTTCTTCAGAGGCTATAGGGTTGTCGTAGTCGAGGACTGCGTCGAAGCCCTAAGCGATGAGGCACATAGAGAGGCGTTGAAGTATATGCGTGAAATCTACGGCGCCGAGGTTGTCAGCTCCCAGGAGCTCCTAAATCGCCTAGGTGAGGGGCCATGACCCGCTTCTTCATCGCCTCATCGGAGGAGATCAAGGAGGGGAAGACCACCGACATATATTTCGTCAGAACAAGGCGCATCCTCAAGGCAAAGGGCCTCGACAAGGTGAGGGTCGTAGCTGAGGTGACGGTGAGCAAACTCCCCGACGGCTCACCCTGGGCAGTCCTCTGCGGCGTCGAAGAGGTCGCCCACCTCTTCGAGGATGTCCCCGTCGACGTCTACTCCATGCCCGAGGGAACAATCTTCACCCCGGAGGATGAGCGGGGCTTCAGGATGCCTATCATGGTCATCGAAGGCCCCTACTACGAATTCTGCCATCTGGAGACGCCGCTGCTCGGTTTTCTATGCCAGGAGTCCGGCGTCGCCACGAGGGCTGCGAGGGTGAGGAGGGCCGCCGGCGATAAACTCGTCGTCGCCTTCGGCATACGCCGGATGCATCCAGCCCTTGCTCCGGCCCTCGACCGAGCAGCCTACATCGGAGGACTCGACGCGGTCTCAAGCCTTAAGGGGGCTGAGGTCATCGGTCAAAAACCCGTTGGGACGATGCCCCACGCCCTCATCATCCTCTTCGGAGATCAGGTCGAAGCCTGGAAGGCCTTCGACGAGGTTATGCCCCCAGAGGTTCCAAGGGTCGCCCTGGTTGACACATACTTCGACGAGAAGATAGAGGCCGTAAAGGCCGCTGAGGCCCTTAAGGGGCGTCTATACGGCGTGAGGCTTGACACCCCAGGCTCCAGGCGGGGAGACTTCGCCGAGATCATCCGTGAGGTTCGATGGGAGCTCGACATCAGGGGCTTCAAAGACGTCAAAATCTTCATCTCCGGAGGTCTCACGGAGGAGTCGGTGCGCCGCCTCGGAGAGGCTGGCGCCGACGCCTTTGGGGTGGGAACCTACATCAGCGGCGCCCCGACGATAGACTATGCCATGGACATCGTGGAGGTGGAGGGCAGACCGGCGGCGAAGAGGGGGAAGCTCGGAGGCAAGAAGCAGACGTGGAGATGTCCGGAATGTCTCACATACAGGGTTGAGCCTTGGGATGCCCCGAGGCCTATCTGTAGTCGCTGCGGTAGGGAGATGGAGGCGATGCTGAGGCCTCTGATAAAGGGTGGGAAGATCGTGTCGGCCTTGCCTGAGCCTGGGGAGATTAGGAATTATGTTCTGAGTCAGCTTGGGAGGCTGCCTTAAACTTATTTAACTAAATTTAGGTTTTTTCTAATTAGAAATGTCCAAGAAGAGATATAAGTATCATACCGTGAACCTCCCTGAGCCGCTGGCCGAGAAGATCAGGGAGGTCATCCGAAGCGGCAAGCATGGATATACGAGCATACCCGAATTCGTGAGGAGCGCCGTGAGGAGGTATCTAAGGGAGCTGGGATACCTGGAATGAGGCGTCTATCAACCGGCTTCGGCCCCCTCGACCAGGTGCTGGATGGAGGATTCCCAGCTGGCCGTCTAACCCTCATCTACGGCGAGGCTGGGACGGGGAAGACCATCATAGCGGTCTCCACCATCGCTCAATACCTTACATCTAATCCCAGGGCTAAGGCCTACTACATCGACGCCGATGGGAAACTCCCCATAGACCTACTACTCAACCTAACAGGAGACGAGGAGATCCTTCAACGCCTATACATCTGGAGGCCTCAAAGCCTGGGGGAGCAGACCCTCATCGCAGAGAGGCTCCCAGACCTCGCCCACGGAGAACCCATAGTCTTCGACTCCATCACGGGCCTCTACCGCCTCAAGGCGGCTGAGGGGGCTTTCAAGGCCAATAAGGAGCTCAACCATCAGCTAGGCTTCCTAGCTGAGGCTGCGAGGCGTGGAGGCTCCCCGATCCTACTGCTGGGGCAGGTTCACAGCGTCCTTGAGCCTCCAGGTGGGGTGGAGCCTGTAGCCGATAGGCTGCTCAGGTATTGGTGTTCCATCATCCTCCGCCTAGAGAGGGTGAGGGGCGCCATCCGGAGGGCCGTGAGGGAGAAACCTAAACCGGAGAGGAGCTGCCTCTATCGGATATATCATGGAGGCCTGATGGAGGCGGAGAGATGAGTATCGCCCAGCTGATCGCTGAGGCCCTATACCTATACTTCCCAGCCTACGTCGCCAACGCCGCCCCAGTCCTCTTCGGCGGTGGAAGACCCCTAGATGGGGGACGCCTATGGAGGGATGGGAGACCTATACTGGGAGGCCATAAAACCCTTAGAGGCGTCCTCTCAGCCCTAATCCTCGGAACCCTAACGGGTCTGGCCCAGGCATACATCTCCCAAAATATCCCAATAGACCTCCCAGGATTCTCCCCCTCCATCGGCCTACTACAATCATTGGGGGCAATCCTCGGAGACCTCTCCACCTCCTTCCTAAAACGACGGTTAGGCCTAAAACCTGGATCGATGCTCCCCCTCCTCGATCAGCTCGGCTTTATCCTCGCAGCCATAGCTCTCTCCTATCCCCTGCAGAGGCCTGCCCCAAGCCTGATCGTTGCTATACTGCTCCTAACCCTCCTCCTACACCCCCTAACAAACTATATAGCCTACCTAATCGGGCTGAAG
>CALEIY010000030.1 GCA_937898665.1 Candidatus Bathyarchaeota archaeon | reverse complement strand
TTGATGGACATGAGCATCTCGACATACTCGGCCTGCTTTATCCCTGGATAATCGGTGCCGAAGACTATGTGGTCTAGGACTCCGAGGTTCAAGGCCTTCAAAAGGTCTCTCCATAGGAAGTATCGGTAGCTTGGATGCCTTATGTCGCCGTAGATCCAGCTTATGTCGAGCCAGATGTTCCCATGCTTCCTGGCGAGGTAGAGGGTTTCATCGACCCTTGGATAGCCTAGGTGGGCGAGGATTATCCTCAGCCTTGGAAAGCAGGCGGCCACCACATCGATCTGCTCTGGATCCGTATGCCTCAAAAGGGCCTGTGGCTCTGGCATCCCAGCTTGGTGGAACATAACCGGCATCTCCATCTCCTGGGCCACCTCATACACCGTGAAAGCCTTTGGATCATCAGCCCTATACCCATCGAGAGTTGGATAGAGCTTCAAGCCATACAGGCCGAGCTCCTCTCGCTGCCTAATCACCTCCTCCGAAGCCTCAGGCTTTAGGGGGTTGACGTAGCCGAAGCCTATTAGACGGTCTGGGGCGGCTGAGATGAACTGGGAGACTGCCTCCGGCGGTGTCCTGCGGTCTGATAGTATGACGGCCATATCGAAGCCCGCTGCATCCAGGTCTGAGAGGAGCTCCTCCCTTGACACCCTTACGATCCTAGGATGTCTTGGGTCCATGTATTCGACGATGGAGATGTGGCAGTGCATATCGATCTTTAACCCTTCCCTCGGCCTCTCAGCCTCCATCACGGCTTGGATCGCCATGATGGTTCACCGTTAGAAGATGATGGAGAGGCAGGTTAGGGCGCCTTCACATTTAGTGAATTCGCTGACGTCTAGGGTGATGACATCGAATCCGGCTTCCCTCACCATCTCAACGGCTCTGGGATACCCCTCAGGCATGAGGATGACGTCGCCTATGGAGAGCGTGTTGGCGGCATACCACTCCTCATCTGGGACTATGAGCTTCTCGAAGGGTTTGAGGACGGGGTGATCGGCGTATTTTCTTGTCGTGATCATGATGCCTCTGCCTAGGTATGTGATATAGCTCTTCAGGTGGACGATGCTTGGATCCTCTATGGTCTCCACGGGGACGTTCAGCCAATCCCTCATCTGGGCTACTCCCTCAGCGTTGGTCCTCTCCGTCAACCCCGAGATCAACCTATCCGGTAGATGTATGACATCGCCTCCCTCTATGGTGGCCGGCGGCTCAGCCCGTTTCACAGGCATATACTGCCTCAACACCTCCTCCACAGCCGTCTCCTCCCCCCTCCTGCTGGGCTTAGCCATCCGGCAGATGAGGGCACGGCCGCCGTGGACGACGGCGTTATCCTCAACGAAGCAGGAGTCCGGATGCTCATCGTCCCTCGGCAGCCTGATGATCTCTAAGCCCAGCTCCTCCAATACCCTACAATACTCAGCATGCTGCCTCCGAGCTCTCTCCACGTTGATGGTATGCCTCAATGGATGTGATGAGATACATCTGGGGTAGGTGGCTCCAGGCTCTCTCACCAAAGCTCTCTTAGAAGCCATATTGAATCCTAACTCATATTATGATAAAGGATTTATCTCCAGAACTCGTCTCAAATGGGAGCTGAGATGGAGTTCGGCGCCCAATCCGAGTATGGAAGGTTGAGGAAGGTCTTGATGCATAAGCCCTCGGAGCATCTGAGGAGGGTGACGCCTCAGACGAAGGATCACTACCTCTTCAGGGACATCGTCTATTGGAGGGAGTTCATCAGGGAACATGAGGCCTTCGTAGAGGCCCTCAGAGGTGAGGGGGTGGAAGTCTATCTGCTTGGGGAACTACTCGGAGAGGGGGATAGACGCATAGCGGAGCTGATGCCAGACCTCGTCTACACGAGGGACATCTGCAGCGTCACAAATCTTGGAGCCATAAGGATGAGGATGCGATATCAGGCCAGGTATGCTGAACCCCTCCTAGCCGAGAGGGCGATGAGGAGGCTGGGCATACCCATCGCGCTCAGGGTTAGTCATCCAGCCTACCTGGAGGGTGGAGACCTCGTCTACCTCGATCCCGAGACGCTGCTCATCGGCTTCGGCCCGCGATCAGATGAGGGGGGAGTCAGAGCCGTCAGGGAGCTGATGCTTGGCAAAGCCTTAAAGGAGTTGGTGGCCGTCACCCTACCAAGCTTCAGGGTTCACCTCGATGGAGCCTTGATGATCCTCAGCCGAGACCTAGCGGTGATCCATAAACCCTCCCTGGAGCTATACCCAGCCTGGATCTACAGGGAGGATGGGGAGGTGGAGCTGGCCTTCATCGAGGACTACCTCAAGGAGAGGGGCTTCGACATCATCTACGTCGACGATTGGGAGGTTCGAAACTTCGGCACCAACATCCTCGGCATAGGCGACGGGAAATACATCACCTACGAGTGGAATGAGCGGGTTAAGAGGCTGCTGGAGGAGAGGGGTTTCGACGTCATCGGCATCCCAGGATGCCAGCTCAGCCTCGGCGGAGGCGGCCCTCACTGCATGACCTGCCCCATACTCCGAGAGCCTTAATGTCCTAAATATAACAAAATTTATCTCTCTTTGCACCAATTAGTGCATGATGGCTCGGAGAGTCGTCATTCTAGGAGCGGCCGGTAGGGATTTCCATAACTTCAACGTCTATTTCAGGGACAACCCCCAATACGAGGTTGTGGCCTTCACGGCGGCTCAGCTTCCAAACATCGCCGGTCGAATCTATCCGCCTGAGCTGGCTGGTGAGCGATACCCTGAGGGGATACCGATACTCCCCGAGGAGGAGCTCCCAAGGCTGATAAGGGAGGAGGGGGTCGAGCTGGCGGTTCTCTCCTACAGCGACCTCCTCTACGAGGATGTGATGGAGAAGGCTTCAGAGATTCTAGCGCTGGGAGCCGACTTCATGCTCCTAGGTCCAGGTTCGACGATGCTGAAGTCTAGGCGTCCGGTGATCTCCATCTGCGCCGTCAGAACCGGAGCGGGGAAGAGCACCGTCACCAGGAGGGTTCTGCGCATACTGCTGTCAAAGGGCCTAAAGCCCGTCGCCATCAGACATCCAATGCCCTATGGAGACTTGGCCAAGCAGGCTGTTCAACGATTCGGAGACTTCGAGGATCTCGACCGCTATGAGTGTACCATCGAGGAGAGGGAGGAGTATGAGCCCATCATAAGGCTTGGAGTCCCCCTCTACGCAGGCGTCGACTATGAGGGTATCATCAAAAAGGCTGAGGAGGAGGGAGACATAGTCGTCTGGGACGGTGGAAATAACGATCTACCCTTCTACAAGCCGGATCTCCACATCGTCGTAGCAGACCCCCTGAGGCCTGGACATGAGTTGAAGTCCTATCCAGGGACGGCGAATGCGATGATGGCCGACGTCTTCGTGGTGAACAAGGTGAACGTCGCCGACAGAGAGTCGATTGAAACCGTCAAGGAGAATCTGAGAAAGCTGAATCCGGAGGCACCGATCATCGAGGCAGAATCCGTCATCTCAGTTGACAGACCGGAACTCATAGAGGGTAAACGCGTCCTCGTCGTCGAGGATGGGCCCACCGTCACCCATGGAGGCCTCGGCTATGCAGCTGGATACGTCGCGGCGAGGCAGTTTGGGGCCGCCGAGATCGTCGACCCCAGACCCCACGCCGTCGGCTCCCTGAAGGCCGTCTATGAGGAGTATCCCCAGCTTAGGGAGGTATTGCCCTCCATGGGCTATGGCCGTGAGCAGATGAGGGAGCTTGAGGCCTCCATCAACGCCGTTGACTGCGACGCCGTCGTCCTCGGAACTCCCAGCCACCTGGAGAGATTCCTGAAGCTGAACAAACCCGTCGTCCACGTCTCCTTCGAGCTGAGGGAGACAACAAAGCCGGATCTCGAGGAGATCGTCAGCCGCTTCCTCTCTGAGAGGGGGTTAACCTAACCCCTCCTTTTTACAGCCTCAGCCCATAGGGCATGAGGACTCCATCGATGTAGACTCCACCCTCGCCGTCGAGGGCTATACGCCCCTCAGCGATCATCTGGAGCGTCAATGGATAGATGACCCAGTCTCCATCCCTCTTCAACCTGTTCTGATTCTCCCTCACAACCCTCTCCAGGAGCTCCTTATCCCTCTTAAGGTCTTCGAGGGTTACGCCTTCGGGGAGGATGACGGGGACGGGCTTGGATCTCACAAGTATCTCGCCGTAATCCACCTTCTCCCTAACCACATGTGTCGTCGAGTATAGATATCTCTCACCGGCGAGGATGGCGTCCCTAACGGCGTGGAGGCCTACATATTTGCGTCTGCCATCCTCCATGATGGATAGGTCTGCCGGATGGACGTTCACGATTCTCCCTGGATACCTATCGAGGAGGGGCTTCGTTATGATGCTCATATACCCAGCTAGGGCGATGACGTCGATTTTGTATGGCTCTATCCTCCTGGCCACCTGCTCATCGTATAGGGGCCTAAGGGTCAGATCCCGCTTCGTTTTGCGGCCGTGACTCCTATAGAAGTCGAGGATGTCTATACACTCATAGGGGACTCCATACTCCTCGGCGATGTCCAAGGCCCTACAACGCTTCTCACCACTTCGATCCAAGCGGTCATCCCTCACATCCGTGAAGATTAGAGCCACCTCGTATCGGGCATCCTCCTCAAGGGAGCGCTCGATGATCTTCCTCGTATTCGTCCCAGAGCCGGACATGAAGCAGGCAACTCTCATGCGACGCCCGACGCTCGGATCGAAGATCGGCGTCACAGCCACTTTCATCCATCCCCCATCATAGAGTGAATCCGCATCCCTTTTAAAAGAGGGGGAGCCGCCCAAATCAGGGTTGAAGGGCGACAGCCTCGATATACTCGTCGTCTGTAAGAGGTGTGGACATCTGGTTCCCAAGACTCAGCTCTGCATCTACTGTGGAGCTCCAATACTCTATAGGCCTCCCAGGGGTAGGAGCTGAGCTTATATCATGGTTAGGGGCCATCTATATCGAGGGAGTTGAAGGTTTACATATCCATCGATATGGAGGGTATAAGCAGCATCGTCGACTGGAGTCAGGTTGACTTCAGAAAGAGACCTCAAGAGTATGAAGCCTGTAGGAGGCTGATGGTCGGAGACCTGAATGCAGCCATAGAGGGCGTCCTGGAGGCTGGGGCTGAGGAGGTTGTGGTCGCTGATTCACATGGGCGTATGAGCAACCTCCCACCGGAGGAGGTTCACGAAGCAGCGATTCTCATCAGAGGCTCCCCGAGGCCATGGCTGATGATGGAGGGAATCGACGAAAGCTTCGACGCAGCCCTCTACGTCGGCTACCACTCCATGAAGGGAACCGAGCGAGGAGTCCTCTGCCACACCATCTCAGGCCGTGTCGTCGATGCCATTTACATCAACGGCGTGGAGATGGGGGAGTTCGGCCTGAACGCAGCCCTAGCGGGATGGCATGGGGTTCCCTCCATCTTCATCTCAGGAGACCAAGCCGTCGTCGAGGAGGCTAGGAGACTGGTGCCGAATATCAGGGGCGCAGTCGTCAAATGGGGCGTCAGCCGATACGCCGCGAGATGCCTACACCCCGCTAAGGCGAGGAGGCTGATTAGGGAGAAAGCCTCAGAAGCCCTAAAGGCCCTCGATGAATTCAAGCCCTTCAAGGTTGAGGAGCCGGTTGAGGTGAGGATGAGATTCGTAACCTCGACGATGGCCGATGTCGCGGCTTTGATACCCTACGCCGAGAGGGTGGATGGCAGAACCATCAGGATGGTCTTCGACGACTATCCAACGGCCTTTAGGGGAGTGAGAACCGCTATCGCCGTCGCCTATCCAGTTGAGGAGCGGTGAAGACCCCTGGGGAACGGTGAGATGAGGGGAAGGAGACTCGCCCCCATCATCGCCGCCATAGTGATCGCGGTGGCAGCCCTCTATATCCTCGCCAGGCCTAGGGCTGAACATGTGGAGGAGGGGGTCTACATCGGCATGAAGGCTCCAGACTTCACCGTCGTCGGCGTAGATGGCTCCACCTTCACGCTCTCGGAGCACAGAGGCGAGATCGTCGTCATCGAATTCTCCACGATGTGGTGTCCCTACTGCGCGAAGCAGATAGAGGTTTTCAGAAGGTTGTCAGAGGATTTCACGGAGGGAGTCTACATCGCCTCCATAGACGTCGACCCCTCGGAGGAGCCTAGTGGGGATTGGGTGAGGAATATGGGTATAAGCTGGTTCTATGGACACTCACCTGAGGCCGGTCTCCTCTATAAGGTCTCCTATGTCCCTATGGTCATCGTCGTCGATGAGAGGGGCATCATCAGATATCGAGGCGCCTACACCCCCTATGAGAAGTTGAAACTCATCATTCTCCAGCTGAGTGGATGAGATGGAGGCGGCTAGGCTTCTATTGGCCTTCACAGCTGGCGTTCTATCCCCCCTCTCACCCTGCTCTCTGCCGCTGCTCCCCTCCTACATCGCATATTATCTCACAGCCGTCGATGCCCATCGGCTTCGAGGTGGACTCACCCTGGCGTTTACAACCCTCCTAGGCTTCCTATCCGTCTACACCCTAATGGGATTCGTTCCATCACTCGCCCTCGGATTCATCCCCCTCAGCAAGAGGGTTTTGAACCCCATCTTCGGCGTTATACTAATCCTATTAGGCCTCATCACCTATCGGAGAGGCGGTCTCACCCTGTCGGGTATGCCGCATCCAGCTCCACCTGAAGCCGGAGGCCTATTATCCTTCTACCTCTTCGGCGCAATCTATGCGGTGTCCTCCCTCGGCTGCTCCCTCCCCGTCTTCCTCCTACTGGTCTTCACCTCCGCGGGGGCAGCCCTCAACGCCGTGGCGCCCCTCTACGTCTCCTATGCCCT
>CALEIY010000029.1 GCA_937898665.1 Candidatus Bathyarchaeota archaeon | reverse complement strand
CTCCACATCAACTATCTCGAAGCGCATCTCTTCACCGTCGAAGAATAGGAGCCTACCAACCAGCGGTCTCCCGATGCCTGTGACCAGCTTCACGGCTTCGATGACTTGAAGCGCTGCGAAGAGGGCTGGGGTGGCTCCTAGAACTGGGAAGCGCTCAGCTTCAGGTGGATTCTGGGGGAATATGCATCTTAGGCAGGGGCCTTCACCTGGCTTTATGGTGGTCATCTGTCCATAGAGGGCTCTGACCCCTGCATGGATGAAGGGTTTACGGTGTCGGACGCAGTGTTCGTTTACGAGGAATCTGGTTCTCCAGTTGTCTAGGCCGTCGACGACTATGTCGGCTTCTCCTAGGGCTTCATCGACGTTCTCCTCCGTCAGCTTTATGGTCTGCATCTCCACCTCCACGTCGGGGTTGAGGGCCGTCAATTTCTCCTTAGCCGCCTCCACCTTCAATCTGCCAATATCCCTCTGCCAGCCATGTATCTGCCTGTTCAGGTTGCTGAGTTCGAAGCGTCCCTCGTCGATTAGGATGATCCTGCCGAAGCCTGCGGCTGCGAGGTAGAGGGAGGCGGGGCATCCCAATCCGCCTACGCCGACGACTGCCACCGTAGTGGACTTCAATCTCTCCTGACCCTCTATGCCTATGCCTGGAATCATTATTTGCCGGTCGTATCTCTCCAGCTCCCTCTCCGAGAGCATCATCCACCACCCACCGTCTCCAGGATGGAGATGACGTCTCCATCCCTCAATATGCGTCTTAACCCCTCCTCATACTCGTTGTAGTGGCGCCCATTAATCAGGATCATATAGCCTCTACGCGGCGTCGGATCACCATCGGCTCCCATCTCGAAGAGCCTCCTCATCCATAGCTCCCCAATCTCCCCATGCCTCTCCGGTATGATCTCCATCAGTAGGCTTCTCAACTCCGTTCCATCATCCACCGTGTAGGCCTCCTCTCCCAGGCCTATCAGTCGACGGAGGCCTGCGAAGTATCTCACCCTAACCCTGATGGGCATACCCCTTAACATTTAAAAGAGAGTCTAATTAGGGCTTCCCCATGATGTGGCTTCTCCCCTCCTAGTAGTCTTCGCCGCCGGCGTCGTTCAGGGTTTGAGTGGATTCGGCTTCGCCCTCGTCTCCGCCCCCCTCCTCTCAGCTCTCATGGAGCCTAGGCTCGCCATGCCTATAGTCATCACCCATGGCTCCCTCATAACCCTACTTCCACTCCCAGGTGTGTGGAGGTGGATCGACGTGGGGATGGTGATCCCCCTCGCCGCATCGGGTCTTATAGGCATACCTATAGGGGCTTATCTGCTTAGAGTCGTTGAGGGGAATACCCTCAGGGTCTTGGAAGGCCTCCTAGTCATCCTCTTCTCAATTCTCCTACTATTAGGCGTCAAGGGTTTAGGTGGCTCAAGCGGGTGGATGATCATCCCCGTAGGCTTCCTAAGCGGCCTATTGGGTGGCAGCACGACGATGAGTGGGCCACCCGTCATCCTCTTCCTAACTCATAGGGGTGTGGAGAAGAGGGTTTTCAGGGCTAGCCTCATCGCATACTTCACCCTCCTCGGCATGGCAGCCATCCCAACCTACATCCTCAACGGCTTGATAAACATCCAAACCATGAGGTGGATCACCCTCCTCATCCCCTCCATGGCCCTCGGAGCCGTAGTCGGAGCCAAGCTATCCCGCAGGGTGGCTGAGGAGGCCTTCAGGAGGTTCACCCTCCTCCTAGTCATGGCCTCAGCCTTCCTATCCCTCCTGACAGGTCTAGGCCTCCCATAGGTGGACAAAAATGTATGGGCTGAGCGAAGATGAGAAGACTTAATTTACCCCTCAACCCCCTTTCACATCTATGGGGCGGGGGTTCCCGAGTGGCCAAAGGGGGCAGGCTCAGGACCTGCTGGCTCAGGCCTGCGTGGGTTCGAATCCCACCCCCCGCA